>DBFBEA010000021.1:0-16365 GCA_048248475.1 Collinsella sp. | reverse complement strand
CGTGCTGCTGGGCGTATCGCGCACGTCCAAGACGCCGCTGTCGATGTATTTGGCCTATCAGGGCTACAAGGTCGCCAATGTCCCACTGGCGCATGGCATGGAGCCGCCCAAGTCGATTTACGAGGTCGACCCGATGCGCCTCTTCGGCCTGATTTCGACCGTCGATGTGATTTCCGAAATTCGCGATAGCCGCTTGGGCGATGACTACGCTCGTGCCGTTGCCGGCTCCTATGCCGAGCCCGAGAGCGTGCACAGCGAGCTCGAGGAAGCCCGTGCGCTCATGAAGCGCCTAGGCTGCTTTGTGGTGCGTACCGATGGTAAGGCGATCGAGGAGAGCGCCTCCGAGATCATTGCCCACCTCGAAGAGATCCGAGAAGCCAGGGCCCGCCGTGCAGCCCGTCGCGCCCAACAAAGCTAGCTTATTTGGGTAGCTAAAAAATACCTGATAACGGTAAAGCGATTTAGCAAATTACACGCATTTGACCTGCGTGTTTCTTGTAGTGATATCTTCATAAGGTAACCACCTTTATCTACCGTTTACCGCTCGTTTTAGCACGTTTACCAAACCGCGCATCCTCTTCTCATGCCAGCATGAAACCCGCCGTATAGTTCCCTCACGGCCCGCATCCGGCGGGTCGATTCGTTACCACGGTCGTGCGCGAGAGCGCATGGAAGGGGAAGTATCGTGAGCGATTGCAAGAGGGTTTACCGTTTTGGCACCGACGCCCAGGGCACTTGTGTGACTGAGGGCGACAAGTCCATGAACTTTGTGCTTGGCGGCAAGGGCGCGAACCTTGCCGAGATGAGCCGTATCGGCCTGCCGGTTCCCGGCGGCTTTACCATTACCTGCCAAACCTGCGTCGAGTACTCCGGTGCCGGCAACGTGTGGCCTGATGGCGCGCTCGATGAGATCGTTGCCGCAGAGGCAGACCTCGAGGTTCGCTGCGGCAAGAAGCTCGGTGACGCCAACGACCCGCTGCTCGTATCGGTGCGGTCGGGCGCTCCGTTCTCCATGCCCGGTATGATGGACACGGTTCTCAACCTGGGTCTCAACGACGATTCCGTCCAGGGTCTCATCGCTCAGACACAGAACCCGCGCTTTGCCTGGGACAGCTATCGTCGCTTTATCCAGATGTTCTCCAACGTCGTCATGGGCGTCGATGCCGATCTGTTCGAGAACGCCCTGACCCAGGCTCGTCTGGTCGCCGGTGTTCGCGTCGATTCCGAGCTTTCGGCCGAGGATCTGCAGGAACTCGTCGAGACCTTTAAGGGTATCTTCTCTGATAACGTCGAGGCCGCCCTGTATCCCGAGCTTGAGGTCGCCGACGGCAAGCCCGTCTTCCCGCATGATCCGGAGCTCCAGCTGCGCCTTGCCATCCAAGCCGTTTTTGGCAGCTGGATGAACGAGCGTGCGTGCATCTACCGCAAGCAGCATGGCATCTCCGACGAGCTCGGTACCGCCGTCAACGTTCAGGCCATGGCATTTGGTAACAAGGGCGAGACATCTGCGACTGGCGTCGCCTTCACGCGCAACCCGGCCGATGGCACCAAGGAATTCTACGGTGACTTTCTGGTCAACGCCCAGGGCGAGGACGTCGTCGCCGGCATCCGCAACACCGAGCCCATCGCCGACCTCAAGGCCACCCCGGGTCTTGAGTCCGCTGGCGAGGAACTCGAGCGCGTGTTCCTGACGCTCGAGGACCACTACCGCGATATGTGCGATATTGAGTTCACCATCGAGCAGGGCAAGCTCTGGATGCTCCAGACCCGTGTGGGCAAGCGTACCGCCACCGCCGCCCTGCGCATTGCTATCGAGATGGTCGAGGAGGGCCTCATCACCCGCGAGGAGGCCGTGGGCCGTATCGATCCCGCACAGCTCGACCAGCTCCTGCACCCGCAGTTCGATTCCTCCAAGAAGTACGAGGCTTTGGCTTGCGGCCTCAACGCCAGCCCCGGCGCCGCCGTGGGCAAGGTCGTGTTCTCGAGCGATGACGCCGTCGCGCGCGCGAACGAGGGCCATAAGGTTATCTTGGTCCGTTGGGAGACCAACCCCGACGACCTGAAGGGCATGGTTGCCGCCGAGGGCATCCTGACCAGCCACGGTGGCAAGACGAGCCATGCCGCCGTTATCGCCCGCGGCATGGGTACGCCCTGCGTCTGCGGCGTTGAGCGCTTCCACATCGATGCCGCCGAGAAGATCGTGCGCATCGAGGGCAGCGACCGTGTGCTACACGAGGGCGACATCATCTCCATCGACGGCACCCAGGGCATCGTCGTCGACGGTCCCGTCGACCTGGTTTCCGCCGAGCTCACCGGTGACCTGGATACCATCCTGTCCTGGGCCGACGAGATTCGCCTGGACGAGACCTGTGGCCACGCCAACCATGTGCGCGTCAACGCCGACAATCCCGAGGATGCCGAGCTCGCCCTCGAGTTTGGCGCCGAGGCTATTGGCCTGTGCCGCACCGAGCACATGTTCCTGGGCGACCGCAAGAATATTATTCAGAGCTTTATCTTGTCCGACGATGAGGCCGTGAAGCAGCAGGCCCTCGCCGATCTGCTCAAGGTCCAGACCGAGGACTTCCTAGCGATGTTCAAGACCATGTCCGGTCGCGATGTGGTCGTTCGTCTGCTCGATCCGCCGCTGCATGAGTTCCTGGATAATCCTCGCAAGCTCGAGGTCGCCATCACCAAGAAGGAGGTCGCTGGCGCCAGCGAGGAGGAGCTCGCCGCCCTGCGTGCCCGCCTACGTCGCATCGACAGCATGGTCGAGTCCAACCCGATGCTCGGCCTGCGCGGTGTGCGTCTGTCCGTCGTCTTTGGGGACCTGCCGCTCATGCAGGTTCGTGCCGTCGCCACGGCTGCTGCCCGCCTTATCAAGGATGGCGTCGACCCGCGTCCCGAGATCATGGTTCCGCTCGTTTCCATCACGGCCGAGCATGTCCAGACCCGCGAGGTCATCGAGCGCGTGATCGCCGAGGTTTCCGCCGAGGAGGGCGTCGAGCTCAACATTCCCGTGGGCACGATGCTCGAGCTGCCGCGCGCTTGCATGGTCGCCGACGAGATCGCCCACCATGCCGACTTCTTCTGCTTCGGCACCAACGACCTCACCCAGACGACCTTCGGCTTCTCGCGCGACGACGCCGAGGCCAAGTTCATTCCGCTATACCTGCACAAGAAGATCCTGAAGGACAACCCCTTCGAGACCATCGACACAGCGGTGCTCGAGCTGGTGCGCATGGCCGTCGAGAAGGGCCGCGCCACCAATCCCGACATGCACTTTGGCGTGTGCGGCGAGCACGGTGGCGACCCCAAGTCCATCAAGGGCCTGTTTAACGTGGCCGACGTGGACTACGTGTCCTGCTCGCCCTACCGTGTGCCGCTCGCGCGTCTTGCTGCCGCCCAGGCCAAGCTCGAGGCCAAGCGTTCCGCCTAACGTTTTGCGTCTAGACGCCTAGCGTAGCCCCTTCATGTCGCCCGTCTCATTCGTGAGGCGGGCGGTTCTCATGTGAGGGTTTTGTCTTTTTGTCTGAGTAAAAAATTGTTCTTGCAGCAGAAACTCGCGCGTGTATACTCAAATACGTTTGTTCAACTACGTGCCGGCCAAGGTGGTACGGCACCTCTAGAAGAGTAAGGAATTGCACATGGATTACATCCGCGCAATCGAGCGCCAGCAGATCCGCGAGGACATCCCGCAGGTTCGCGTTGGCGACAACGTCAAGGTCCACTACCGCATTAAGGAAGGCGACCGCGAGCGCATCCAGGTCTTCCAGGGCGACGTCATCCGCATGGCTGGTGCCGGTTCCCGCGAGACCTTCACCGTCCGCAAGATTTCCTTCGGTGTCGGTGTCGAGCGTACCTTCCCGCTTCACAGCCCCAAGATCGGCAAGCTCGAGGTTGTCCGTCATGGTCGCGTCCGTCGCGCCAAGCTGTACTATCTCCGCGACAAGGTGGGCAAGGCTGCTCGTATTCCCGAGAAGCGCTAAGACGATCGCAGCGTCTGTCCGCTCATTTGGACAAAAGGGTCACCTTCGGGTGGCCCTTCTTTTTACTGATTCGCATGCAAGGAGGCCCCGGTATGGCCAACATGACAAGCTCGGTTTCGGCGTCCCAGGTGGCCGGCGAGCTGGCGAGTGCCACGTTTGAGGAGATTCCCGCCTTGGTCGAGCATTATCGCGAGGACCCGCGCCAGCAGGTCATCAAAGCCTGCGAACGCGCCATGAAGCGTCATGCCAAGGAGCTCGCCGAGCGTGAGCGCGTCAATGGCATGTATGAGCTGATGCACGAGCTCGGTGGCGACGGCGTTGTCGTGGGCGTGGATGAGGTCGGGCGCGGTTCGGTTGCCGGTCCTCTGACAGTGTGTGCCGTGTGCCTGCCTATGGAGCCGCGCGTCTGGGGCATCAACGATTCCAAAAAGCTGACGCCTGCCCGTCGCGAGTTGCTAGCCGTAAAAATCGCCGAGGTGGCGACTGCCATTGGTTTTTGCCATATCGCGCCGGAGGCTATCGATGATATGGGCATGGCGCGTGCCATTCGTGCCGCCGTCGCGGGCGCTGTTGCCGATACGGGCCTTGAGCCGGATTGCGTGCTGATGGATGGCAACCCGTTGGGTGCCGTTCCTAACGAGCGTGACGTGGTCAAGGGTGACGCCAAGATCGCCTGTATCGCTGCGGCGTCCATCGTGGCCAAGGTCACACGTGACGAGATGATGGTCGAGTACGATGCCGAGTATCCCGAGTACCATCTGGCGGAGTCGAAGGGCTACGCGAGCCCCGAGCACATCGAGGCCATCCGCAAACACGGACTTTGTCCGCTGCACCGCGTGAGCTTTTGCGGAAACTTTCTGCAGACCGAACGGCTTTTCTAGGTCAATTGTGAAGACAGGGACTTTTGGAGTTTTATAAACCAGCTGGTAGCGGGCCGTGTGCGACACGATTGTTGCGCACGGCCCGTTTTTTGTCGGCATTTGGTCAGCTTTTGGTCTGCTTCCGGTACTTACCCGCATGAAAGGCGCCCTCATCATCGGGGCAATGCAGTGTGCGGGAAAGGAGACCCCATGTGTGCCGCAAGCAAAAAGAGCAAGACGCAGCAGCTCAAGGAACGTTGGGAAGACGGCGAGCTCGACTGCGGGGCGATCACGCCCGAGTTTATCAAGGCACTCAGTCCCCGCGAGCTCGGTATGCTGGGTGAGCTAATTACCATCGATTACTTTAGCGAACGCGGCTACACCTTGCTCGAGCAGGGCTATCGTTGTGCCGAGGGCGAGGCCGACCTGGTGCTGCTCGATGAACTCGACGACGTCGTGGTGATGGCTGAGGTCAAGACGAGACGTGTTGCCGTGGGCTGCAATACACGGGTTTTTCCGGAGGAAGCCGTGGATGCTCAAAAACAGCGTCGGTATCGTCGCATCGCAAGCTGCTACCTTATGGAGCACTATCCGCTCAAGGCGATTCGCTTCGATGCCGTGGGCGTCACCATTCGCGGCGGGCATATCGCCGAGATCGAGCATCAGTACAACGCGTTCGATTGGCAGGTGTCGTGATGGCGTACGAGACATTCGCCGTTCACGCGGCCTGTATCCGTGGTGTCGAGGCGATTCCCGTCACCGTCGAGGTCTCGCTTGCCGGTGGCGTTCCGGGTATCCAGATGCTCGGCATCCCCAGCATGGAGGTGATGGAGTCGCGCGGGCGTATCCGGTGCGCCATGCGCTCGGCGGGCTTTGAGATTCCGCGCTCGGGCATTACCGTCAACCTGGCGCCCGGTGATATCCGCAAAACCGGCAGTGGTTTTGACCTGCCGATAGCCATCGCCGTGCTGGCTGCCGATGGACAGATTCCCCGCGATAACCTTGATCGCTGCCTTATCGCCGGCGAGCTTGGCCTGGACGGTACGGTGCTGCCCGTCAAGGGCGAGGTGGCGTTTCAGCTGTTGGCGCGCGACATGGGGCTCTCCTTTATCGCCGGCAGGTCCAACCAGCATGTGCCGCTCGCGGGCGTGGACTGCGGATTTATCGATCACCTATCTCAGCTTGCCCAGGGTATGGGAGATGCCGCGCGGCATTATCTCGATTCCGAGGGTGTTGAGGCCACTTTTGAACCCGAGCTCGATTATGCCGACGTGCTGGGGCAGGAGGTTGCCAAGCGCGGTATGGCGCTTGCGGCGGCAGGGGAGCTCGGTTTACTCATGATCGGCTCTCCGGGATCGGGCAAGACCATGCTTGCGCGCCGCATGACGGGGATCTTGCCCGAGCTTTCCGTCGAGGATCAGCAGGAGGCGTTGTGCATCCATTCGGTTTTGGGCGAGAACATCGATGGCCTGCTTGCGGGTCATCGGCCGTTTCGAAGCCCGCACCACAGCATTTCGACAGCGGGCCTTATCGGCGGCGGTCGCCCGGTGCACCCGGGCGAGATCAGCTTGGCGCATGGCGGCGTGCTCTTTTTGGACGAGCTCGCCGAGTTTCCCACCGGTGTTCTGCAGACGCTACGCCAGCCCATCGAGCGCGGTTATGTCAGGATCGTGCGCGTCGATGGCGCTTTTACCTTCCCGTCGCGCTTTCAGCTGCTTGCCGCGAGTAATCCCTGCCCCTGCGGTTTTTTGGGCGATCGTGAGGTGCCCTGCCGCTGCTCGGCTTCGATGGTCGAGCGCTACCGGTCCAAGTTGCGCGGTCCTTTAGCCGACCGTATCGACATGATGATTGATGTGACCCGGCCCGATCCCCAGGTGATTATCGAGGGCGCGGAGGGCATGTCGTCGACCGAGCTGCTTGACTACGTGGTGCGTGGACGCGCCTTTCGCGCCTGGCGCGAGTCCCGTATGGATGATGCGGATGCCGAGGCCGAGGACGATGAGTCACGCTCCATTGACGGCGTCGTGTCGACCTTTGCGCTCGACGAGGCCGCCGAGAAATGCGTGCTTGGCCTGTCGAAACGCACGCATCTCACGGGGCGCGGCATCGTGCGCCTGGTGCGTATCGCCCGCACCATCGCTGATGTCGCCGAAAGTGAGCGGGTAACTCAAGATCACGTGCTCGAGGCGGCGATGTATCAGGGGAGGAGGGACCAGTAATGCCCGAGGAGACTTTTGAGCTGCATCCCGGTGACTCGTTGTATCCAGATACCGTTTTGGAGCTCTCTGATGTACCCCAGACGCTCTATGTGCGTGGCGACCCCGCCGCGCTGTCGACGCCCGCACTCTCCATCATCGGCGCTCGCAAGGCCTCGCCGTACGGCCTTGCCGTGGCAGAGCTGGCCGCGAAAGTTGCGGTCGAGGCGGGGGTGACGGTGGTCTCGGGCGGTGCGGTCGGCTGCGACCAGGCCTCGGGTTGGGCCGCGGTCAACGCCGGTGGCAGGCACGTCGTGGTGTTGGGTACGGGCGCCGATGTGGTCTACCCGCGTTCGAGTGCGGGGCTCATCGCGCGCACGATCGATACGGGCGGCGCAGTCGTGTCCATCTCGCCTTGGGGTATGGGGCCGCGTAAGTTTGCCTTTCCGCGACGTAACCGGGTGATTGCCGCGCTTTCGCAGGCGCTTTTCGTGTCGGAGGCCGGCATGCCCTCGGGCACGTTCTCGACGGCGGAGGCCGCCATGGACCTGGGGCGCGAGCTGCTTGCGGTTCCGGGCTCCATTTTGTCACCCGAGTCGCGCGGGACCAACTACCTCATCGCCAACGGGGCCTGCTGCATTGTTGACGAGGAATCTATTGAGATGGCCATCTCGCGAATCTACGGCACCCTGCGCTATTCGCGTCCCGATGCGCCCGGTATTGCCGATCTGGACCCCACGCAGCAGGCCGTGATGCATGCGCTCATCGCCTCGCCGCTCAAGGTCGACGACATCGCGGCGCTCGTCTCGCTCGATGCCGTCGGCGTGCTCAAGCTCCTAGGGTCGCTCGAGCTCGAGGGCCTCATCGAGCGCATGATGGATGGAAGGTATGCGCCCTCCAAGTTTGCCCTTCACGCCCAGACGCCCTTCGGTCACAATGGAAAACGTGTCAATTAGAAAGGTGTTTGCAGATGCAGTTCGATCAGGTGACAGTTATCGGTGGCGGTCTGGCGGGTTCGGAATGCGCGATCCAGCTGGCAGACCGTGGTTTTGCCGTAAAGCTGTGCGAGATGCGCCCCCAGGTGAGCTCCCCGGCCCACCATACCGACCATCTTGCCGAGCTCGTCTGCTCCAATTCGTTTAAATCGACCCGTCCAGACTCTGCGGCGGGCTTGTTGAAGGCCGAGCTTGAGCGTATGGGCTCAGTCTTGCTCGATTGTGCCCATCGCGCGGCCGTTCCCGCCGGCGGCGCCCTGGCGGTCGACCGCGTCAAGTTTTCCGAACTTGTCGAGGCCGAGGTTGCCTCCCGCCCCAATATCGAGATTGTTCACGGCGAGGTCACGCAGATTCCCGAGGGGCATGTGGTCATTGCCGCTGGCCCCCTATGCTCGCCCGCGTTGAGCGAGGAGGTCATGAAGCTCGTCGGCGGCGATGCCCTGGCCTTCTTTGACGCGGCCGCGCCAATCGTCGATGCCTCCACGCTCGATATGGACGTGCTGTTCTCGCAGTCTCGCTACGAGGAGCAGGGGAGCGGCGACTATCTCAATGCTCCGCTCAACAAGGAGGAGTACGAGGCCTTTATCGAGGCGCTCACCACCGCCGATCGCGTGGTACTCAAGGACTTTGAGGGTGGCGACCTGTTCCAGGCCTGCCAGCCTGCCGAGGAGGTCGCCCGCACCGGCAAGGATGCCATTCGCTTTGGCGCCATGAAGCCCGTCGGACTGACCGACCCGCGTACCGGACGTCGCCCCTGGGCGGCGATTCAGCTTCGCGCCGAGAACAAGGAGAAGACCGCCTATAACCTGGTGGGCTTCCAGACCAACCTGACTTTTGGTGAGCAGAAGCGCGTCTTCCATATGGTTCCCGGACTGGAGAATGCCGAATTCTTCCGTTTTGGCGTCATGCACCGCAATACCTTTGTCGATGCGCCCCATGTGCTCGATGACACCTTTGCCGTGCCCGGTACGAGCGTGCGCCTTGCCGGCCAGATCACCGGCACCGAAGGCTATATGGAGGCCGTGGCGACCGGTTTGCTCGCTGCGCTTAACACCTATGCCGAGGCTATCGAGGCGGATCCCGTTGAGCTACCGCGCGTGGGCGCCCTGGGCGCGCTCGTGGGCTATGCGACCGATCCGGCAACGGTGGGCTATCAGCCCATGCACGTCAACTTTGGCTTGGTGCCGCCGCTCGAGGACGGCAAGCGCCGCAGCAAGCGTGATCGCTACCAGGCCTACGCCGACCGCGCGATCGAAGCCCTTGACGCTTACCTGGTGACGCGCTCCGACCTGTTTGGGGGCGAACGGTCATAGCCTTTGACCTTTACGATACCGTCGACTCGTTTATCGCTTATATCGCGCGTGTCGAGGGTCTGTCTCCCAATACGGTGACGGCCTATGCCTCGCGACTGGAGCGCTTTGCTGCCTGGTGCGAGCGGACGGGTACCGACGCTCGTGTCGCCGACGTGCGCACCGTCCGCTCATATTTGGCCGAGCTCTCGCGTGGCCAGGTGGCCCCTCGCACCCTTTCGGCGCATCTGTCGGCCATCCGGTCGCTGTATCGTTGGATGACTGCCGAGGGGATTGTCGAGGGCGATGCGGTCTCGGCGATCGCGTCGCCCAAGCTGCCGCGCGACCTGCCGGGCGTCCTTACGACCCAGCAGGTCGAGGCGTTGCTCAAGACGCCTGATACCTCGACGCCCGCGGGATTGCGCGATGCGGCGATGCTCGAACTGCTCTATGCCTCGGGGGCCCGCATCTCGGAGCTTGCCGCGCTTAACGTGGAATCCATCGCTTGGTCGGAGCGCGTGGTTCGCCTTTGGGGCAAAGGCAACAAGGAACGTATCGTGCCTCTGTACCGTCGGGCGCTCGAGGCGGCTCGTTGCTATGTCGAGCAGGGGAGGCCGGAGTTGCTCGCCCAGGCAAAGCGCCGCGACGCCGCAGCCGGTCTGCACCCGCTGTTTATTTCTGCGCGCGGCAATCGCATGAGTGCCGCTATGCTCAGACGACGGTTCCATATGCTGGCGACGCTCGCCGGCATCCCTGCCGACATTGCCCCGCATGCGATGCGTCACACCTTTGCGACCGATCTGCTCGAGGGTGGCGCGGACCTGCGCTCGGTTCAAGAGCTGCTGGGTCACGCGAGCCTGTCCACGACTCAAATCTACACGCACCTTACGCCCGATCGGCTTAAGCGTGCCGTTGCTCAGGCTCATCCCCGTGGCGAATAGCCTTTCGCGGCCGGGGACGTCGACGCACATTCAGGTGTGTGGTTTTGATTGCGGGTTGGCAGGAAGAGGCAATCCTGCTATCATTCATCGGGTTGCTTCACGGCAACAGGTTTTTATCACGCACGCGCGGCTACTTCAAACCGTGGTGCCCGGGCTTTGGTAGCACATGTCCGGGTTGGTTTTGGAGGATGACCCCGCGCGGAGGCAAACCACAGGAGGTTTAACATGGCTACCAAGATTAATATCCGCACCCTGCTCGAGGCCGGCTGCCACTTCGGTCACCAGACCCGTCGCTGGAACCCCAAGATGAAGCCGTTCATCTTCGGTGAGCGCAACGGCATCTACATCCTCGACCTCAAGCAGACCATCCTTGACGCCGACCAGGCCTATACCTTCGTCAAGAACGTTGCCAAGGGCGGCAACGTGCTGTTCGTCGGCACCAAGAAGCAGGCTCAGGAGGCTGTCAAGAACGCCGCTGAGCGCGCCAACATGCCTTACATCAACCAGCGTTGGCTCGGCGGTATGCTGACCAACTTCGTCACCATCCGCTCCCGCATCAACCGCATGGAGGAGCTCGAGGCCATGGTCGAGGACGGCCGCATGGCAGTGCTCCCCAAGAAGGAGCAGGCTGTTCTGGGCAAGGAGCTCACTAAGCTCCAGACCAACCTCGGTGGCGCCCGCGACATGAAGGGTCTGCCCCAGGCCCTGTTCGTCATCGACACCAAGCGCGAGGAGAACGCCATCAAGGAGGCCCAGCGCCTGAACATCCCCGTCGTCGCTCTGATCGACACCAACTCCGATCCCGACGAGGTCGAGTACGGCATCCCCTGCAACGATGACGCTATCTCCGCTGTCACCCTTATGTGCGAGCTCATGGCTGACGCCTGCCTCGCCGGCTCCGGCAAGGAGCAGGTCTCCGAGGCCGAGATGGCCGCTGAGCCCAAGGCCGAGTAAATCAGTCCTATTTAAGTCTTTTTCATCTCTTTGAAAGGAACCACAATGGCCCAGATTACCGCCGCTATGGTCAAGCAGCTCCGCGAGATGACCGATTCCCCGATGATGGAGTGCAAGAAGGCTCTCGTCGAGGCTGACGGCGACATGGACGCCGCTGTTGACGTTCTGCGCAAGAACGGCCTCGCCAAGGCTGCCAAGAAGGCTGGCCGCGAGACCAACGAGGGCGCTGTCGCCGCGTTCGTCTCCGAGGATGGCAAGACCGGCGCTCTGCTCGAGCTCTCCTGTGAGACCGACTTCGTCGGCTCCAACGCCAAGTTCACCGGCTTTGCTTCCAAGGTCGCCGAGGTTGTCGCCACCACCGAGCCGGCCGATGTCGACGCTCTGCTCGAGAAGCCGATGGGCGAGGAGACCGTTTCCTCCGAGCTCACCGAGATGATCCACATCATGGGCGAGAACATGAAGATCTCCCGTTTCGCCGCCCGCAAGGCCGAGAACGGCGCTCTCGCTTCTTACATCCACATGGGTGGTAAGATTGGCGTCCTCGTCGAGTTTGCTTTCGAGAAGGCCGAGACCGCTCAGGCTGAGTCCTTCAAGACCTTTGCCCACGACGTTGCCCTTCAGGTTGCCGCTGTCGCCCCGATCTGCGCTACCCGCGATCAGGTTCCGGCTGAGACCGTCGAGCACGAGAAGCAGATTTACATGGCTCAGGCTGCCGAGTCCGGTAAGCCCGAGGCCATCCAGGAGAAGATGGCTGTTGGCCGTCTGGAGAAGTTCTACAAGCAGTCCGTGCTCACCGAGCAGGAGTTCATCAAGGACAGCTCCCTCACCATCAAGAAGTACGCTGAGCAGGTCTCCAAGGAGCTCGGCGATACCATTACCGTCGTTGCCTTCGACCGTCTGGTCCGTGGCGAGTAAATAAGCTCTTGTAGCTGGTAATGAGCAGGCTGTGGGTTTTACTCACAGCCTGCTTTTTCATGGCTCTGAGCAGAGCCTTTGATATCATATTGAGAGTCTAATTAAAGGAGGATCGCTTTGTCCGACATCCGATATAAACGCGTGCTTCTCAAGCTTTCCGGCGAAGCACTGATGGGCGACGGCCACTACGGCATCGACCCCAAGGTTACCGACCATCTTGCCAAGCAGGTCAAGGAGCTGCTTGCCGTTGGCCATGAGGTCGGCGTCGTTGTCGGCGGCGGCAATATTTTCCGCGGCATGGCCGGCGCTGCCGGTGGCATGGATCGTGCTCAGGCCGATTACATGGGTATGCTGGCAACCGTTATGAACGCGCTTGCCCTGCAGGATGCCTTCGAGCATAACGATGTTCCTTGCCGCGTTATGAGCGCTATCCAGATGAACGAGATTTGCGAGCCCTATATTCGTCGTCGCGCCATCAATCACCTGTCCAAGGGCAATGTCGTTATCTTCGCCGCCGGCTCGGGCAATCCGTACTTTACGACTGACACCGCCGCGGCCCTTCGCGCCTGCGAGATCGGTGCGGAGATTCTGATTAAAGCCACCAAGGTTGACGGCATCTACGACAAGGATCCCGTCAAGTGCGCCGATGCCGTCCGTTTTGACAAGATTACCTATCACGAGGTTCTCGTCCGCGGCCTGCAGGTTATGGATTCCACGGCTACGGCACTGTGCCAGGATAACCGTATGCCGATTTTGGTCCTCAACATCGATGGCGAGGACACCGTCAAGCGCGCGCTTTCGGGTGAGCCCGTCGGCACGCTCGTCTATCAGGAGGATTAAGCATGGCAGAGAACATCACCGCCCACATGGACAAGTCGCTCGAGTCCCTCAAGCATAACTTCTCCAAGGTCCGTACCGGCCGCGCCAATGCCAACATTCTGTCCGACATCACCGTCGATTATTACGGTGTTCCCACGCCGGTCACGCAGGTTGCCGCCGTCAAGACCCCCGAGGCCCACATGCTGCTCATCGAGCCGTGGGACAAGGCACTCATCAACGCTATCGTCAAGGCCATTGGCGCTTCCGATCTGGGTATTACCCCCAACTCCGATGGCACCGTCGTTCGTCTGCCGTTCCCGGCTCCCACCGAGGAGCGCCGTCGCGAGCTCGTCAAGGAGTGCCGCGAGTACGCCGAGCAGGCCAAGGTGTCTATCCGTAACATCCGTCGCGACTTCAACAACAAGCTCGAGCGCGATGAGGAGCTCACCGAGGACGATGTCCGTCGCGAGCAGGCCAAGGTCCAGAAGCACACCGATGAGTATGTCGCCAAGGTCGAGGAGCTTCTGAAGGAAAAAGAAGCCGAGGTCATGGAGATCTAAGGTGCAATACGACGAGCATAAACTGGTCGAGTACTTTGCCGACGCCCCTGCGGGCGTCGGTTTTTCCGACCTTGACCTCAATAACATTCCGCACCATATCTCGTGCATCATGGACGGCAACGGTCGTTGGGCCACATCGCGCGGTCTTGCACGCACCGAGGGCCACAAGGCGGGTATCGTCTCCCTTCGTGAGATTATTACCGCCTGCGTGCGTCTGGGCGTCGACGTGCTTTCGGCCTATGCGTTTTCTACCGAAAACTGGAACCGCCCGCAGCATGAGGTCAACGTCTTGATGCACCTGTTTGCCAAGACGTTTATCGACGAGCTGCCGCTTCTGAAGCGCGAAAACGTGCGCGTTGTCTTTTTGGGTGACATTTCCGCGCTGCCCAAGAAGACCCGCGACGTTTTTGAACGCGGTCTTGCAGAGTGCGCCAATCACACCGGCATGACGCTGGCGCTTGCTGTCAACTACGGCGCGCGTGCCGAGATTACCCGCGCTGTCCGTCAGGTCGCACTCGACGTTGCCGCCGGTAAGATCGATCCTGCCGCAATTGATGACGACATGGTGGCTTCCCACCTCTATACCGCAGGTCTTCCCGATCCTGAGCTTGTAATTCGCACCTCTGGTGAGCTGCGCCTTTCGAACTATCTGCTGTGGCAGGTAGCTTATTCCGAGTTCTACGTCACCGATACCTATTGGCCCGACTTTGATCGTTGGGGCCTTGTCGACGCCATTTTGGCCTATCAGGGCCGTGACCGTAGGTTTGGTGGACTGAGCAAGACCGAGGAGGCTTAATCGTGTCCGATCGTCCCAAGGCATCTGCTCCCAAGACGCCTGCGCGCAAAGCTACCGCTGCGGGAGCGCCTGCAGCGAAGAGCGGCACCGGTTCGTGGCTGGCGGGCTTTATTACCCGTGCCGCCGCTGGTATCGTCTACGCCGTTGTCTTTATCCTGTGCCTGGTTTTGGGTATCGTGCCCACGGCCATCTTTGTTTCTGTCATGAGCGGTCTGTGCTGCTATGAGTTTTTCCGTATGACAAGGCTCGATGGCAAGATGGCTAACGAGCGCATGGGTATCGCTGCCGCCGTACTCTTTCCGCTGTCGGCGTTGGGCGATTCGATGTTGCTGAATGCCCTGCTTTTTGCCCTGATGCTCGCTGTGGGCATTTGGTATGTCTGGTCGCCGCGTACCCGCATCTCTGATGTGGCCGTGACGCTCATGGGTCCCATCTACACTGGCTTTATGCTGTCGGCTATCGTGCTGCTGCGCGATGCCGTGCCCGGTTTTGCCGGCGCCCTGCTTTCGGTGGGCGTTTGCGCGTCCCTTTGGGTCTCCGATTCATTTGCCTACATTGTGGGCAGCCGTATCGGCAAGCACAAGATGGTTCCCAAGATCTCTCCCAAAAAGAGCTGGGAGGGGTTTGTCGGCGGCATCCTGGGCTCGGTTTTGATTTGGCTCATCCTGTGGGCGACGCACTTCTACAAGCTCAGCCTGCCCTATGCGCTGCTGTGCGGCGTGGTCGTGTCCATTTTGGGCGTTATCGGCGACCTTATCGAGTCGCGCATCAAGCGTGGCGTGGGCGTCAAGGATTCCGGCAACCTTATCCCGGGCCATGGCGGCATGCTCGACCGTAGCGACTCGCTTATCTTTGGCTGCATTACCGCTCAGCTGCTTTTGATGATCGGAGGCGTGCTGTAATGTCATTCCAGACGACTTATGGCCCCGATGGACGCCTCCGTGTTGCCATCCTGGGTTGTACGGGCTCTATCGGCACCCAGGCACTCGATGTGTGCCGTCAGCATGCTGATCGCCTGCAGGTGACGGCGCTGTCCGTTAATTCCAGCACCTCTGAGCTCGTTGCCGCTGCCCGCGAGTTCTCGGTTCCGGCGGTTGCCGTGGCCGATGTCGCTCACGGCGATGACGCCGTGCTGCAGGAGTTGCCCGAGGGAACGAAGCTCGGCGTTGGCGCGCAGGCGGTTTGCGAGCTCGCGCGTCGCGACGATGTCGACTGCGTGCTCGTTGCTATTGTGGGCGCCGCCGGTCTCGAGGCGAGCCATGCGGCCTTGACCTCTAATAAGCGTCTTGCCCTTGCCAACAAGGAGTCCCTCGTCGTCGGTGGCGACTTGCTTATGCCGTTGGCACAACCGGGCCAGCTTATTCCAGTCGACTCTGAGCACTCCGCCATCTACCAGTGCTATCTGGGGGAGGACCCGCGCGAGGCTCATTGTATTTGGCTTACCTGCTCGGGCGGTCCGTTCTTTGGTCGCACGCGCGACGAGCTCAATCGCGTGACGCGTGCCGATGCCCTCGCACATCCCACGTGGGCCATGGGTGCCAAGATCACCATCGACTCCGCCACCCTCATGAACAAGGGCCTAGAGCGCATTGAGGCCATGCATCTGTTTAACTGCGACCTCGATTTCATTAACGTGGTCGTGCAGCGTCAGTCCAAGATTCACTCTATGGTCGAGTTTGCCGACGGCTCCGTGATGGCGCATCTCGGTGCTTCCGACATGCGTATTCCCATCCAGTTCGCGTTCTCGTATCCCGAGCGTTGGGATACCCCGGCGCCTCGTATCGATTTCCGCGAGCTGGGGCAGCTCACGTTTGATGCTGCCGACATGGATACCTTCCGCTGTCTGGCACTGGCCGAACGTGCTGGCAAGACGGGTGGCACCATGCCGTGCGTGCTCAATGCCGCCAACGAGGTCGCCGTCGATGCCTTCCTGCACGATGGCTGCAGCTTTACCGATATCGATTGCATTGTGGAATCCTGCATGGATGCCCACGATATGCAGGCGGTCGATTCGTTTGAGCAGCTTCGCGACATCGATGCGTGGGCGCGTGAAAA
>DBFBEA010000020.1:0-2977 GCA_048248475.1 Collinsella sp. | reverse complement strand
GACCCTTCTTTAAAGTTAAACTGGCGGAGAGCTGGGGATTCGAACCCCAGATGCCCTTTTGGGGCATACTCGCTTAGCAGGCGAGCACCTTCGGCCTCTCGGTCAGCTCTCCGTAACAGCCGTTCTATAGTAACCAAACAGCCGAAGTTGAGCAAGAGGGAATTTTCTAATTGCCTAGCGGCCTTTCCTCCTTGCAGTTTTCGCCCCTACCCCAGCGAGCGGTTGAGGGAGCCGAGCTCGTCGTTGCCCATGGTGCGCCACATTTGGAAGATGCAACCGCGTGCCAGGAAAAAGAAGCCGTTGTCGACCAGTTGCACAGCGGCATCTGCCAGCTGATTCGTCACGGCGGACACTGGCGGCAACTCAAGTCCAGCCTTGCGGATAGTCTCGACCGCTTCCTCGAACGTCGGAGGCTCGCTAACGCCCATCTCGTTCATAAGGCCCTGCATTTCTTCCAGCGCGCTACTGCCCGACTCCTCGCCGCGCGGCACGAGACGGTAACAAGCCAGCGCCAGGTCGAGCTGATCGCAATTCCAATAGGCAAACGCCAAGCGATAGAACAGGTAGCCGATTGCAGAACGATCGCTGGCAATACGTAGGCCGTGGCGCGCCACCTCGATAATCTCGTCAAAGCGCTCCAGACGCGCAAGCACGTTGATGAGCGCAAAGTGCGATTGCATGGACGAGCGCGCCAGATCGTAAAGATGGCGCACCTCGGGCAGCGCTCGTTCAAAGTCCTCTTGCTCGGCGTAAAAGCTGCAGATCTCGTGCTGGGCAAAGTACAGCGCATCGGGCGCACGAAGGATTCGCACAGAGCGGTCTTCTTCCAACACCGGTAGCACCATGCGCACCAGCTGGTTATCGCAAAACTGCGTTTGAACCGGACCTGTCGCCAAAAGCTCGGCGACGGCGCACTTAGCCTCCAACTCCTCGACAAGACGGGAAAAGCCTTCAAAAGCACCTGTACGGTCGACTTTTGCCTGCTCGCGCAATTCAACAACACGGGCCACGTATGGGTCATCGTCCTCTTCCATGACCTCCAACTCGTCAGCCTTATCGGCGAGCAGCAGATCGCGCAGCGCCGGCGGCAGTGTGCGATGGTCATCACGCGGACGAGCATGAACCTCCGCAGGCTCAATCGTCTCCGGAGCGGTTGACTCATACGCCTCAAGCACACGCTTGCACGGCATATCGTCCATGTCCATGCTCTCAAGATCCTTGGCGACAGGCACGCAATCGGCCAGATAGGCCGCGCGCCCAAAGAAATACGTTGCGACAACGCGCTCGCCCTGCTCACTGTCGGGAGCAGCAATCTGCACATAGCAGCGCGTGATGCAGGTGCCCGCGGCAAAACACGCTGCCGCAAGCGTGAGTGCCACGCGCGCATCGTGCTCCGCGGCCCAGATCGCACGCGTGTCCTCTTCCAGCTCGCGCCAGGCGTCATCTTGAGCGTCGTATTCACGTTGCGGCATGGCATTCACGACAGAGTGCCCAAACCGAACGAGCATAATCCCCTCGGCAACGTTTGCCCGATAGGTATAGTCGAGCCGCGTGACCACGTTGAGCGCCTCGACAATACGCGCGAAGCGGGTACGCACATCCCACTCACCGCCCGGCTGGCAAGCCACCGTACCCGGTTTGCCCCACGGGTTATCGCTCGAGGCCGTATCGAGCAGTCGGGGAACATCGTTGGTCGTCTTGGCGATATGCCACGCATCAAAGAGCGCGCAGCCCTCAAGGCTCGGCGAGGATGCCACAGGGGCCAATCCGGCCCCGATGCGCTCGAGGATGCCGGAGAGGCGGTTGAGACGGCACTCGATGGCAAGCAGCATGTCAATCTCGCCCTGGTCCAGCAGGCTACGATCAAAATTGAGATAGAACAGCTTCGACCGGTCGATGCGCGCTAGGCTCATTTCGGACTTGGCGGCAATGGTGCGCAGACGGGGCAAGTCGACCTCGCTCATAAGGGCGGCGGCATAACGCTCGATACCGCTCGGATTCTCGGCATGGTCAACGCGGTAGAGCAACGTCTCGATAGCGTCAGGTAGCGGTGCCGTGTTAAAGCCCAAAAACACCTCGACCGGCTCGGGCAACTTTACGAGCTTGATCTTGTCGACAACGTTTTGCATGTCCGCATCGAGACCGTCGGCGTCCGCCGTGTTCGCAACAGCGCTTTCGGAGTTGGCAAATATCACGTAGCGCAGGAACATCGATGCCATGAACTCGCCGTAAGGAAGGGAGCGGGCCGAATTCCATGTATCGTGATCGGACTGCTCGCGCATGGGGCCTTCGGGAGAGCCGACGGTTCGCGCGCACGTACGCATTGCACCGCTGGCTTCCCTTACCATAATCTCACCAATACTGGAATCCGACTCGTCAAGGACCAGTTCCATGTCGGGATCGTTGGGCAGCGGAGCCTCGCTAACGGGGCGGTCCACCTTGTACACCTCACCCGAAACGCTTACGTAGCCCAAAAGCGACACATGACTTTTGCCAACGAATTCGACGACATAACAAGATTCATGCTGGTCCTCGCCAAAGAGTTTCCAGACCACGCCATATGAGCGTCCCGCAGGCTGCTCGGGCATCGCCGGAAAGCGCTTCTTGGGATCGAGAAACCTGAGCTTGTATGTCGGACGCTCTGCCACGAAGTATCACCCTGATCGGTCGTTGAGAGAAGAAGTGGTCGCGGATGGGCCGCGACACCTACTCGGAATCTTACACGAGTCGACAGGAAATCGTCCGCTTCACGCCCGCGCCTCGACCGAGGTTCGAATCCATGCGGTGTTGCCATAAAAGAAAAGCCCCCGTTGCCGGAGGCTTCAAGTTCGATTGGTGCGGCGTATAGGATTCCGCGCATCCGCTGCGCGGATCCGCACCGGCTTCGCCCGCCTGCCGGCGTGCTCGCCCGCGGGCTAAAAACGCTCCGCGTTTTCTTTACGCCCGCGCCTCGACCGAGGTTCGAATCCATGCGGTG
>DBFBEA010000019.1:0-2915 GCA_048248475.1 Collinsella sp. | reverse complement strand
GGACTTCGCGCGCGCCGTGCGCGGCCTGGAGCGCGGTGAGGACGTGTCGCACGACATGCTCACCGCCACCGAGGACGTTGAACCCACGGGCGACTACGTCATGGACGAGGCCAAGCACACCATCGCCGCCACCGAGCGCGGCCTTAAGAAGATTGAGCGCCGCCTGGGTATCGATGACATCTATGCCGATCTCTCCGGCCAGCTGGTCAACCACCTGCAGCAGGCGCTGAAGGCCCAGTACATGTTCCACCGCGACAAGCAGTACGTGGTCACTAATGGCGAGGTCAAGATCGTCGACGAGTTCACTGGTCGCATCATGGAAGGCCGCCGCTATTCCGAGGGCTTGCACCAGGCCATCGAGGCCAAAGAGGGCGTGCTCGTACGCGAGGAGAACCAGACCTTGGCCACCATCACCCTGCAGAACTACTTCCGTCTGTATGACAAGCTCTCCGGCATGACCGGCACGGCACTTACCGAGGATGCCGAGTTCCGCGAGATCTACAAGCTACCCGTCGAGGTCATCCCCTCCAACAAGCCCGTGCAGCGCGTGGACCACGAGGACCTGGTGTACCGCACCATTCAGGCCAAGTACAACGCCGTTGCCGACGACGTTGAGCGTCGTCACGCCAAGGGACAGCCGGTCCTGGTGGGCACCGTCTCCATCGAAAGCTCCGAGAAGCTGTCTGCCGCCCTTACCAAGCGCGGCATCGCACACGAGGTCCTCAACGCCAAGCACCATGAACGCGAGGCCCATATCGTTGCCCAGGCCGGACGCTACGGCGCCGTGACCATCGCCACCAACATGGCCGGTCGTGGTACCGACATCCTGCTGGGCGGCAACCCCGACGAGCTGGTGCGCGAGCGCCTTGAGTACGAGGGCCTGACCATGGAGGACGTGACGCCCGAGCAGCTCGAGCAGTTTAACGCCGAGGCCAAGGAGACCTGCAAGGCCGAGCGCGAGCGCGTGCTTGCCGCCGGCGGCCTGACCGTTATCGGCACCGAGCGCCACGAGTCCCGTCGTATCGACAACCAGCTGCGCGGCCGCTCTGGCCGTCAGGGCGATCCGGGCGAGACCCAGTTCTACCTGTCGCTCGAGGACGACCTCATGCGCCTGTTCGGCGGCGACAAGATGGACCGCGTCTCCAAGATGATGGTCACGGCCGACATGGGCGACGACATGCCCATCCAGCACAAGATCATCTCCAAGGCCGTCGAGAGCGCCCAGCACAAGGTCGAGAGCATCAACTTCTCCATGCGTAAGAGCGTCCTTGAGTACGACGACGTCATGAACAAGCAGCGCCAGGTCATCTACGCCGAGCGCAATAAGATTCTGGACGGCAAGGACCTGACCGACCACATCACCGAGGTCATGCACGACACCGTGTACCGCTGCGTGCAGGAGTTCTGCACCAAGGACAGTCACGATGGCGAGCGCGACCTGGAGGGCCTGCGCAAGTGGGTTGTGGAGCTCACCGGCCACATCGATACGCCGAAGTTCCCCGACGAGGATTATGAGGCCCTGGCTGCCGATGTCCTGGCTTACGTAGAGAAGTGCTACAACATGAAGGCCGAGCGCTTGGGCGAGGACCTGATGCGCGAGCTCAACACCCAGGTCATGCTGCGCGTCATCGATACCCGCTGGATGAACTACCTGCAGGAGATGGACTACCTCAAGACCGGCATCGGCCTGCGCGGCTTTGGCCAGCGCGACCCGCTGGTTGAGTACAAGACCGAGGCCTACGGCGCGTTCCAGATACTCGTCGATACCATGTACGAGGATTATCTGCGTACGGTTCTGCGCATCGAGATCAAGGCTGCCCCGCGTGCCGTGGAGCACAAGGAGGAGCCCGCGCTCGAGGGTGCGCACTTCTCCGGTCCTGCCGAGGTCGATGGTGACAACGGCGGCTCGGTGCTGCGCAAGCAGGCGCAGGTGCAGGCCCGCATGGCTGTCCAGGGTGGTCCGGCTGCCGTCAACAACGGTGGCAAGGTGACCACCTATCGCAAGTCCGAGAGCGACGATCCGTACGTCAACGTGGGCCGCAACGACCCGTGCCCCTGCGGTAGCGGCAAGAAGTTTAAGTACTGCCACGGCAGGAATCGTTAATGGCTGAGGCTTTAGAGGTAACGCCCGCCGAGCTGGACGCGTTTGCGGACCGGCTCGGTGAGGTCGAGTCGTATCTCCACCTGGACGAGAAGCGTACCCGCGTGTTCGAGCTCGAGGCCAAAAGTGTTGCCCCTGGCTTTTGGGATGACGCCGACGCCGCCCGTGCCACCATGGAGGAGATCGCGCGCACCAAGGAAGATATCGCTGCCGTGGACACCGCGCGCGGCGAGCTTTCCGATGCCCGCGCCGCGCTGGAGCTTGCCGAGGAGATGGGGGATGACCCCGACGCCGCCGCCCTTCGCGAGGAGGCTGCAGCCACGGCTGAGCGCCTGGCCCGTGCCATCGATGAGCTTGAGCTTTCGAGCTGGTTTACCGGTGAGTTCGATCACGGCGATGCCATTGTGACCATCAAGCCCGGACAGGGTGGTCTGGAGGCCCAGGACTGGACCTTCATGCTCTTTAAGATGTACATGAAGTACTGCCAGCGTCGCGGCTGGAAGGTCACCATCAACGACTGTCCCGCGGCCGAGGTCATCGGCATTGACCGTGCGACCTTTACCGTCGAGGGCAAGGACGCATTTGGCATGCTGCGCGCCGAGGCCGGCGTCCACCGCTTGGTTCGCATTAGCCCCACCGACGACAAGAAGCGCCGCCAGACCACGTTTGCCGGCGTCGAGGTCATCCCCGTGCTACCCGATGATATCGACATCGAGATCAGTCCCGATGACATCCGCGTGGACGTGTACCACGCGAGCGGCCCGGGCGGTCAGGGCGTCAACACCACCGACTCCGCCGTGCGCGTGACGCATTT
>DBFBEA010000018.1:0-18944 GCA_048248475.1 Collinsella sp. | reverse complement strand
GCGAGTTCGCTCGGCGTGAGCGAGCCGCCGGCGCGCATGAGGGCGCGCATGACGGCCATCTCGCCACCCAGAGCCTGGTCGGCAAAGCGCGAAACGCGCTGGTGCATGCTGCCAAACTCGGTAAAGAGCTGACGCCCAAGCTCATGGAAATCGGTATCTTCCACCGAAAACCCCTAACACTAGAAACTATTTTCGGTGAAAGATGATACCCGCGTATTCGGGTCTCATGCAGTGGGCAATATAAAGAGCGCATAAAGAGTAAAAAATTCAATCGCTGAAGCGTTTCAAAGAACTATTATGCCCGCGGTTAGGCGAGGGGTTGTCACCACCATGACGACTGGGACTCATTTATCGCCACGTGCGATGCTCCAACTTCCCGCAAGGAGACACCTGAATCAAGGGGGTTGGAGTCATGGCATTTGACTTCACGGGCAAAACCGCGATCGTTACCGGCGGCACTCAGGGCATTGGCCTCGAGATTGCCAAGGGCATCGTTGCGGGCGGCGGACACGTCGCGCTCATCGCAAGGAACGCTGCTAAGGGCGAGGCCGCGGTGGCCGAGCTTGGCGAGGGCAACAAGTTCTATCAGCTCGATGTCGCCGATGCACCCAAGGCGCGCGAGACCGTCGAGCAGATTTTTACGGACCTGCCGCAAACCAACATCCTGATCAACTGCGCTGGCGTCATCAGCACCAAGAAGTTCGACGAGATCGATGACACCGAGTGGCGTCGCACCATCGACATCAACCTCAACGGTACCTTCACTATGATGAACGCCGTGTACCCGCACTTTAAGGCGGCCCATGCCGGCACTATCGTCAACGTGAGCTCTGTCGCTGGCAAGATCGGTGGCGGCCTGCTCGGCACCGCGGCCTACGCGAGCTCTAAGGCCGGTGTCAACGGCCTGACCAAGGCAGTCGCCAAGGAAGGCGGCAAGTTTGGCGTCCGCTGTAACGCCGTGTGCCCGTCACTTACCCTTACCGATATGACTTCGATTCTCTCTGACGAGAACTCTCAGCGCATCATCAACGGTATCCCTCTGGGCCGCGCCGCCCAGGCCAGCGAGCCTGCGCAGATGGTGCTGTTCTTCGCTTCCGACCTCGCCAGCTTCGTGAACGGCGAGATCGGTGACTGCGACGGTGGCATCGTTCTGGACGGGTAATACTCCGCGACGATTATTCGGCGACGGCTCCTGCGACTCGGGACCGTCGCCTTCTTTCTGATATAGGCGCATGCGGCTACGATTCGCATGCATCCAAAGGAGATATATATGAGTGAATCGGCTGCGGTGGAGGCGCCGGCGGCAAAGGAGCCGTTCTTTAAGATGTCCTCCATCCCGGGCGCCAATATCTTGGTGCCGCTTCTGTTGGGCTGTCTGCTCAACACGCTATTCCCCGACCTGTTCAAAACGCTCGGCAGCTTTACGCTTGGCATGACCCAGCAGGGCGCTGGCCCGCTCGTGGGCGCTTTTTTGCTCATCGTCGGTACGACGATTTCGTTTAAGAGCGCTCCTGCCGCCGCTGCCCGCGGCGCCATCATCATCGCCGTCAAGCAGATCGTGGTCGTTGCCATGTCGCTGCTCATCCTTTATGTGTTCAACGACAACTTGTTTGGCATCTCTGCCATGGTGATGCTGGCGGCTTGCACCGGCGCCAACAACGCTATGTACGCTGGGCTGATGGGTACCATGGGCAACGAGGCTGAGCGTGGCGCTGTCGCCATCACCACGCTGGTTGTCGGCCCTCCGGTCACGATGGTCGTGCTCGGCGCTGCCGGCCAGGCCCCGATCGGCTGGTCGCTCGTGGGTGCCATTCTGCCGATCGTCGTCGGCATTATTCTGGGTAACCTGTTCCCCAGCTTTAAGAAGATGATGGCACCGGCACTTTCCGCCATCATCGTGCTCGTCTTCTTTGCCATGGGCTCGACCATGACCTTTGGCCAGCTCATTAATGGCGGTCTCCCCGGTATTCTGCTCGGCGTGATCTGTTCGGTGGTCTTTGCAATTCCCGTTATCGCGGTCGATAAGCTCACGGGCGGTACGGGTGTCGCAGGTGCGGCCATTTCGAGCTGCGCCGGAGCCAATGTGGCCACGCCTGCTGCCATGGCAAGCGTCAACGGGGCCATGTACGGCGGTGCGGTGCTCGTGACGGCTACGGCACAGGTTGCTGCCTGCGCAATCGTTACGGCTATTTTGACCCCGCTGGTCACCAGCTGGTGCTACAAGCATTTTGAGGGCCAGGGCAACGGCAATAGCAAGGCAACGACCGACAAGGCCGCCGCAGCCGCCTAATGCCAAGCGGCAATCAAAGCTAAAAACTAGCTACGCCACAGGGCGGCCACGGGGGATCCCGTGGCCGCCCTGCAGTTTCTGTAGGGTCTCTGAGACACTTTACCCTGCTAAAGCTGGCATAACAGCTAGAGCGAACGTCGTACAAAGGCAAGGAAAAATAACATACAAATCGGTGAACGGTAGTTGTTTGCACTCGCATTTCCTGCGGGTTTGTAAAAAACGTCCTTATGATATAAAAAAAGAAACATATAACAGCCCAGATGGAGAGGGTCGCTATGTTATCCTTCTCAAACGGGTGAAATCTTGGGTTTTGGGTTGTAGTTCCAAGGTGGACAAACGTTTTCCCTGCACCAATGTGTGGTGAAGAACGGAAGAAGCCGGTAGTGCAAGCCGAACATTCAAGAATTCAATAAGCAGCGGTGTGAGAGAGCGCCGCATTACACGTAACTAGGAGCGTGGTTACACAATGCAGGAGGCATGGGAAGGCTTCAAGGAAGGCATTTGGACGGGAGAGGTTGACGTCCGAGACTTCATCCAGAAGAACTACACCCCCTACGAGGGCGACGAGTCGTTCCTCGCCGGCCCGACTGAGCGTACCAAGGAGCTGTGGGGCGAGGTTCTCGACCTGCTGCTTAAGGAGCGCGAGCAGGGCGGTGTCCTCGATATGGACACCAAGACCGTCACGGGTATCGTGAGCCACCCCGCTGGCTACATCGATAACGCCCACCGCGAGAAGGAGACCATCGTCGGCCTCCAGACCGACAAGCCGCTCAAGCGCGCGCTGCACGTCAACGGCGGTATCCGCATCGCTTGCCAGGCTGCCAGCCAGCACGGCTATAAGGTCGATGAGAACGTTGTCGAGCGCTACACCTTCGAGCGCAAGACCCACAACGCTGGCGTCTTCGATGTCTACACCCCCGAGATGCGCGCTTGCCGCTCGGCTCACATCATCACCGGTCTGCCCGATGGCTATGGCCGCGGCCGCATCATCGGCGACTACCGTCGTGTTGCCCTGTACGGCGTCGACTACCTGATCAAGGACAAGGAGGCCCAGAAGGCTTCTACCCCGACGGTCATGACCGCCGACAACATCCGCGATCGCGAGGAGCTGCAGGAGCAGATCCGCGCCCTCGGCGAGCTCAAGATGATGGCCGAGACCTATGGTTTCGACATTTCTAACCCTGCTACCAACACGCAGGAGGCCATCCAGTGGATGTACTTCGCCTACCTCGCTGCCGTTAAGGAGCAGAACGGCGCC
This sequence comes from Collinsella sp., assembly GCA_048248475.1. Lineage (GTDB taxonomy): Bacteria > Actinomycetota > Coriobacteriia > Coriobacteriales > Coriobacteriaceae > Collinsella. The sequence continues at coordinate 15,396 of DBFBEA010000018.1, read as the reverse complement.
GCTATGTCCATCGGCCGTACCTCTACGTTCATCGACATCTACGCTGAGCGCGACCTTGCCAACGGTACCTTCACCGAGGAGCAGATCCAGGAGTTCGTGGATCACTTCATCATGAAGCTCCGCATGGTCAAGTTTGCCCGTACCCCCGAGTACCAGGCCCTGTTTACCGGCGACCCGCAGTGGGTCACCGAGTCCATCGGCGGCATGGGTGTCGACGGCCGTACGCTCGTTACCAAGATGAGCTATCGCTACCTGCACACGCTCGAGAACATGGGCACCAGCCCCGAGCCCAACATGACCGTTCTGTGGTCGACCCGTCTGCCCGAGAACTTCAAGAAGTTCTGCGCCAAGACTTCTGTCGCCAGCTCCTCGATCCAGTACGAGAACGACGACCTCATGCGCGTTTACCATGGCGACGACTACGGCATCGCCTGCTGCGTGTCCTCCATGCGCATCGGCAAAGAGATGCAGTTCTTCGGCGCCCGCGCCAACCTGGCCAAGTGCCTGCTGTACGCACTCAACGGCGGTGTTGACGAGGTCTCCAAGAAGCAGGTCGGCCCCAAGTATCGTGCCGTCGAGGGCGATACGCTCGATTACGACGACGTTGTGGCCAAGTACAACGACATGATGAAGTGGCTCGCTGGCGTGTACGTCAACTCGCTGAACATCATTCACTACATGCACGACAAGTACTGCTACGAGCGCATCCAGATGGCCCTGCACGACAAGCACGTGCACCGCTGGTTCGCTACGGGCATCGCTGGCCTTTCCGTCGTGGCTGACTCCCTGTCCGCCATCAAGTACGCCAAGGTCCACCCCGTCCGTGATGAGAACGGCATCATCGTCGACTTCGAGACCGAGGGCGAGTTCCCCAAGTACGGTAACGACGACGACCGCGTCGACCAGATCGCTCACGACGTTGTGCACCAGTTCATGGAGTACATCCGCATGAACGACACCTACCGCAACTCCGTGCCCACGACCTCGGTTCTGACCATTACCTCCAACGTCGTGTACGGTAAGAAGACCGGCTCCACGCCCGACGGCCGCAAGGCTGGCCAGCCGTTCGCCCCGGGTGCTAACCCCATGCACAAGCGCGATAGCCATGGCGCCATCGCTTCGCTGTCTTCGGTTTCCAAGCTCCCGTTCCGCGATGCTCAGGACGGCATCTCCAACACCTTCTCCATCATCCCGAGTGCGCTCGGCAAGGAGGACCAGGTGTTCTTTGGCGATATCGACCTTGATCAGCTGGGCGAGTAACTATTGTTAGTGCTATACTAACAATAACGATTACTGATTAGCGCGCCGGTTTCGGCCGGCGCCTATTAATCGAAGGAGACACATTATGAAGGTTTCTGAAGTTTCCGAGACCCAGGCCGATAACCTGGTCCACATGCTCGACGCTTATGCCGAGAAGGGTGGCCACCACCTGAACATCAACGTCTTCAACCGTGAGACGCTGCTCGACGCTCAGGCTCACCCCGAGAAGTACCCGCAGCTGACCATCCGCGTTTCCGGCTATGCCGTGAACTTCCACACGCTCACCAAGGAGCAGCAGGACGAGGTCATTGCGCGTACCTTCCACGACAAGTTCTAAAGGGGTTTAACTCCTGCAGGATCGCCGGGCCGCTTTGGGTTACTTTCCAAAACGTCCTCGGACATGCAAAGAGGCTCCGCTGCGCGCGTTGCGCGGCGGAGCCTCTTTGCGTCCTGCGGGATGTTTTGGGAAATAACCCAAAACCGGCCATGTGGGGTCCTGTGTAGTCACCCGTTAGGCGGAACTCTCCTAATTATTTGGATGAGTCGTTTACTTACTTGTACTGTTACCGTCTTCCCGCTCTTGTTGGGGTATGCTTTGTTCGTATGTAAACGTATGACATGTTGATGGGGGAGGGTGCTATGGCTCGCGAGAGTGCTCGTTCTAAGGATACGGCTAAGCCTGGCATCAAGGAAGTTGCGGCGGTGGCGGGGGTTTCGCCTACTACGGTATCTCGTGTGCTTAATAATCGTGGCTATATTAGCCAAGAGACCCGCGATAAGGTCCATGCCGCGATGAAGCGCATCAACTATACGCCCAACGATATCGCCCGTGCCATGCTCAACGGTCGCCTGAATCTTATCGGTATGATCGTCCCCTATGTCAGCAGTCCGTTTCATGCCCAAGTGGTTCAAGTCATTGAGCATACCCTGGCCGAAAACGGTTTTAAGATGCTGCTGTGCAATAGCGCCAATCGACCCGAGCTTGAGCGCTCTTATATCGACATGCTTCGACGCAATATGGTTGATGGCGTCATCGTCAACTCGCTTAATATCGGTGCCGAGGCGTATGCCGAGATGGGCTTGAGTCTGGTTGGTATCGACTGCGACCTTGGCGAAGCCTCTGTTCAGATTGCGAGCGACAGCTATAGCATCGGCGAACTTGCCACGCGTCGCCTGATCGATGACGGATGTTCACGCATCCTGTGCCTGCGCAGCAATAGCCGCATGCGCATGCCTGCCAATAAGCGTACCGATGCCTACCTCGATGTTGTTGAGCAGGCCGGTTTGCCCGCGCTTGTCCGTGAGGTTGAGTTCGTTAAGCCCGACGACGAAAAGAGCGCGGTCGTTGCGAAGATCCTCGATGAGAACCCCGATATTGACGGCATCTTTGCGGGAGACGACACGATGGCGGCTATCTGTCTTAACGTGATGAAGCAGCGCGGCTTGAGCGCTCCGGGCGATATTAAGGTCGTGGGCGCGGATGGTGCCCGCCGCACTATGACGTTTATGCCTGACTTAACAACCGTACGCCAAGATATCGATCGCATCGGAGAGCTCGCGGCGCAATCCATCATTGCTCTTATTAACGGCGAAAAGCCCGAATCGAATATCAAGCTCCCCGTTGAACTCATTGAGGGTAAAACCGCGTAGTTCATCCCGTGCCAAAAGAATTCCTCAAACACCTCTGATGACCGTTCGCCGGCATATGTCAACCGTTTGCCGACGACTGGAACTGCGAAAAGACGTATTGGTGTGAAAACGTTTGACATATGAAAACGATTGACATATCTTGCAGTTGTACCGAGTTAGTATCTCGTGAGAAAGGAAGTCTCGGATGCACAAGGTGTATTACCAGCCTGAGGGAATTTGGGTAGGCGACATCATGCCGTACGGCGAGGACGGCACGTTCTATCTCTATCATCAGCGTGACACGCGAAACCCCGGACCTTTCGGAGAGCCGTTTGGCTGGGCACTCGCGACAACCAAGGACTTCGTCAATTACAAAGACTTTGGCGAGAGCCTTGAGCGTGGCGGCGACGAGGAAGTCGACCAGTATGTTTATGCCGGCACGGTGTTTAAGGTGGGCGACAAGTACCATGCGCTCTACACTGGTTGCAATCGCGATAAGGTCAAGGCACGCTTGATGAAGCAGGTTCTTCTTCACGCAACGAGTGACGACGCCGTCAAGTGGGAGAAGAACATCGCCGAGACGCTGCTTCCGCCCCAGGAGGGTTACGATGACCGCAACTGGCGCGATCCCTTTGTGCTTTGGGATGAGGAGAACGAAGAGTACATGCTCATCCTCGGCACGCGTGTGGGCGAGGACAAGCGTCTGATGACCGGTCGTCTGGTCAAGTTCACCTCCAAGGACCTGGATACCTGGGAGTTCCAGGGCGACTGGTGGAATCCGGGCCTGTACACCATGTTCGAGATGCCTGATCTCTTTAAGATGGGCGACTGGTGGTATCTGGTGTTCTCCGAGTACAGTGATGGCAACAAGACCCGTTACCGCATGTCTCGCTCTATCAACGGTCCTTGGATCACTCCTGCGGACGATTCCTTCGATGGCCGCGCGTACTATGCCGCGCGTACCGCATTTGATGGCGAGCGCCGCGTTCTCTTTGGTTGGGTTCCTACGCGTGACGAGGGCGGTGACCCCAGCTCTTACCTGTGGGGTGGCACCTTTATGCCTCTCGAGATCGTTCAGCGTGCTGACGGAACGCTCGGCACCAAGCTCCCCGACAGCATGCTTGGCGCCTTTGGCGAGGCTAAGGCAGTCGAGGCCTTTGAGCTTTCCTGCGAGTCGGGCAAGGTCGAGCAGGTGCTCGCCGCGGATGCCGGTTCCACCTATATGCTCGATGCCGACATCGAGCTCGCCGGTGACGCTGCCGGCTTCTCGGTGAAGCTTGCCGAGGACGCCGAGTCCGGTCTTGCCTATGAGTTCCGCGCCAACCTGCGTGAGGGCAAGCTCGAGTTTACGGCGGCCCCCCAGTATCCGTGGTTCCAGGTCAACAACATGGGCCTCGAGCGTCCGTTGTTCTTTAAGGGCGAGGGCACTCATCATGTGCGCCTGGTCGTTGACGACGATATCGCGACCATCTTTGTCGATGATGTTGCGCTTAACGCGCGCTTCTGCAATAAGCAGGGCCAGGGTGTGGCGCTGACGGTCACCGACGGTACGCTCAAGTGCGCAAATGCAACGATCGCGTCTCTGTAATGGCATCAAAACGTCTTATGATTTCGTAAAGGAATGGAGAGGAACATGGACTACAAAGTAGTGTCTCAGCAAGTCGTCGATAACGTCGGCGGTTTGGAGAACATCGAGGGCGCCACGCATTGCGTTACGCGTCTGCGTCTGGTGCTCAAGGATACGAGCAAGTACAACAAGGCCGAGCTCGAGAACATCGATGGCGTCAAGGGCGTGCTGTACAACAGCGGCCAGCTCATGATCATCTTCGGTACCGGTACCGTCAACAAGGTCTACGATGAGTTTATGGCTCTGACGGGCGTTAAGGAGATCAGCGCTTCCGAGGTCAAGGGCGCCGAGGCGGACAAGAAGGGCAAGTTCTTCTCGGTCCTCAAGGTATTCTCGGACATCTTTATCCCCATCATTCCCGCCTTCGTCGGCGCCGCTATCATCATCGGCCTTAAGTCGCTGATCGTTGCCAACGGCCTCTTTGGCATGGAGGGCAGCCTTGCCGATCACAGCGAGTTCCTCAAGAACCTCGCAAGCTTCTTTGCCATTATCGCCACCACGTTTGACTACCTGCCTGTCCTGGTTATGTACAGCGCGGTGAAGCGTTTTGGCGGTAACCCGATTCTGGGCATCCTCGTCGGTATCGTCATGGTTCACCCGAGCCTTATGAACCGCAACACGTTCGTTATGGACCCGACGGGTGCTGAGTACTGGAACTTTGGTCCGCTCTCCATCCCCATGGTTGCTTTCCAGGGCGGCGTGTTCCCTGCAATCCTGACTGCCTGGTTTATGGCCAAGGTCGAAAAGATTGCCCAGAAGTACATCCCCGAGGTCGTCTCGTTCGTCTTTGTCCCGACCGTTACCCTGATTCTTGCTAACGTCGCCCTGTTCACCGTGTTCGGCCCGCTCGGCAACCTGATCGGCGACGTCCTCGCCGGTGTAATCGATATCCTGTACAACAGGATGGGCGTCTTCGGTGCCTTTGTCTTTGCCGCATTCCTGCAGCCGCTCGTCGTTACCGGTACGCATCAGTTCATCCAGGGTATCGAGGCAAACCTCGTCGCCACGACTGGCTTCAACTACATCCAGGCCATCTGGTCGGTTTCCATCATCGCCCAGGGCGGCGGCGCCATCGGCATGTACCTCATTCACAAGAAGCATTCCAAAGAGCGCAACATCTGCATGTCGTCCTTTATCCCGACGCTGGTCGGTATCTCCGAGCCCGCAATCTTTGCTGCAAACATGCGCTACTCGATCATCCCGTTCATCTGCGCTTGCATCGGTGCAGGCTGCGGCGGTGCCTTCGTGAAGCTCTTTGAGGTGCGCGCCATCGGTCAGGGTCTGACCGGCGTGCTTGGCCTGCTCATCGTCACGCCCGAGACGCTCGTGTGGTATGTGGCTGGCAATCTCATCGCCTTTATCGTGCCGATCGTCTTGATCTTTGCCTACAACAAGGCAAAGGGCGTGCCGACCACTGATGAAGAGGGCGCTGGTGCTGGCTTTGATGTCAGCTTCTAGTTGAGCCGTTCAGCGTAATCTGAGGATAAGTCCATTTGGGGAAGGGCGTTCGACTCGTGTGAGTCGAGCGTCCTTCCCCATAGACGAGAAAGTCAACGGCGATGTTTAATCAAAAAAATAAGGTGACACGCGCGGACTATGAGCAGTGGCGTGCCGGACAGGATGAGACAGCGGGTCGCATCGCGTCCGACCCCGATAGGCTCCTGTTCCATGTGGAGCCTGAGCTTGGCTGGCTCAACGACCCCAACGGTTTGGTGCAGATCGGTGATACGTATCACATCTATCACCAATACGATCCATTCGATGCTGCGCATGGCGGTCCAGTGCTTTGGAATCATCTGACAACAAAGGATTTTGTGACGTACGAGAATCGCGGCCCTGTGCTGTTCCCCGATTCCGATTTGGATTCGAGCGGAGCGTATTCTGGTTCTGCCTTTGTACACGACGGCAAGATTCACTACTTCTATACCGGCAACGTCAAGCATTTTGACCGCGATGATTACGACTACGTGTTGACGGGCCGTGAGCAAAACCAGATTCATGTGGTTGCCGAGAACCCCGACGAATTGGGCGAGAAGCGCATAGCTGTTGGGCCGGTCGATTACCCCGACGATATCGGTACGCACGTGCGTGATCCCAAAATCCTTGAACACGATGGTATCTACTACATGGTTCTGGGCGCTCGTACGAAAGACGACCGCGGCTGCGTGCTTGTCTATACCTCGAGCAATCTAGAGGACTGGAGCTATGCGACGCGCATTGAGTTGGGCGAGAAGTTTGGCTTTATGTGGGAGTGCCCCGATCTGTTTGAGCTCGATGGTGAGCTTATTCTCGTTTGCTGTCCGCAGGGTGTGTCCGCCGATGGATGGCGTTACCGCAATCCGCACCAGTGCGTGTGGTTTCCCATCGAGGCCGATTGGGAGGCGCCGAGTTTTAAGATCGCCGGGCAGGGCATGCCCCCGATGGTCGATGCCGGCTTTGATTTCTACGCACCGCAGTCTTTTGAGGATGCTGCGGGTCGGCGTTTGATGATCGGGTGGTCGGGTTGCCCCGATGCGACGGCAAAAAGCCCGACGGTGGCACGCGGGTGGCAGTGCGCGTTGACGGTGCCGAGAAAACTGAGCATGCGCGATGGTAAGCTCTGTCAGCAGCCGGTGCACGAGATTGAGAGGATGCGCGGCGACTGCGTTTGCGCGACAGGCGGTGAAACCGTTGAGGAGCCGGGCCGCCTGTTTGATCTTGTGGTTTCCTGTGAGGGCGCCCAGGTGATCGAGCTCGAAATCCGCAAGGGTGTCTTTGTGCGCTATGCAGACGGGATGCTTACCCTCGACATGGGTGACGAAGGCTATGGGCGCGACCAGAGGTCGATCGAGCTCAGCGAGCTTCGCGACCTGCGCGTGCTTTCGGACACTACGATGGTCGAGATTTTTGCAAATGGCGGCGAGGCGGCACTTACGAGCCGTACCTATTCGCCGGCGGTTCCGGCGATGGAGCTGCACGCCGAGGGTGCGGCATCGATGAATTTCTACCGCCTCGTGCATTAACCGTGCGTGGAGCACGATTGGATTTGCTGGACGGAATGTGTCGCAGTTGTCGCGGCCAACTACCGCTTACCGCATATAGCGACCGTTTGCGGAATAAGTAACCCTCCTTAATAAACCGTGTGGAATCCTAGATAAGCACGGAGTTTTCCAGGGAGACGCTGTCCTTTGTTGTGTGCAAGGGGCGGCGTCTCTTTGGCGCTTGGACGCCGTTGTGCAACAGTGCGGCGGCGCGTGCCATGTATTGAAAAGCCAATGTCGAGATGGGTCGTGATAAGAATGGGCAAGTACGTAATCGTGGTTGAATCTGGTTCGGATGTGACGCCAGAGCTCTGCGAACGCTACGGCATCGTGCGCGTGCCCATGCATGTCACGATTGGCGACGAGACCGTCGAGGATGGCTCGATTGATCCGCTCGAGATTTACTCGCGCTGTAACGAGTTTGGCGTGATGCCCAAGACCAGTGGCTGTTCGCCAGCGGATTTTGCGCATGTGTACGACCGCATCCATGCCGAGCAACCCGACGCGACTATTTTGCATCTTGCATATTCCGAGGCCACGACCTGTTCGCATCAGTCCTCTAAGATTGCGGCCCAGGGGCGCGACTACGTGTTCTCCATGGACACACGCTTTGTCTCGGTGGGCCAGTCGCTCGTTGTCGTCGAGACCGCCAAATACATCGAGGCTCACCCCGATGTCACCGTCGACGAGATCTTTGCATTTACGAACTCCGTCATGGACCGCGTACTGTTGGGCTTTGTTCCTACCGACCTTGCCTTCCTTAAGGCAGGTGGCCGCTTGTCCAACGTCGCGTTCCTAGGCGCCCATCTGCTCAAGATTAAGCCCTGCATTGAGGTGACGGGCGGCAAGTTCGTGGCGACCAAGAAGTTCCGCGGTTCTATGCTTAAGTGCGCCCGTGCCTTTATTGATCACATGGTAGAGAAGGGCGAGATCGACTACTCGCATATTGGCCTGGCGTATTCGGTGGGTCTTTCCGAGGAGTTGCGCGACGACATGGAAGTCTATGCACACGATCTTGGCTTTAAGGACGTTACCTGGACTCAGGTCGGCGGCGTCATTTCGAGCCACTGCGGCCCGACTGCTTTCGGCGCGGTGCTCACGCTTAAGGCGTAAAGGCCTCAGACGAGCGTTCTTCAGTCTGACATCTCGAAGTAGACCCCAGCCATGGTGATGGGGGATAGATTAAAACGTGCCATTCTAGCCCGAGACGTTTAAACGCAAACGCATAGGCTAGAATGGCTCTGGCATTTTAATTGGTTGCATCCAAGGAGAGGCAAGGTAGCGCGAATGGCAGAAATGACGCTTGAGGGTGTGGACGCTCGTCCCGAGGACTCCGCGTTTGCCCTGGGCCGCGTACATTCGATTGAAACGATGGGTACGGTCGACGGACCCGGCATCCGCTTCGTAGTGTTTGTCCAAGGCTGTCCCATGCGCTGTGCGTATTGCCACAATCCCGATACCTGGTCGGTCAACGGCGGCACGATGGTGACCGTCGAGCACCTCATGGATGAGTTCCAGAGTAACCACGAGTTCTATCGCAGCGGCGGAATTACGGTTTCGGGCGGCGAGCCGCTTCTGCAGCCCGAGTTTTTGGCCGACCTGTTCCGTGCAATGCACAACAACCCCGATGGTCGTGTGCATACCTGCCTGGATAGCTGTGGCTATGCGTTCGATCCCGCGCATCCCGAGAAGTCCGATGCCGTACTCAACGAGACCGATATGGTGCTGCTCGACATTAAACATGCCGATCCCGTCGAGCATAAAAAGCTGACCGGTTGCGATCCCGCACGCATTCTGGCGTTTGGTGATGAGCTCGCGCGTCGCAAGATTAAGGTCGTTATCCGCCACGTGGTGGTGCCGGGCATTACCGACACGGTGGAGGAGTGCGAGGCACTCGGTCGCCTGATTGCCCCGTGGCATAACGTGGTCGGCCTGGAGATGCTGCCGTATCACACCATGGGTGTCGTCAAATACGAGCAGCTGGGGATTCCCTATAAGCTCGAGGGCGTTCCACAGATGGATACCGCGCGCATGCCCGAGCTGCGCAACGCCGTCATGACGGGCATGAAAAAGCGCCGCGCTGAACTCAAAAACGCCATCGGCTAGCGAGCCATTTTCGCTCCCCAAAGGCACTCATTGGGGACAGACTTAAATGAGTGCCCCTGGGCACCAAGTTGATTGCCAAAGAGCCCCGTCCTTAAAAGACTGCTCTCTGGGTTGCGGTGAGATGCGCAACAGAATCGTGCCATTTGGATAAATACGCTTGTGGTTTCTTTAAAGACACCTTAAACGCCGCTGAATATCTTTGGAAAGAAATGCCTGCTCGGTATCATACTGCTCGTATATAAACGGTGGCAGTCAGGAGACCACGTGCGAAACATCGCATCGCGGGACGAGTATGTGCCGCAGCATGGCAGCAGATATAAGACGAAGGGCACGTCTTCGTGTGGCCTTGTCGGCGCTCGCATCCGCGTGAGGAAGATTGCCGCCATTGGGATGCTAACGTCGGCGGTTATTATCCTCGGAATTACCGTTAAAACCTACGCCTCGGAGCGAACGGTGCGCCCAGATGCGTCAACGGTACAGCTGCAAAACGAGAAGGTTTCAAAGTCCAAAGCGTCGGCAGATCAAGCTCTGTCGACGGCAGATCTCAAGACGAGACTTTCGAAGGCGGACTTCAACGATATCCCTTCGGGTGATACCGTTCGGACCTTCTCGTTGGTGGATAACAAGACTCCTGCCTTGGAGGATGAGAGCCTTGCCTCGCTCCAGGATGCCCTGTGTCGGGCGCAGGAGCTGGGCGACGTGGGTGTAGTGTTCTACGACCTATCGAGCGGTAGGGGCGTGACGTATAACGCCGATGTCGAGGTGTATGGAGCGAGCAGCTACAAAGCGCTGTATGCGCTCTATATTTGCGAGACGTTGGTCGAATCGGGGCGGGTGTCGCTCGATGGGCCTTTAGCCACGTATGGTGGTTGCAGCATGGGCTGGCAGACGGTGCGCGACCTTATCGAGAATGCCGTCGCCAACTCAGACAACGATTCGTTTATCGCGTTACGCGCGGCGTTTGACCATGATGGCTATGAGGATTGGATTGCCAATCTGGGTGTTGATGACGAAACGGCACTGAATCCGATGAGTGATTTTCCGACCTACTGCCCGCGCACTTCTGCGAGGTTATGGCGCGAGATGAGCGAGTATCTGAGCATGGATACCGAGACTTCACAGTGGTTGTCAGGCCTTTTGGCATCAACATCGCGCTCGTTTATTCGCGATGGCATTGCGGACGATCAGGTCTTGGTGCGCAACAAAGCGGGTTGGATCAGCGAGGACGGCTACTATTCGACATGCGATGCAGGCCTCATCGACATCGATGGCCGTACCTATGTCATGAGCGTCATGACATCGATGCCATCGAGCGACCGTTCGAGCGAGGTTACGGCTGCGATTGCAAAGGCTCTGTTTGATACGCGAGCTGCACTGGCTTAGCGTGTTCGTTTGGCGAGGTCAAACAAAATGCTGGTACCATACCTTGGTTGAGAATTTCGTATAGGTTTGGGGAATGGTATGGCTACCATCGCGATTATCGGTGCGCTCGAAAAAGAGATCATGCAGATTAAGGAAGAGCTGAGCGACGTTTGCGAGGCACGGGAGGCAGGCTTGACCGTTGTGAGCGGTGAGCTCGACGGCCTGACAGTTGTCGCCACAACGGCGGGCATGGGCACGGTGAACGCCGCCGCTGCAACACAGCACCTCATTAGCAAGTATGCTCCGCAGGCTGTTGTGTTTTCGGGCATTGCGGGCGGTTTGAACCCCAAGCTCCATATCGACGACGTGGTCATTGGCAAACGCCTACGCTATCTGGATACCGATACCGCGCTTATCGCCGAGTCCGCACCGGGGCTCGAGGAGTTTGGCTCGACGCCCGCGCTGGTCGATATTGCCGCCGACGTGCTTGCTGAGCGTGGGTTTGTTGACGCTTCGAAAAATGCAGTCGCTTCGAACGAGGGCACCAAGCAGTTCCTGGTCGGCACGATTGCCACGGGTAACCGCTTTGTGACGGGCGCCACCATGCGCAACGACGCTATCGAGGCGACGCATGCCGATTGTGTCGGCATGGAGGGCGCGGCAATTGCCCATGTCGCAACCAAAAATGGTGTCGATTGCCTGGTGTTGCGCGCTATCAGCGATAATTGTGACGAGGCGTACGATGCAATTTGCGAGCGCGAGTTCGATCTGTTCGAGTACGCGCGTGTCGCAAGTGACATCACGCTCGATATCGTCCGCCGCATTGCCGCTGCGCAATAGCGCGTCTATTTGTAAGAACCTACGACCAAGGAGTGTCCATGGCCGATTCCATTAACTACCAGCTTGCCAAGTTCGTCGCCAGCTATGGCAAGGTTTCGCAGATTCCCGAGTCCACCTGCCCCGAGGTGAGCTTTGTCGGCCGCTCCAACGTGGGCAAGTCGTCGATTATGAACAAGCTATTTGGCCGCAAGAACCTAGTCAAGGTTTCCAGTACGCCGGGCAAGACGAGCAACATCAACTTCTTTGAGGCCGATGACGTGCATTTCGTGGACCTGCCGGGTTACGGTTTCGCCCGTCGCTCCAAGGCCGAGCGCGACCGCTGGGCCGAGCTTATCGGCGACTTTTTTGACTCCGAGCGCAGCTTTAACTTGGTCGTCTCGCTGGTGGACATTCGTCACGACCCCAGCAAGCTCGACCACGACATGATCGACTACCTACAGGGCAACGAGTTCAACTTTATCGTTTGCCTCACCAAAGCCGACAAGCTCAGCCGCACCCAGCAGGCCCGCCAGGCAGCAGCCATCAAAAAGCAGCTCAACGTTCCGGCCGAGAATGTGATCATCACAAGCTCCCAGACCGGCACCGGCATCGACGAACTCAAAAAGCGCATCGCCGAGGCCTGCCTCTAGTCAGGGCTCCAGCCTAGCAAGAGCCCCTATCAATAAAAAACAAAACTATCAGCCCGGAGCCCCTTCAAAGCGTGGGTCCCTGTAGACATCCTCAGCAAGGTGGGCGCAGGGACGGTCGGGATGTTCCCTCAAAATCGTCCTCGCGCATGAAGGCCCCTTGTCCTGCTCCTGCGGAGCGACGGACAAGGGGCCTTCGCGCTGCGGAATGATTTTGAGGGAACATCCCGACCGTCCCGGACAGGTATATGAGGAGGATGTCTACAGGTACTCGATTTGAGCGCCTTCCGTGTCGCACGTCAGAATATGCGTATCACACTTAGGGAACTGCTCGCGCAGCTTGACCTGCAGGAACTTTGCCACGATGGTGTCGTCAGTCACGGCCATGAGGGTCGAGCCGGAGCCACTGATCCAGATGGTCTTGGCGCCTCCGTTAAGGCAGGTGTCGCGCACGGCGTTGTAGTCGGGGATGAGGCGGCGGCGATAGGGCTCCTGGATACGGTCGTCGTTGGCGGCGGCAATCAGGTCAAGGTCGCCGGTTTCCAGGCCGCGCGTCATGCCGGCGATGCGGCCCATTTGCCATACGGCGGTGGAGAGTGGAATCTCCTGCGGCACAACCTTGCGCGCTTCGCTCGTATGCACCTCGTAGGGCGGAATCACGGTAATAAAACGCAAGCGATCGCTCACCTCGTAGCGCAGGCACTGGGGGAGTGAATCGGTCGGCGTAAAGGAGCAGACGGCGCCGCCCAGGATGGCGGGGGCGACGTTATCGGGATGGCCCTCGACCTCGGTGGCAATGCGGACGAGCTCGGCACGGTCGACGGTGTGGCCCGTCAGCGCGGCGGCTGCCATAATGCCGGCGACGACGCAGGTGGAGCTGGAACCCAGGCCGCGGGCGACGGGCACGTCGGTCTGAATGTCGATAGCAACGGGAAAAGCCGGCTCGCCCCACGCGGCCAGAGCATCGACAAAGCTCACATAGACCAGGTTATTCTCGTTTTGGAACTCCTCGGGGCAGCCCGTGATGGTGAGCTTGTCGGCGCGCCCGAAGGTGAAGTGCGAGTAGAGGCTAACGGCCATGCCGAGGGTGTCGTAGCCGATGCCTAGGTTGGCGCTGGTTGCTGGGACGGTGATTTTGATCATGTGAGTCCTCCTGGGCGGGTCTGGCCGTTTAGTTCGCTGCTCGGGCAGTCCTGGCTCGCTCGGAAAGCACATTAAGTGCTTTCCGGCTCGTGCGGAACTCGCGACGAACTAAACGGCCAGACCCGCTCGCATGCTCGTCATCATCCCGAAAGCTAAATAATTAGAAGGTGCGCCGGCTTTCGCCGGCGCTTAATAAGGGATCTAGTTGGTGCTCATTCGTTTTGCTGCAGACTCGACGTAGCTTGCCATCTCATCGACGTCGCAGACGTCTTCGAAGCGGACGGGCTTGGATTCGAGTTCGGCGAGCTGGGTCGGGGCGACCGTGTTGGTGGCCTGCTCGAGCACACGCATAGCCTCAAAATCATCCTCGGGAACGTCGAGGCCCAGGGCGTCGCAGCAGGCGCGCGGGAACTTGTAGGGGCTTGCGGTCGAAAGCAGCACGCGGGCCTTGGCACCCTCGGCGGAAGCGATTTTTTCAAAGACGTGATAGCCGCAAGCGGTGTGCGGGTCGATCACGTAGCCGTTCGCGTCCCAGCAGCTCTTGATGGCAGCGCGGACCTCGTCCTCGCTGGCCCAACCGCAGCCAAAGACGCTCTGAATCTTTGCTAGCAGGTCGGCGGGAACCTCGTAGCGACCAGTCTGTGCCAGCTGCTCCATAAGGCTAGCAACGAGTTCGCAGTCGCCATCGGACAGGAAGTAGAGCATGCGCTCGAGGTTGGAGCTGATGAGGATGTCCATCGACGGCGAGATGGTCGTGAAGAACGGGCGGTTACGGTCGTAAACGCCGGTGGTCAGGAAGTCGGCAAGCACGTTGTTCTTGTCGCTCGCCACGATGAGCTTGGCGACGGGCAGACCCATGCGCTTGGCATAGTAGCCGGCCAGGATATCGCCAAAGTTGCCGGTCGGTACGCAGAACTCCACGGCGTCGCCGGCCTCGATGGCGCCGGCGCGCAGCAGCTGCGCATAGGCGGCAAAGTAGTAGACGACCTGCGGCACCAGGCGGCCGACGTTGATGGAGTTGGCACTCGAAAGCACCGTGCCAGCGGCCTCCAGGCGCTCGGCAAGCTCCTTATCGGCAAAGATGCGCTTGACGGCGCTCTGGGCGTCGTCGAAGTTGCCGCGGATACCGCAGACGGCGACGTTATCGCCCTCCTGAGTGGACATCTGCAGGTTCTGGACGCGGCTGACCTTGCCCTCGGGATAAAAGACGGTGATGCCCGTGCCCGGGGCGTCGGCAAAGCCGGCGAGTGCTGCCTTGCCCGTGTCGCCCGACGTAGCGGTGACGATCATGATGCGCTCGGCGCCGCCGTCCTTGGCGGAAGTGCGGGCCATGAGGCGGGGGAGCATCTGCAAGGCGACGTCCTTGAAGGCGCTCGTGGGGCCGCCAAAGAGCTCCATCACATAGGTCTGAGGGGCGTCAGCGCCCGGCGCAGCGTCGAGTTTGACGAGCGGCGTAACCTCTTCACTCGCGAACGTGCCGCGGTATGCCTCGTCGACACACGCCGAAATTTCTTCGGCCGTGTAATCATTCAGTAACATTCCCAACACATCTTGAGCGATTTCAAAGTACGATTTATCTGCAAGCGAGCTGATATCGACCTGCTGGGTGCCGAGCTCGTCCGAGACAAACAAACCCCCGTCGGGAGCGATGCCGGTGCGGATTGCCACCTTACTTGAGCACGATAAAGTGCGTCCTCGTGTACTATGATAAGTTCCCATATAACACTGCTCCTCGGATGCCTTGGTCCCAATCGGTGAAACCATGGTATCAGAGCGCGCAAAA
>DBFBEA010000017.1:0-2887 GCA_048248475.1 Collinsella sp. | reverse complement strand
CCCCCTTGAACGCTCACTTGCATGTATGGTGCCCGAGGCGAGACTCGAACTCGCACGTTGTTGCCAACGGTGGATTTTGAGTCCACTGCGTCTGCCAATTCCGCCACTCGGGCACGTAATGCGTGAGTTAGTTTATCACAGCTTTCTACCGATTAGTCCGAAAATGGAACTTCGAGCATTTCGACGAGTTCGACCGTGCGTAGCATCTCGCGCTGACGGCATCCGCGACCGTCGACCGAAGCCTCACCCATCTGGTTATCGTAAGGGTCCTCGCGCATGCCGTCGAAAGAGGGCTCAAACTCTGCCTGGAATCGATTGTTGGCCACCATACGCCATGGGTCGAGATTGCCAAAGTAGTGACGGCGGCGCCACTCCTCCCCCATCCTGCGAGCAGAAGATCCAAATGACACGTCGGCGTTGAGCCAACCGGTCTGCGGCGTATAGAACTCTGCCCAGTCGTGCGACCCCACCGAATCGGGCGCAACGTAGAGGCCGCTCTGCCAACGGGCAGGCACGCCCGCGATACGGCACATGGTGATAAACGTGAGCGCCATAACGCCGCAATCGCCGCGGAGCGAATGCGCGCAGTCATCGGCAATAGATCCCAAAAGCAAGTACGGCGGCTGATAGCGATAGTCGATATACTGCGTCAGGTAATCATAGATAGCACGGGCGCGATCGAGCGGATCCTCGAGTCCGCCAACAACGCTGGCCGTCAGCTGCTGCAGATACGGCGTAAATGCAATGTGCGGACGGTCCTCGGAAATATCCTCGGGCAGAGGCGCGTCCATACGCGGATGAACCGGAAGTGTGCCACCGTAGACATCACAATAAGCAGCATCGATGTGATAACGATAAGTCACCGAGAATGAGCGCTCACTCGAAGAAGACCACGAGGCGGTACGCGCCGAAGCGTTCGCGGGAGCAACAGCACCCTCCGGCGTCATGTCGAGAATCTCGACCTGAGACTGTTGGCGGCAGGTGGCGGCTACGGGAAGCCAAGCGCGAACGGTCTCCCCCTCTAGAGCGCCGGGGACAGACAAGGACGCCTTAAGCGTAATAACGCGAGTCAATCCGTTTTGTGACTCCATCTCCTTGAGCATCTCGTTGCGCAGTGCAATTCCGTCCGTAGGATCGGGACGCATGCCGGGGACCTCTTTGGGATATACGCGAAGCGAATCGAGGAAGTTGTCGAGAACGAACAGCTCGCCATCGATAAAGCGCCAGTCAATACGCTTACGGTCAATCAGATCGTCAAACTGCTCATCGGTAAACTCGGGCCACTCCTCGCGGATCATCTCGATAGCCCGATCACGCGACACCGAAAAATGAAGCGGCGTCTCGATCATACGATACCGCTCGGCGCGAACGCAGGCAGCAAGCGAGGAATCGGGATCTTGGGCAAGCAGGCGATCGCAAGCCTCAATAGCCTGCGAAAGATACCCTGCATCCTTTAAACGCAGGATCTCGGGTGGCAAGCCAACATCTAGAAAACGGAAGTCATCATTGCAAACATCAACAGAGCAACCAACAGGACCCTCGTCAATAACCTTCCCATCCGAAGGCAGCACATTAATAACAGCCATACCAAACTCCAAGTCATTAGAACTCTTGAAGTCCATTGTAGCGAGATAAAAAGAAAGCCCCAATAAAGGAACCCTCAACACCGATAAACGGTACCTATAAAAAATGAATTCAGCCCAGTAACCCTGTGGCGAGTTAACGAAGGAGGCCCCGTTCACCCGAAGCTTTTCCCATTGCGCGACTTCTGGCAAAGCCAGGTGAGCGCAAGGGAAAAGCGTAGGGTGAACGGGGCCTCCGACGGGAAAGTTAAACCGCTACTTACGCCTTGTTGACGGAGCCAAACTCCTCCATGAGCTCCTTGGTGCGGGCAACGATGTTCTCGCGACCAGGCTTGAGGAGCTTGCGGGGGTCAAAGCCCTTGCCCTGCTGATCCTTGCCAGCCTCGATATACTCGCGAACGCCCTTGGCGAAGACGAGCTGCAGATCGGTGTTGACGTTGATCTTGGAGATACCCAGGGAGATGGCCTTCTTGATCTGATCCTCGGGGATGCCGGTGCCACCGTGCAGGACGAGGGGCAGGTCGCCGGTCTGAGCCTTAATCTCGCCCAGGCGCTCGAAGGAAAGGCCAGCCCAGTCGGCAGGGTACACGCCGTGGATGTTGCCGATACCGCAGGCGAGGAAGTCGACGCCCAGGTCAGCAATCTGCTTGCACTCAGCAGGATCAGCGAGCTCGCCGCTGGAGGTCACGCCGTCCTCGGTGCCGCCGATGCCGCCGACCTCGGCCTCGATGGACATGCCCTTGGAGTGGGCAAGCTCAACGAGCTCCTTGGTGCGGTCGAGGTTAAGCTGGAAGGTCTCCTCGTGAGAGCCGTCATACATGATGGACGTGAAGCCGGCCTCGATGCACTTGAAGCAGTCCTCGTAAGAACCGTGATCGAGGTGAAGGGCGACGGGAACGGTAACGCCCGTGGCCTCGACGGCAGCCTTGACCATGTCGGCGCAGACCTTGAAACCGCCCATCCACTTAGCGGCACCAGCGGTGCACTGAAGGATCAGCGGAGACTTGGCCTCCTCGGCGGCCTGGAGAATAGCCAGGGTCCACTCGAGGTTGTTGGTGTTGAAGGCACCGAGACCGTACTTGCCGGCCTCGGCCTTCTTGAGCATGTCTGCTGCGTTGACGAGCATAAAAGAAACCTCCTGTAAGGTTGCTCCGATAACGCCTGAGATTTTACCACGACATACCCGAGCATAAACGTTCGTTTGTTCACGAATACCATCCGATTGGACAAATTTTGACCGTTTGCCCCACAGAATCGACCCACTGGGGAAAATAGCTTGACGATTGAGCGGTCTTCGTGGTTCG
>DBFBEA010000016.1:0-2941 GCA_048248475.1 Collinsella sp. | reverse complement strand
AGGAAAGTGGGGCGACAGTGATGGGCGAACTGGTAAACCGTGGAGAATCGGCAATCGTGCCCGAAGGTTTTTACAAGCAGGTCTCCTCGATTCTCAACGCCGCTCGCGACAAGGCCTATACCGCCGTTAACTTTGCGATGGTTGAGGCATATTGGGAGATCGGCAAGAGTATTGTTGATGAACAGGGCGGAGAGGGGCGCGCCAAGTATGGAGAGGCGCTGCTCAAGGCCCTCGCAATCAGACTTACCAAGGATTTTGGTAAAAGTTTTGAAGCAAGAGAGCTGCGCAAAATGCGTCAGTTCTATCTTGCATTTCCAATTCGGGACTCACTGCGTCCCGAATTGAGCTGGACACATTACCGCAGGTTAATACGCATTCCTGACCCCGAAGCTCGCACCTGGTACATGAACGAATGCGCCGATTCTCGCTGGAGCACGCGTCAGCTCGAACGCCAGATCAACACCATGTTCCGCGAGCGCCTACTTGCCAGCAAGGACAAAGAGGCCGTCACCCAGGAAATCCAAGAGAGCGCCCCGGCTCGTCGCCCCGAGGATATCATCCGCGACCCATATGTACTGGAGTTTTTAGGTTTCTCGGACGATGCTACGTTTCGCGAGAGCGATCTAGAGCAGGCGCTCATCACGCATCTTCAGAAGTTCCTGCTGGAGCTTGGCCGTGGCTTCGCTTTCGAGGCGCGCCAAAAGCGCATCACCTTTGATGGACGCCATTTCTATATTGACCTTGTTTTTTACAACTATCTGATGCGCTGCTTCGTGCTCATCGACCTTAAGACGGACGACCTTACGCATCAGGACCTGGGCCAGATGCAAATGTATGTGAACTACTACACGCGCGAGCTCATGAACGAAGGCGACAATCCGCCCATAGGCATCGTGCTCTGCGCGGACAAAAGCGATTCGATTGTCGAGTACACGCTGCCCGAAGACAACGACCAAGTGTTTGCCGCCAAATACCTGCCGTATCTTCCAAGCAAGGAAGAGCTGGCGCGCGAACTAAGCGCCGAGTACCGCGCCATCAACGAAGCGACCAATGGCGAAACGCAAGGGTAGCAGCACGTTGCGACCGAAGCCACCGCAGCCGTCGCAGGCGCACTCGCGGTTGCGACGCACGCTACGAAACAATACCGGTCATGGACGCCGGCAACGACATTCTAGCCGTGGCTGGCGAGCGTGACCTGACAGGCAAAGACGCGGCCTTCGTCTGATGTGGGTCCATTGGCTGCCACAGAAAAGGGCCGGTTGCAGCCGGCCCTTTAGACGATAATACCTGCGTTGCCCGCGCTTCCGAAGTGTGACTAGCTGAGGAGCGGGTTCCGCGGCACAACCTGATTTTACCCAGTGAGGAGGCTCTTTTGCAGCCGCTCCACTGTTTATTTACATCTGGCACCCTCAAACAATCAGACGGCAGCCCGCACTCCTGAGAGCTGCCCCGCACCCCCGGCCATCACCTTACGGCAACAACCGGTGCTACTCCCCTACTTCCCAAATAGCGCACCCAGCAGACCGCGGCGTTTGGGCTTTTCTTCTCGGTAGGAACCCTCGGCAACCGCTGCAACCTGGCGCGGTTGCTCGCCGCCTCCACGGCGCACGATCTGGTACAGAAACGGCGACTTAACGTATTTGACCTCGATGGGCGTGGCATGCACGGTGCTCTCACCGGACAGATGCAGGCTCGGGTTGAGCGGTGCCACGATATGCGTTTCGCGCTTGTCGCTAAACACCGCCGCGGCCGCGCGGCCCGTCTGTCCGTTTACGGCAATGCGCACCTGCTCGCCATCGCGGCTGTCCGTCGCCGGACGATCGACAAAGTAGACCGGCACCATCACCAGGCCATCCTTATGCTTGCGGGCCTTGCGCGCCCAGGTTCGGATGCTCTTTTTATTGAGCCCCAGTACGGCCTCGGCATCGTTACCCGCAACGTCGAGCGCCAACTTATCAATGACCACCTGGTCCTTGGTAGATGCATCGACGGAGACGACGCGGAAGTCGCCTTCCTGCATGGCGGGATCGAACGGACCGACCTTGGCAAAGTCCCACGGCTCCAAAATGCCCATGAGGCGAACGTCCAGGTAGTTTGCCCTGGGGTATGCCCAGTCGAGCACCTCGTAGTACACCAGGGTTTCCTTGCTCAGGCCCTTGCCCGGGAAGCTCGCCGTCATGCGCAGGTCCGCCAGCGCCATGGGGAAATAGAAGAGCATCATGTCGTTTTGGATCGCATCTTCCACGTCGTGCCCGGCAAAGGCATCCGGGTACTGGCGCACCAGCTGCAGCGCGTTGGCACGTGCCTGCTGCGGCGAGATTTCGCAGGGAATACCCTGATCCGGCACATACTCCGCACCCACGCCCATGGTCAGACGCTTGCTAAACGTCCCCGGCTTGAGCAGGTCGGCAATGCCGATCTTGTTGCCGCAGGACGGGCACTCAAACACGCGCTGGGTCGACTCGCCCTCAAAGGACGCACCACAGAAGGGGCAAGGAATACTCACATGCGTGGCCTCTTGGAACTCCTGCGCCGTGCCGCGATCCTCCCACAGCAGATGTTCCAGGACCGACTGATTGCGCCAGTGCGAATTGAAGAAATACCAGTCCGGGTCCTCCGGGCGCTCGAGTTGCGACACATGCGTGAGCTTGAGCAGTCCATCCACCACCGTCAGCGGCGTATGGCGAATGCCCAGGGCGCTCTTGGGCTCTCCGACGTCCGCCTGCCACGGAACGACCGTGCCGCAATAGGCGCACTCAAAGCTGCGCTTAGCCTGGTGCGAGTACATAGGGCCGCCGCAGTTTTGACATTTAATGGCAAACATCTCGTCCATGGAAACGTCCTCCTTTGCACAGGGGCTGTCGACATTAAGTATGTCGAGCAAGCAGGCACATGCCCATACCCATGTGGCCCAAAATGGACCACCCAGGCAGACGAGAAG
>DBFBEA010000015.1:0-5788 GCA_048248475.1 Collinsella sp. | reverse complement strand
GTATGTTGTCCACGGGCACCCCCGTCCCCTCGCTCAAACGACAGCTCCGCAGCACCGCCAACGCCGCACGCAAGCAGCGCAAACGCCACGCCGGCGGCGCAAGCCTCAACCGCCGCAAACCAATCGCTACGCGCTCAACATATGCCTGCGGTATCATATTGCGCCGTGTATCGTTTCCAAACACACGTCTCTATAACGTAACAGGAGATCACATGGACGCAACCGCAATTATCCTCGCTGCCGGCGAGGGCACCCGCATGAAGTCGAACCACTGCAAGGTTTCGCACAAGATCCTGGGCAAGCCCATGGTCCAGTGGATCGTCGACGCCACCATCAAGGCCGGCTGCAGCCGCGTCGTGGTCGTCATCGGCAGCCACGCCGACGAGATGCGCGCCCTCATCGACGGTGCCTATGCCAACAGCGCTACCAAGGTCGAGTGCGTCGAGCAGACCGAGCGCCTGGGCACCGGCCACGCCGTGAAGGTCGCGCTCGAGGCCTGCGGCATCACCGAGGGCCCCGTCGTGGTGCTCAACGGCGACCTGCCGCTCATCACCGCCGACACCGTCGCCAAGTTCGCGCAAACCGTCGCCATCGGCGAGCTCGCCTGCACCGTCATGACCATGACCCCGCCCGACCCCTTCGGCTACGGACGTATCAAGCTGGGTGCCGACGGCCAGATCGAGCGCATCATCGAGCAGAAGGACTGCACGCCCGAGCAGGCCGCCACGCTGCTGGAGTGCAACGCCGGCTGCTACGCCTTTGACGGCGCGCAGCTCGCCGCCCACATTGATGAGATCGGCAACGACAACGCGCAGTCCGAGTACTATCTGCCCGACATGCTCGAGATCCTCAAAGGCCACGGCCAGGCAGTCTCCATCTTCCACTGCGATGACTACCGCGACGGCCTGGGCGTCAACAGCCGCATCCAGCTCGCGCAGCTCACCGCCATCGCGCGCGACCGCATCAACGAGCACTGGATGGCCGAGGGCGTTACCTTCATCGACCCCACGCAGGCCTGGATCGGCCCCGACGCCACCATCGGCCGCGACACCGTCGTGTGGCCGCAGACGCACCTGATCGGCCACGTCACCGTGGGCGAGGAGTGCCAGCTCGGCCCCAACAGCCGTCTCACCGACACCACCGTCGGCAGCGGCTGCATCATCGATGAGACCATCGCCATCGAGGCCGTCATCGAGAACGGCGTCGACTGCGGCCCGCGCGCCTACCTGCGCCCGGGTACCCACATGCTCGACGGCTCCAAGGCCGGCACGCACGTGGAGATCAAGAAGTCCACGATCGGCGAGGGCTCCAAGGTGCCGCACCTGTCCTACATCGGCGACACGACCATGGGCTCCGGCGTCAACGTGGGCGCCGGCTCCATCACCTGCAACTACGACGGCGTACACAAGCACAAAACCGTCATCGGCAAGGATGCCTTCATCGGTTCCGATACCATGATGGTCGCGCCCGCCCAGATTGGCGACGGCGCGCTCGTGGCCGCCGGCTCCGTCATCACTGAGCCGGTCCCGGCAGACGCACTCGGTCTGGGCCGCGCCCGTCAGGTAAATATTGAGGGCTGGGCCGCCGATTATCGCCGCCGCCTGCACGAGGACGACGAGGTATAACGTTTTACCAAGCATCTAAGGAGCCGCTTCCGCGGGGACGGCTCCTTTTTCTATGCTGACCTGCGCGGCCGGATGAGTGGTCGGTTCGTGTCCGTTGACGGTAAAGACGTTATCAAGACTCGATAAACCCCGCCGCGCGGTTACAATGCAACAAGGCATCTATATGGCATTCGATATAAAGGAGAAGGGTAATGCCGATTAATGATCCCGAGAAGTCGGAGAATATGCGCAAGTCCATCCGCGTGTATTCCGGTTCCTCCAACCGTCCCCTCGCTCAGAAGATCGCTGAGTTCCTTGGGGTCGAGCTTTCGGGCCTTACGCTAAAGCAGTTCGCCAACGGTGAGATTTACGCCCGCTACGACGAGACCGTCCGCGGCGCCGACGTCTTCCTGATTCAGTCCGTGGCCGGCGGCAACGTCAACGACATGCTCATGGAGCTGCTCATCGCCACCGACGCTGCCAAGCGCGCATCCGCCCGCTCCATCACCGCCGTCATCACCCACTACGGCTATGCCCGCCAGGACCGCAAGGCCGGCCCGCGCGAGCCCATCACCGCCCGCCTCGTCGCCAACCTGCTCGAGCGCGCCGGCGTCAACCGCATCATCACCCTCGACCTGCACCAGGGTCAGATCCAGGGCTTCTTTGATATCCCGGTTAACCACCTGTCCGCGCTGCCGCTGTTTGGCCAGTACTACAACGACATGCACTTCGACACCGACAACCTGGTTGTCGTCTCCCCCGACGTGGGTCGTGCCAAGGCCGCCAAGAAGCTGTCCGACATGCTCGGCTGCGACCTGGCCATCGCCCACAAGGGCCGTCCGCGCCACAACGCCGCCGAGGTCATGGGCATCATCGGTGACATCAAGGGCAAGACCTGCGTCATCAATGACGACATGATCGACACCGCTGGCACCCTGTGCGCCAACGTCAAGGAGCTCAAGGCTATGGGCGCTGGCGACATCTACGTGTGCGCCACCCACGGCATCTTCTCCGGTCCGGCTATCGAGCGTCTGAACGACGCCCCGATCGTCGAGTGCGTCGTCACCGACGCCATTCCCGTCGAGGTCGGCGGCAAGATCAAGACCATCTCGGTCGCCGAGGAGTTCGCTCAGGCCATCTCCGCCGTTTACCACGAGGAGCCCGTCTCCACGCTCGTCGGCGGCGACTTCGCGCTGTAGTCGCATCGTCCTTGTAACCCGGCGCATCGCCGTCGGAACAGAAGAAACCCCCGCGCTCCCCCTTGCTTCGCAAAGGTCGCGCGGGGGTTTCTTCTGTTCCGACGGCTCGCTCTGCCGCGGCCGCGCTTTTGTCTGGTGGGATTTCGCTGAAGCAAAGCCTCGCCTTCGGCGGGCGTGGTAGCCTTTGTCGTTGATTAAACTTTTTATGTAACGGAAGGACAAATATGGCAGCTGCACAGCCGCTTAAGATTCGCATGGTTGCCGGACTTGGCAACCCTGGCGAGGAATATGCCGAGACCCGTCACAACGCTGGTTTCAAAGCAATCGACGAGCTGGCCCGTCAGGCCGGCGTCACGTACTGGAAAAACCAAGCAGGCGCCGAGGTCGCGCTCATCAACATCAACGATCCCGAGGAAGAGGGCGGCAAGCGCCAGATTGTACTGGTCAAGCCGCAGTCGTACATGAACACCTCGGGCGGGCCCATCTCCAAACTCTGCCGCGAGTACAAGATCAAGGCCGAGGAGCTGCTCGTCATCCACGACGAGCTCGATATTCCCGCCGGCGACGTGCGTGTTAAGGTGGGCGGCGGCCATGCCGGTCACAACGGCCTGCGTTCCATCATCGACAAGATGGGCAGCCGCGACTTCAGCCGCATCCGCACCGGCATCGGCAACCCTCCCGGCAAGATGGCCGTCGCCGACTACGTGCTTAAGCAGCTGCGCGCCCGCGAGGCCGAGGATTTCCAGGACACCTGCGCCCGCGCGGCCGACGCCGCCGGCCTGGCGATTGTGCACGGCGTAGTCTATGCTCGCGACCATGTCAACGGCGCCGCCTCCGCCAACGGCAAGCACTAAAACCTACCAAAAAGGGATGTTTATTTTGGCAGGTTTTATCTGCGAAAACGCCGCGGTGGCCGCATCGCAATAAACCCCGCACTGCCATACACACATAGCACCCCAAAGGGGGCCGGCCTCATCACAACCCGAGGCCGGCCCCATTTGCCGTTTTACCTGATAAAACCGACCAAAATAAACCTCTCCCCCTTTAGTAGGCCAAAGTGGATAAACCCTGCTCCCAACCGCCGAAGATACACGTAAGCGACATGTCCATGAGGGTATAATTTGCACCGTATGTCTGCACAACGCCTGTGCGCGTACGGTTTTATTCGGGCTACCGTCCATTTCCGTGGAGGCACGGTTCGGCGGCCCTAACAAGAGAGGGGTTCTATGTATAAGATCCTGGAGAAGACGCAGTTCTCGGAGAAGGTGTTCAAGTTCCGCATCGAGGCGCCCGCAATCGCCAAGCATGCGCACGCTGGACAGTTCCTCATGGTTCGCGCCAACGAGACGGGCGAGCGTGTCCCGTTTACCCTGGCCGGCTGGAACGGTGACGAGGGCTGGGTCGAGTTCATCTTCATGGTGATCGGCAAGACCACCGAGATGCTTTCCACCTACGAGGCCGGCGAGTCGCTGCGCGACGTCGTGGGCCCGCTGGGCGTTCCCACCGAGATGGCTGAGGGCCCCTGCGCCGTCATTGGCGGCGGCGTCGGCCTGGCAATTGCCTTCCCGGTCGCCAAGCACCTGGTCGAGACCGGCCACGAGGTGCACGCCATCATGGGCGCCCGCACCAAGGACCTCCTGCTTATGGAGGACCAGTTCCGCGAGCTCCTCGACGAGGACCACATCCACATCACCACTGACGACGGCTCCTACGGCGAGCAGGGCGTTGTCACCGCTCCGCTGGAGCGCCTGCTGCAGGACAAGGCCGTGAGCCAGGTCTTCTGCGTCGGCCCCGTTCCGATGATGAAGTTCTCGACCCTCACCGCCCAGAAATACGACACCCCCATCACCGCGTCCCTCAACCCCATCATGGTTGACGGCACCGGTATGTGCGGCTGCTGCCGCGTCGAGGTGGGCGGCGTGACCAAGTTCGCTTGCGTCGACGGCCCCGACTTCGATGCCACCCTGGTCGACTGGGATGACCTTCGTGCCCGCCAGGCCGCTTACCGTTCCGAAGAGGGCGAGTCCCTCAAGGCCTATGAGGAAAAGAGCTGCGCATGCCACTAGTTAACGGTCGTTTCGTTGCCGATATGAAGTCGCCCCGCACCCCCGATAACGAGGAGCCGGCTGCCGAGCGCGCCTGCGACTTCCGCCCCGTCGACAAGGGCTTCACCGAGGAGATGGCGCTGGCCGAGGCCGAGCGCTGCCTCAACTGCAAGAAGCCGTTCTGTGTTGAGGGCTGCCCCGTCAACATCAACATCCCCCGCTTTATCGAGCAGATCCGCGCGAAGGACTTCGGCGGCGCCCTCGATACCATCCGCGAGGACTCCATGCTTCCCGCTATCTGCGGCCGCGTCTGCCCGCAGGAGAACCAGTGCGAGGGCAAGTGCATCCGTGGTAAGAAGTCCGAGCCCGTGGCCATCGGCCAGCTCGAGCGCTTCCTGGGCGACCGCCCTGAGCTCGCCTCCACGCCCAAGATGGCTCCCAAGAACGGCAAGAAGGTCGCCGTCGTCGGTTCCGGCCCGTCCGGCATCACCTGCGCCGGCGAGCTCGCCCGCAACGGCTTTGACGTCACCGTCTTTGAGGCCTTCTTTACCGGCGGCGGCGTGCTGGTCTACGGCATCCCCGAGTTCCGTCTGCCCAAGGCGGTCGTCAAGCGCGAGATTGACGGCCTGGAGGACATGGGCGTCAAGTTTGAGTACAACTCCGTCGTGGGCAACATGGCCACGGCCGAGGAGCTGTTCGAGCAGGGCTTCGACGCCATCTACGTGGCGACCGGCGCTGGCCTGCCCAAGTTCCTCAACGTCCCCGGCGAGAACCTGCCCAACGTCTTCTTCGCGAACGAGTACCTCACCCGCGTGAACCTGATGAAGGCCAACAAGTTCCCCGAGTACGACACCCCCACCAAGCACGGCAAGAACGTCGTTGTCTTTGGTGGCGGCAACGTGGCTATGGACGCCGTCCGTACCGCCAAGCGCCTGGGCGC
>DBFBEA010000014.1:0-15220 GCA_048248475.1 Collinsella sp. | reverse complement strand
TGCTCGCTGATTGCCTTCATCACCTGATCCATAGCCTGCTGCAGATACGGAGCCAGCTGCTTTTGCACATAGTCGCTCATCGCCTGCTGCAGACGCTCGGCCAGGGCATCGCCGCCGAGCGCTTTGAGCTGGGCCAGGATTTGCTGAGCCGTGTCATCATTCTCAAGATACGTCGAGAATGCGGCAGAGAGCTTTGACGCGTCCTTAAGATCTTCGGGCGACAGCGCCTTAAACTGATCAGACTGCAAAAAGCCCTCAAACAACTGGTTGGCTAGTGTTCCCACCTGCTGCATTTGCTCGGGCGTGAGTTCCAGACCGTCAAAGATACCCGAGAAATCTGGGGTTGGCGCTTTTGCCATGATGTCGCTGAAGTCGATGTCCTTGCCAACGCCCGAAAGGTCAATGTCCAGCCCGGACAAGTCAAGACCCGACAGGTCCATACCGCCGGCCGCACCCGAAAGTGCAGACGTATCGAACGAGAACGCACTCTTGAGCGCCGCCTCGTCCACACTGAACATGCTGCCCAGATCCACGCCTTGCTTGGCCTCGCCTTGCAGTTCGTCGAAGGTTTTGCCCGTAAAGACATCCGTCTCGGGGTGGGCGAGTTGCTCCTGCACAATCTGCGAATCGGTGGCGCGCTCCATAAGCTGGCGAGTCAGTGCATGCGTATAGGCAATACCCGGAGACAACGCACTCGCATTGGCCGTCTCGTTAGGTCGCACCACGCCCACAATGTGCACGTCAATACCGTCGGCAACCTTGGCCGTCATAAAGTCGGCGTCGCCAGACATGTCGGTCCACATGCCGGTCTCTTCGTTTTTGCGATAGGCATCGGCCGGCGACAGCACCTTAAACGTGGTAGACAGCGCATCGTCGTAGGTAAAGTCGGTGCCGGTCTCGGGCGTCTCGATCTTACCGTCGGCCGTCATGGCACTGTTTACCAGATCGTTGAGCTCATCGATATCCAGCGCACCGATGCTGTAGAGCGTATAGTCGCCCACCGTGCCACGACTCGAAAGCACCATCACGGCTTCGTTGGCAGACGTGGGCCAATGACCGGCGACGACATCGTACTGGCTGTCGAGCAGGCTCTGGTCGTCGATCATCTCGTTAAAGACCGAGGTTCCCATGGATTCCATGCTCACCGTTGCCGCCGAGCTCGCGCCTCCGCTCATGGCCTCGGTCATGGCGTTGGGCACCAGCCGGACAGGCTTCTCATCGCCCTTGCCGGCACGATAGACAACCGGCGATACACCGTAGCCGTACTGAATGGCGTTGACCTCTTTGTCGATACCGTCGCCGCCGTCGTCAAGCCATGCCTTAAAGCTCGTCATGTCGTTGGACTTAACGCTCGCAAACATATCCTTTACGGCCGTGACCACGGGAATCTTATCGGTTTCGGCACTGTCGTCGGACGAATCCACGTTTTCAGGCGAGTCATCATCCGCAGCCCCCTGTCCGCCCATCATGGACGACAGGTCGTAATCCTGCTTGGAAATGGTGAGTGGGTAGCTCGAGAGCGTATCCTCCTCGACCTTTTTGATGTAGCCGTTTACGCCGTTGGACAGCGCCAGAATCGCCGCGATACCGATAATGCCAATCGAGCCCGCAAAGGCCGTCATGGCCGTGCGGCCCTTCTTGGTCATGAGGTTTCGGGCAGAAAGCCCCAGCGCCGTCACAAAGCTCATCGAGGTTTTGCGCGTAGGCTTGGCCTCGCGGCGCGTGGCGTCAGCGACATCGAAAGGGTCGGAATCGTCGGTGATCTTGCCGTCCGCCAGGTTGACGATGCGCGTGGCGTACTGGTACGCCAGCTCGGGATTGTGCGTGACCATGATGACCAGACGGTCGCGCGCAACTTCTTTGAGCAAATCCATAACCTGCACGGATGTCGTTGAATCCAAAGCGCCAGTCGGCTCGTCGGCAAGGACGATCTCAGGGTCATTGATCAGGGCGCGGGCAATGGCCACGCGCTGCATCTGCCCGCCCGATAGCTGGCTCGGGCGCTTGTTAACGTGCTCGCCCAGGCCAACTTTCTCCAACGCCTCGCGCGCACGTTGACGGCGCTCGGCATGCCCCACACCCGTGAGCGTGAGCGCCAGCTCAACGTTTTCCAAAATGGTCTGATGCGGAATGAGGTTATAGCTTTGGAACACAAAGCCGATGCGGTTGTTGCGGTAGGCATCCCAATCGCGGTCGCGGAAGTCCTTGGTCGAGATACCGTCAATCAGCAGGTCGCCAGAATCAAAGTGATCCAGTCCGCCGATAACATTGAGCATCGTGGTTTTACCCGAACCCGAGGGACCCAGAATGGCCACGAACTCGTTATCGCGAAAAGACAGGCTCACGCTGTCGAGCGCCACCTGCGTAAACGACTGCGTGACGTACCTTTTGCAAATACCCTTGAGCTCCAGCATGGACGGCAACCTCTCCCACGCGGGCGCACTTGCCCGCTCTCCCCCGCCGTTCGTATTCGACGCGTTTGTCCTACTCTATCCCCATTTTTTGCCGAAGCCAGTGAGGAATGTAGGGAACCGCGCCAAAAAAACGAACGGGATGACGCCCAAATGAAGAGGCCCCAAGTGGGGCCTCTATATGGTGGAGCTTATCTTGAAAAGCAGCGGACTACTTTGCACAGCGGCGCACGATCCTCGCTATGCTTTACGCGTTTTTTACTGCTCGCTATTCGCAATCGCCTGGTCGATAAGCTTGTCGAGTGCTGCGCGCTGCTCGGCGGAGCTGATGGCTCCCACGATTGGATCCCCTACGATGTTGCCATTCTGATCGATGACATACGTCGTCGGGAACGAGAACAAATTTGACGTAAACTTACCGGCCTCGCTATCCGACTTGAACCAGATGTTCTTATATGTCACGCCCTTCTTGCTCAGCACGTCCTTGGCATCTGCAATCTCGCCCTTGTTGCCATCGAGCGTAAAGGAATTGACGCCCACGACCTGGCCGCCCTTCTTGGCAAGCTCCTTATTCAGGTCCTCAAGGTCGCCCAACTCACCCACGCACGGCTTGCAAGTGGTGAACCAGAAGTTCATGACGGTGACCTTGTTCTTAGAGAACAGCTCGTCGCTATTCACGTCGTTGCCGTCCAGGTCCTTGCCCGTAAAGCTGGGGAACTTCGTCGCCTCGCTCGAAGCATTGGCACCAGCCGTCATGCCAGCGGTCGAAGCGTCGACGCTCTCGCCTGCACTCGGCGTGCTTCCACAGCCGGGGAACTCCTTCTCCAGGCTCTCGAGCTTGTCCTCGATCTCCTTGATCTGCTGTGCACCGGCCTTGAGTGTCTTAAGCTCATCCGCCGTGAACTCATCCTTGGCGCCGTCGATGGTCTTGAGCAGAAAATCGCCGTAATTGCTGCCGTCCTCAATCATTGCCGAGTCTTTATTTGCCGCATTGAATACCTTTTCCCACAGTGCGTTATCACTCGAAAAGATCTCGTTCTCCTTCTGCATGAGCTTCGCATACAGCTCGGCGGCCTCGTCGGCATTGGCCGGCTTCTGCGCAGTGAGTTCTGCGATCTTAGGATCAGGGCCCGCAGATTCGCTCGCATTGCCACCGGGCGCCGAACATGCCACAAGGCACAAGGCCAATACCGGCACCATAAACAGGGCCGCAATCTTAGAAAGCTTCATGGTCATTCCTCCGTTTTGTCGAAGCTTGTTTACTTTTTATCGGCGGTCAAGGGAAGCTTTTCCGCCGACACATCCAGGCCATAGCGATAGCTGATGGCATCGACAGGACAGGCCCCGATGCACTTTCCGCACCGGATACATTCGGCATGATTGGGCGCGCGGACCACATCAACGTCCATCTGACAAACCTTTGAGCACTTGCCGCACGAGACACATTTGCATGCATCGACCCGGATCCCCAGTAGGGACACCCTATTCATGAGCGCATAGAATGCGCCGAGTGGACAAATCCATTTGCAGAAGGGGCGGTAGAACAAAACGCTCAGCACTACCACGGCAATGAGAACGGCAAGTTTCCAAGTAAAGAGATGTCCCAACGCAGATCGAATGCCGGCATTGGCGATGGCCAGCGGAATGGCGCCCTCGAGCACACCCTGTGGACAGATGTACTTACAAAAGAACGGGTCGCCCATGCCCACGTCGTTAACCACCAAGACGGGCAGCAGCACCACGGCAAACAGCAGCACGACGTACTTGATGTACGTGAGCGGCTTGAGCTTTTTCGTGGAGAACTTTTTGCCGGGAATCTTATGGAGCAGCTCCTGCAGCCAGCCAAACGGGCACAAAAACCCGCATACAAAGCGTCCCAGCAGCACGCCGAGCAAAATGAGCGTACCGGTGACGTAGTAGGAGAAGTTAAACTTAGATGAACCCACCACCGACTGGAACGACCCGATGGGGCACGCACCCGATGCCGCGGGGCACGAATAGCAGTTAAGCCCGGGTACGCAGACTGTTTTTCCCGCGCCCTGATAGATGCCGCCTTTAGCAAAGTTTGGCAGGTGAATGTTGGTGATGAGCGTTGCCGCCGCCTGAATGAATCCGCGAATTCTGGCCAAAACATGCGACACGGTGTTTTTTCTTTTATCCAATTCCGATACACTCCAAGCACAGCCTAATCGCCTTGGCCAGCACGGCATCCGCCTCGCCACGCATAACGCCAAAGCACACCATGGCCACACCGACGATCAGCAACGCAACCTGCATTACAGGTTTTATCGCTTTGAACAACTTGACCACTCCTTTCGTCACGCGACCTATTGGACCATATCGACTATAAAATCCGTGTTAAGCGCGATTTGAAATGTGCAAGGAGACTGTTATGCGTATTTTGATCGTCGAGGACGAGCAGGCGCTGTGTGACGCAATCGCGCGCAGCTTGCGAAACTTGGCGTACAGCGTCGACTGCTGTCACGACGGGCAGGAGGCGCTCGACCTGCTGGACGTTGAGGCCTTCGACCTCGTGGTACTCGACCTCAACCTTCCCCGTATCGACGGCATGACCGTACTCAGGGAACTTAGGAAAACTGACTGCGAGACCAAAGTGCTGATTCTGTCCGCACGTGGCGAAGTATCCGATAAAGTCGCCGGACTCGATGCCGGCGCCAACGATTACCTCACCAAGCCGTTTCATCTGGACGAGCTTGCGGCAAGGATTCGCAGCCTTACCCTAAGACGCTTTACACAAAGCGACGTAGTTTTAACCTGCGGAAAGCTCAGCTTTGACACCAAGGCGCGCATCGCTTCCGTGGACAGCGAGGCTTTATCTCTTACGCGCAAGGAAACGGGAATCTTGGAATACCTGATGCTTAATCAGGGGCGTCCGGTAAGTCAAGAGGAGCTTATCGAGCACGTTTGGGATAGCAGCGTGAACAGCTTTAGCAACGCAACCCGCGTTCATATCTCGTCACTCCGCAAAAAGCTACGCAGCGCTTTGGGATACGACCCGATTCGCAATCGGATTGGAGAGGGCTACGTTATGGAGGATAGCGAATGAAAAGGCTTTCGCTGCAATGGCGCATAACGATTATGACGGCACTGCTCACGTGTGCGGCGTGCGTGCTGACGAACTGCCTGGTCGGCTATACGGGCATGCGCTACATGGATGCCATCGGCAGTAACATCTCGGCCTTTAACGCAACCGGCGAAGATTCGCCCCAGGCGTTCGACCCAACGAAAGCGACCCCCGATGACAAGGTCACGATCGTCGTAAACGACGCACAGGAGTCTTTTGGCACGACAACCTGGTGCATCACAGCTGGAGTCACACTCCTTGGCGGCGTGCTGGCATACTTTGTGAGCGGCCGCGCGCTCAAACCGCTGCGGGCTTTTGCAGCCCAGGTTGAGCGTGTGCAGCCTGACAACCTAAGCGAAATCAGACTCAGTGAAGATGTGCCCACCGAGCTACAACGATGCAGTGCCTCTTTCAATGACATGATCGACCGTCTTGGCGAAGGGTTCTCTGCACAGCGTCAGTTTACCGGCAACGCCGCACACGAGCTGCGCACCCCGCTCGCCCTTATGCAAGCACAGATTGAACTATTCATCTCCGAGCACTCCGGTTTGCAACCCGAAACAGCCGAGCTGCTCGGCCTGCTACAAGAACAAACTGAGCGCATGTCTCGAATGACCAAGGTATTGCTCGAGATGAGTGAGCTCCGCAGTGTCCCTTGCGGGGACGCTGTTGAACTCGGCCCCCTGTCCGAAGAGGTCCTCACCGACCTTGTGCCACTTGCCGAGAATAAGGGCGTAGCCCTCAATTGTGCTGGAGACGCTTTAGTAATCGGGAGCGACACGCTCCTCTATCGGCTGGTGTTTAACCTGGTCGAAAATGCCATCCATTACAGCCGCTCCGGCTCGACTGTCAATGTCTCCATCAGCGACAGCGACAGCCACGTGCTCCTGCGAGTCAAAGATGAGGGCCCGGGAATACCCAAGCAGTACCGCGAGAGCATCTTCCAGCCGTTCTTTCGTCTAGACAAATCCCGCAGCAGGGCATACGGCGGCGCAGGACTCGGGCTAGCGCTTGTTTGGGAGATTGCAGCGCTTCACGGTGGCGCGGTAGAGGTCGAAGCAAGTTCCGAGAACGGGACCGTGATGCTCGTGACCCTCTCAAAGGGGGCCACCACGTGATCCGACTGTCCAGGAGTCCCACTCGACATTGTGAAACGCGTCCCAAAACTTGGACATGAGAAATGGGAGACAGTTCGCATCTATGCCGAGGACGAAGTCCTGGCGGGGATTCAGGATGCGCAGAGGAAGCTTGCGGCAGAAAACCCCGACAGAGTCGTGACCGTCGGCGGCAACTGTATGGTGTCGCCTGCCCTCTTCGATTACCTGCACGGGAAATACGAGAACGTTGGAATCGTCTGGATCTATGCGCATCCGGATGTATCCACGCTGAATGATGGCTACCCCAACGCTCACGCCATGGTACTTGGCAGCCTTTTGGAACAGGGTGCACCGCAACTCGTTTCGCGGATGCGGCATCCGGTGTTTAAGCCGAGCGATGTCCTGCATGTCGGGCTACAGCAGCTCCACGACTATCAGGAAGTTTGCTTAAGCAAGCATAGGTGTTGCGGTTTTAGCCGATGTCCTCATGGAGGAAAACGACATGCTGGGTCTGTCTGATTAAAGTCCAACAGTTTCCATGAGGCATCTAGCACGGTAAAAGCTAAAGACCCGGGAGACCCCAAACTGTCAACCATCTTTACGGGTGCAAGGGAAACGGGCAAGACAGCCCCCTCTCGCTCCTATCCGAAACGGCGCTTGAACACGGCTGGATTGCAGCGAATGTCTCCGCCATGCCCGGCATGCTCGAAGATATCATCGAGCACACAAAGGAGGCCGCAGGCCGTTACCTCTCGCAGCCCCATACACGCGTGAGCGGAGTTCAAGTTGGGCAGCGGGGCGGTTTAGCGCGCCAATATAATCAAATCGTGCACTTCCATAGCCTCTCGTCTACGTGGTGTACCGTCGTCTCCCCTTTTATCAGAGTTGGACGATTTTCAGGCACCCGAGCTGAACTCAAATTGAACTCAACGATGCCTTATCGGCCGAGGGCGTCCTAGCGAGAATATACAGAGGCGCACATTTCGCAGGGAACCTCCCATTCGTTATCATATCGGGATGCTGTCAAGGCAGCGTCAATGCGTTCGACCTACACCTTCTCGCTTTTCGAGGCCTCGTCTGCAGGACCATCGGAATCGATACGGAATCGATCGGCATACCATTCATCCGAAGCAATCACCTTATGGAGCATCTGGAGATGCAGGTCAACATAGTGGCAGAACGCCTTGCCGCATTCCACGAGAGGCGCATTGTTTCTCTCGTTGGGCTCGGCTCCAAAATTAAACTCGACCTCATAGCCCTCCCCAGGCACACCCATGCTCGGCAGAATATCAATGGAGAAGTGGACGAATCCAGACGTCACCTTGTATACATCTTTTACCTTTGGATCGAACTTCTCGAGTAAGTCTTGAAGTCTTCCATCGGACATCTTCTCACCCGAGAAATCTTTCAGCTTGTTCACAGGCACACCTTGAAACACCTGCTTGAGAAAGTCATCCTGGTCTTCGGCGGCGAATAATGCGAATGTCCGCAGGCAGACTCCAACCTGTGCGCGGAGAAGCTGGGCGACGCAAACAAGATTCCTCGACTCGAGCATGGAGATGAATCCGTCTATCAGTCTCATCGCATACTCAGAGGAGGATGCCAGATATAGATCCCATTGGGTAAAGTCGCCGTTCATGAAGGGAATCACTGCATTGCGCTCGGCGGCTCTCAAGGCACTCAGGCTTTGTTCTATTTCCCAGCTTCTTGTTTGAACTGTTCGCTATCCAAAATGCCCCCAAATGCCGGCTTCTCAACAAATCAAAAAAGCAAGAGAGACAGAGATTAGGTTCATGCTCCACTGAACCCGCGCTTCCAGTCGAGGCACTCCTCCTCGAAGATCTCCCCGGAGTCCCGTCTCTCGCGCCCCTCACGGAACTGTCCATATCAGTGTGGCCAATCCAAGCACAGCCCCACCGCACGGCCCAGTCGCTTCCGGTCCTGCGCGGCCCCGTGAAGGCGGAAGGGCGTGGTTGTCGTCATCGCGTTCCTTTCTCCTCGTACCTTTTTGGGCATGCGTCACGGGCCCCCGCGCGGCGCTGAGAGCGAATCGGCGCAGGCTTGGGGCCAGTTGCGTAGAGGTTGAGGTTCGGGTTTCGCCGGCTTACGCAGCTTGGCGGGCAGAGCGCCCGGGCTCGCTGCGCCTAGGGCGCGGCGGGATCCGCGACGCCGGAGGTGTCGATCTCGCCCAGATTGGCGAGCTGGCTGATGAACGGGATATTCTCGTGTTCGGCCACCTCGACGCCGCCGAGCACGATGGCGCTGTCGCGCGTGTCGATTTGGGTTGTGAACACGGCCGGGTCGAAACCCGAAGCGATAAAGCCAATGCCCGCGAGGACAACACCCGCGGCAACGAGCCCGCCCGCCACAGCGAGGTAGATCTTCTTCGCGCTGGTCATGGTACTCACTCCTTTCTACGCCGCGAGACGCGCGGCAGCGCCGCCCTTCTCGCCCTTACCCTTCCAGAAGGGCGAGGCGGCCTTCCTCGCCCAGAGCACCGAGAGGCGCGCAATTTGTTTTGAGGCGGCCCAAGCGCCAGCACCAACGAAGAGCGCCACGCCGACGAGGCCGAGCCCCACGCCCGCCGAGGCGAGGGCGTACGGGAAGTGGCCGATGGTGACGCCGCTTACGGCAAGCAGGAGCTCAACTACGCCCACGCCCCCGAGTGCCGCCGCGACGATCCACACGCAGAGTGCCAGCAGCCAGATGCAGATATAGACCGTGACGGCCACGGCGGCGAAGGCGGCGAGCAGCGGCACCCACACCGGGGAGCCCACGATGGTCAGCACCCACAGCAGCGTGGTGCTGCGCCGGCGCGTCCTCGCGATCGCGCGCGGCACGACGGGCAGGTCGTCGAGCGTGGCCTCCGCCACCTCGCCGGGCGTGCCCATGGCGGCCACGGCCTCCTCCTCGCTCATACCGTCCTCCATGCGGTCGGCGATGGCCTCCGCATAGAACGCCTTGGTCTCCTCCACCTGCTCGGCCGGCAGGCAGGCGAGCAGCTCGCCCAACCGGCCCAGAAACTCATCGCGCGTCATGGTGCGCCCCCTCAACGTATGCGTAAATCTCCCGTACGGACGGCCACTCGGCCAGGAACTCCTCGATGCGTGCTCGCCCGTCGTCCGTGATGCGGTAGTACCGGCGCAGCCGCCCGTTGTGCTCGGCGGAGCGCGCCGTGATGCACCCGGCCTTCTCCAGGCGCTTGAGCAGCGGGTAGAGCGTCGACTCCGTGAGCCCCATGCTCGCCGGTACGTCCTTCACGATCTGGTAGCCGTAGGACTCCTCGCCGGAGACGGCCGCGAGCACGCAGGCCTCCAGGAAGCCGCGCTTCATCTGTGCCTCCATCCGCACACCTCCTCTCGTCATATACTATGCTATACACACTATACGATGCAAGGTATTAGACGTCAACTCTCATCGCGAAGATTCTCCGGCCCCTGCGCGCTGCGAACGTGATGTCGCGGGGCGGTTGGCATTATGCATGAAACGTCAAGTAACGCTCTTTTGATCCACTTCCACTCGGCCCCATTCGCCTTGTACAACGCCCCCTTTCAACCTTGGGTTCAAGAGAGCCGCTAGGCTGGACGTGCCGGACGGTAAAGTCCTGGACGCCATGGTGGACTTCTCCGATGCCATGGGGGTCATGGGTCTACGCCGATGGAGGCCCACGCACGCGGCAGGGCTCGCCCGTCACCGCTGGTCGCCGGACGGTCCCCACGCCCCGCTCGCCAACGCGCAGACGACAGCAGCAGTCCAGCGCTGGCTGGAGACGCCGGAATGCCCAGAAGATGCGTTCCCCATCGCTGCGACAGAGCTTTTTGCAGGGGTGGCATTTTTTCCGAATACCGAGGTCAGCTAGGCTTCGGTAGCCACCTTGGAAGCATCGCCAATAGACTCTTCCTTTATACGTTCGGCATAATCGTAGGCGATATCCACAAATTCCAGTCCCGAGCAACAGGGGTACAATTGCTGCATTGTTGCCACCTGATGGGAGATGGAAGATGGACTGCGATGGCTACCCGCGCATTCCCATGCCGTTGATGTGCACCGCCTTTGTGCCGGGCCAGATTGACGCTGCGGTTGCAGGCATTTCCGACCCCGATTCACGCACCATCGCCACGGCAGAAGCGCTGTACTTTCGCGGACAGGCCCCCCTCGCTGCCAAGACGGCGCGCCCCTATCTTGACGCCGCCGACCCCGCACTGCGCTATTCCGCATGCCTTATCTGCGGATATGCCAGTCTGTCTCTCAACCGTATCGCCGACGCCCGCCGGTGCCTTGCTGGCATCCTCGATACGCCAACTGACGAGGAATCGCCCGCCGTCCACGCCACGCACATCCTGTTCGCCTCGGCCGCGAGCGTCCTGCTGCACTTGCCTTCCCCGTATTCCGCCGAAGAGTTTTATCCGCTTGCGGCGCATCTGCCCGAAGGCCTGCGCCTGTTCGCCAGCTACGTGATGGCGCACGCCTTGTACCTGCGCGGCGAATATGGCCGCAGTCTGGGCATGGCGGAAAACGCCCTGATCATGAAACAGGGAAGTTATCCCATCTCGGAGCTGTTCCTGCACCTGTCGGCTTCCATGGCATGCATGAGCCTCAAGGATATCGACGCCGCAAAAACGCACTTCGGAGCCGCTTGGGACACTGCGCGTCCCGACGGCCTTATCGAACTCATCGGCGAACACCACGGCCTTTTGCAGGGACTCATCGAGGCATGCCTAAAATCGCAATACCCTGACGATTTCGCACGCATCATCGAGATCACGTACCGCTTCAGCTACGGCTGGCGGCGCATCCACAACCCCGATTCGGGCGAGGACGTGGCCGACGATTTAACGACCACGGAGTTCACCATGGCCATGCTTGCCTGCCGCGGATGGACCAACGCCGAAATCGCACGCCACATGGGAGTATCGCCGGGCACCGTTAAAAACCGCCTATCAGGAGTGTATGCCAAGCTTGGTATCGGAACTCGCGCCGAGCTGATTGCCCACATGTTGCGCTAGCGGCCAAACTGCCCGGCGCATCGAAAGCGCTCCGGGGGCCTGACGCTTTCGCGCACTCAAATTGGACATTTTGGCCATCGAACGGCACTACCGCCACGGGGCACCTTCTCGCAAAATAGGATTATTTCCTCCGATGTTTGCGGGATGGGAGCCAAAGATGCTTGATCGCCGTTCGTTACTTGTTGCCGGAGCATCCTCGCTGGCGAGCATTATGTTGCCGCGCGTGCCGGGAAGCGTAAACGCCTTCATATTGCCGTTCGCGCCCACCGAAGCCTATGCCGACGAAGAAGACCCCTTCAGGGTGCTCGTTCTCTCGCGCACCATGTTTGGTGTGGTCGTGGTCGACGTCGCCAACAAGAATACGCCCATCACGGGTGCCCAGGTCACGCTCGTGTCGCGTTATGCCGCGGGCAAGCAGCTCTCCGCCACTACCGACGACGAGGGCACGGCCATCTTTGAGGTCGCCCCTCTTGCGGAAGGCTACGTGGACGAGACGACGCTTCTCGACGCGTACGACTTTAACGGCGGCATCTCCATTAGCATGGCGGGCTACCGTGATGTCGAGATTCCCCTTGCGCGTATCCAGGGCGGCACCGCCATAACCGCGCCCACGCGTCCGCTCTCCGATGGCGAGCCGTACTTTCGACAGCTCACGTTCGACGAGTGGGACATCCAGTACGCTGAGGCCACGTTCATGGCATTGCCGAAGAACGACACGGCAAACGAGCAGCCCGATACGCACGCCTTTACCGTGCAGGCGCATCTGCCACAGGGTGGACAGGCAACGCTGCGCATCAACAAAGTGACGCCCGCCGCGGGCAGCTCATCCGAAACCGTCACGCAGATCGGCCAAGTCAAGGCCAGCGCATCGGGCGCGGATAATCTGGCCACGTTCACACTCGAAGACAAGTTCCTCGACGCAGCATCGGGTCTTCTGGAAGAAGGGTGCAAGCTGCGCTTTATGCTCGACTACCAGGGCAAAACCTACACGCTCTCATCCCCTATGGCCGTTGTCACCGCGCCGGCCGCAAAGGCGGAATCGGGCTCGACCACCATCATTCCCACCACCATGGACCAAGAGATCACTCCGTTTGATTTCCCCGCGGCGTTTCCCGGTATCGGCGGCAATAAGTTCACGTGCTGGATGCCCACATTTCCCATTCTGTTCGATTTCTCGTTTGCTGGATACGTGCTGTTTGGCGGAGGGTACAAACCAGCTAGCTATATGAACGATTCGGGCAACCCTGATCCGGAATACTGGAAGAAATCGCCGCGCGAGTCGGGCGCCAAGCAGGCAAACCGCTACCTCGACGAGATGGAGGGGAAGTGGAATCAGTACAAGAGGATGAGTGCCGGTTCGGGCACCGATCCAAGAAACACCAAGCTCCTTCGCCACCATTGCACGCCGCTGTTCACGATGGATATCGCCACACAGCTGTACGGCTCGCTCGCCTACGATTGGGTGGGCAAAACCTGGGGTAACAACAACGACCCCGCATACGGCAATATTAAGGCCCTCTTCCAGGTAAGAACCGACCTCAATTGGACCGAGCAGTTTACCCTAGGACCGGTGCCATTTTTCCTAAACGTCAACCCCTGGGTGCTGGCAAAACTGGCGCTCGCCGTGGGTGCCCACACGCACGGCAGCGGCGCGGCGTTTTTTAAAAACATTTCGCTCGACTATTCAAACACGTCGGGCTCGTTCACCATCCAGATCGGGCTTGCCGTCACCTTTGGCGCCGGCGTTGCAGGCGTCGCTTCGTCTGCCGTGCGCGGCGCCGCATCCCTCACGCTGTTCATTGGGTACGAAAAGGCAGATGGACACCAGCTTCCGCGGCTGCGTGTAGGTGCAGACGTCGATGTCGACGTGATACTCCAGTTCGTAATGTTCAAGTGGACCACCAAGGCTTGGTCGGGGTCGTGGCCCACACTCATCGATTCGTGGAATATGTCGGTGAACAATGGCGACCAGTATGGGCTCCAGCGCTCTGAGCTCGCATTGGATGGAGATACGCCTTATACGCTGGATGCCTGCTTCGGCTCGGCCGGCAACATTGAGGCGGGCGGCGTGCCGCAATTTATCGCATCGGCCACCATCGTCACCAACGCCGAACTGCTCGCACGCGCCGAGGTTAAGGCCACTGCCGTAAACGCCGCGCCTGTCGTGCGCGATTGGGATCAAGCGGTCACGCGCATTGAGCTCGAGGCGGATGCAGAAAGCGACGACACGGGACAGATCGAGCATTTCGTCCACGTGCTGATGGAGAACGACGAAAACGCCGCGCCGATGTATGAGTACACCTACATCGGTCAGGCAACGAACACCGTTGCCGACCCGAACGCCAATTCTGCCGGCGTGTCGGAGGACGAGCGTGGCGGCATAAAACCCTCGAGCGACAACGTGCTGTTTTCCGGCGTGCTCAGCGAAGCCCACATGAAGCTAACGATGATTGCCGGCGTGGAGTGCCTATTCCGCATCGCCTCGGTGCGCTACGGCAAGAATGGTCGTTCGCGCCTGGTGGTGCATACAAAGACGAACGGCACGTGGTCCGCTCCCACACCCGTGGACTTCCCCCTTGGGTTTGGCGAGGGCGACGTGGAGCGCGACGGCATATACGATTACGACTTCGACGTGGTGGAATATACGGACGGGAGGGGAAACCAGGACGCTTACGTGCTGCTGGTCTCGGGCGAGCGCCCCGACGGCGACAACACCCTTTTCGATACGGCAAGCACAGCCGGCATACTGTCCGTTGTGCGCCTGCGCATAAGCAACGACGGAGTTCGCGTGATATCGCACACGTCGTGGCGCAGCATCTCGCGCGGCCGCCTTCAGGAGGATGGCTGCCATTGCCTGCAGTGCCCACGCATCACGGTGGGCAAGACGCTGGTCGACGGACGTCTGTCGGGCGCCTACCTCCACCGCCACGGAGCCACCGCAGAAAAGACGCTCGGTAGCGAGGCCGAGGTTGCGCTGGAATGCTTTACCCTGTGGTCGGATGATTTGGGCGACAGTCTCACGTTCCGTCAGGTCCTCCGCTTTCCGCAGGCACCGTCGAGCATCGAGCTGGGCGCGCCCGAGAATATCAACGGCAAAATGGTGGTTCCCGTTGCATACGAGACTGTAAGCGGTTGTGGCTGCGCATCGTACGCCGTGATCGGCCAGTCCATCGCGGGTTGGGGCGTTATGTCGCCAGATGCCACAGTACCCCACGCGGTGCCGTGGCCGCAGCACACGGGCTTTTTGGCTACCGTCAACGAGCAGCTGCAGCATATTACTTGGGCACGAGGCGCATCGGCATTTGCAACGCAGCCCGTGGGTGCCGCAGGCTGTGGCCCGGCATCGTTTAGCGTAAGCAACAACGGCAGGTGCGTGCTCTATGTAGAGAACACCGATGGCAAGGTGGGACAAACCTACGACGAAGAAGGCAACCCGGTAGCAGTGATGGGCAAGCACTTCCGCATCTTCGCCAGCACCTTGGCAGGCGATCTGTTTACGGAGCCGTTCGTGATGTGCGAGCTGGACCATCCCGTCGATCAGATAACGACATTTTTGACGTCGGGGAGCATGCTCTCCGCGCTCGCCACGCACATTGTGAGCGCGGAGAAGAGCGAGGCAGA
>DBFBEA010000013.1:0-9778 GCA_048248475.1 Collinsella sp. | reverse complement strand
GAATCGAGCGACATCATCGCGTGGGTGCAGGAAAACCTGCTCTAGTACGCACGCTCTGTCCGTCCAGGGCCCCAACCCATACGACCCAAACATGTACACCAGCATCCAAAGTCGACATTTTTCGACATCTTTGGATGCTGGTGTACAGCTTTTTGTGGCTAGTCATCGGGGACGTTCCTAAATGACTAGTCGTTAAAAAACGTCCCCGATGACTAGTGAAGAATCAGCTTCTAAAACTAATCGAACATGCGTTTGGTTTTCATGTTATACTCACCTCAAGGTATGAGACTGGTCGAGAGCTCCCGCGGAGGTCCCCAATGACACGCTGGAGCGGGTTCGGTAAGTAAGATCGGTGGTTACCGCACTCGCCCACCTCAGACAGGCTGCGCTCCTGTTCGCCGTCGCCATCAAAGAACGGCACTCACAACCAAACGTTTCCGTTATCCGTGAGTCACACAGGAGTGCATCGCTATGGCTAAAAAGATTCCAACCCTTTCACCCGACATTATTTCAAACACCTGCTCAGATATCAGCAGGATTGTCGAGGCCAAACACCTCGGCCAGAAAGGTATCAACCATGAGACCTCTTCGGAAGGGGCTCTGCTCATCGGGCGCCGTCTCGAGCAAGAGATTGCCGGATACCCCATCTCCAATCTCAATGGCTTACTCTCGCCCATCGCTTGCCACCTCAAGCAGCACTTTAGCCCAAGCCTGGGCCCGACTTATCTCAAGCGTTGCATAAAGCTCGCACGAATTGTTCCGGAAGAAATGGGTTTTCGACCGGAGCTTGATCTAGAACACTATCAGTCGCTCGCTCACATCGCCGACAAAGATCTGCGCTTAGATTTGATGAACGTTGCCGCGGATAACCATTGGAGCGCGTTGCGCATCGATCGTCATGCCCGCTATCGAAGTCCGCAGGACACTTTGGATGCTTGGGAGCGCCGTGTGCTTGAATCAAATCAAGAAGTACGGCGCTTCGCCCGCGCCTACACAGATGCCTGCGGAATCATTTCACTCGATGAACTTATTGAGCTCTACAACTCCTGTGCCCCCAATCCAGTCTCGAGATTTGAGATCAATGAGACTATTTGGCAAATCAGGAACGAATCGGGACAAATCGACAATCCCTGCATTATATCCAGAGATAGAAAACTCTATCTCATAGCGCCAGAGCTCGATAACGCTGTTGATGAAGCCCCTTATTACTATGATGACTACGGATACTCCTATCGAAAATATGAACGGCACAGCGAATACACCGGTGAGATGCGCGCGCTGCGCGAACGGCGCGTTGGCATCAGAGTAGCAGCCATCTTTGCCGGTCACGACCGTCTTCCAATCAAAAGGCTCAGCTATGACGAAGTCATCTGCGGGCATATAAAGTGCAGTCGATCTGCCGAACGACTCAAGCAGTACGTCCTGAGAGACCCTGAGCTCAAGGCATCTGATCTCCATGCAAGAGAAGATGAGTTCGATTTCATCATGACAAAGCTTTTACGTTCCGTTGGACTCCACGGAATGCCGACAGCACAGCAAATTACCGAAGACGCAGCTTTCTTATTGATTGTCGTACGGCCCGAGTTTTACGAACGCAATAAAACAGCCGAGGTCTCCAAGCTCCTCTCGATAATCTATGAAGACGCTCCCCTCTGGGAGTTCAACGGACGTTCGCATACCGAGCTAAGAAGCGAAGAAGTGGTAGAGCCTCCGGTGTCGGCTTTGCATCGAGAAGTCCAATCGAAACAGGCCGCTTAACCCTATTAACTGCTTGCATTTTTGTCTACAAAACTGTATACAAAA
This sequence comes from Collinsella sp., assembly GCA_048248475.1. Lineage (GTDB taxonomy): Bacteria > Actinomycetota > Coriobacteriia > Coriobacteriales > Coriobacteriaceae > Collinsella. The sequence continues at coordinate 7,975 of DBFBEA010000013.1, read as the reverse complement.
AGAGAGGCCCTTATGGAGCTCATTGCAATCCACCCCCACGCCCTCAAGCACGGGCTGACGGAGACGGATATTACATGCGCCTGGAACTCCGCTTTCGCATGGTTCAGGCGTGATCTTGAAAATGGAGGTATCGATTACGTTCTCGTTGGACTTGATGGAAGAAGCCGTCTCATGGAACTCATCGCTCGATATTGCCCCAATCGAGATGGCTACATCATTTACCACGCCCTTGTCCCTCCTACGCGCAAGGTGCTCAGGGAAATCGGGGTCGATCGATAGGAGACGCTATGGACGCTAAGCAGCTCGAAAAGATGATGGGGTTTGCTCCCGGAGAGTTGGAGAAAGCCGCGGAGGCATACGAAAAAGATGAGTGGCCGAAGGGTCGCACCATCAAGCTGGGAAGGCCGTCGATCTCCGATGAGCCAAGCGCTGTTTTATCGGCACGTGTGGGTGAGTCGGTTCTTGAAGCGTTTGACGAGAAGGCGAAGCGCCATGGGCAAACACGCACGGAGCGACTCAGGGAGCTCATCACACTCGATGCAATGATTGCCTAGACTCCACTCCCCCGCCGACCCAAACATATACGCCAGCATCCAAAGTCAACATCTTTCGACATCTTTGGATGCTGGCGCACAGCTTTTGCAACATAGTCGTTGGGGACGTTCTTGAATGACTAGTCGTTAAAGAACGTCCCCAACGACTAACTAGCCATGGAAGCGGGCTATGGGCGCAAGTGGCTGCTCGCGAAAGACGCGCTCGACGGCGGCGCGGTATTCGTCGACCTTTTTGGTCTTACGTACGAGCTTGTGAACGGTAGCGGGGTCGGCGAAAGCGCACTTGGCGTAGAACCACCACTCCTTCATACGAAAGACCGCGTTGCCGCCGATCTCTTCTGCATAGGCCGCAAACAGCGTGTCGTGGAAGCGCTGCAGCTCAGCAGCCGTGGCAGCAGGACCGCCCTTAACCATGCGAGCCAGAGCGGGGTTCGCGAGCAGGCCACGCCCCAGCATCACATGGCGCGTGCCGGGATAGGCCTCCACCAGCGCGTCCATATCCTCAAGATCAAAAATGTCGCCGTTGTATGCCACCGGAAACGGTGCCCGCTCCAACGTCTCGCCATAAAACTCTTTGCGCGGGGAGCCCGTATAGCGATCCTTCTGTACACGCGGATGCACGATCAGTTCTGCCAGCGGCATGCGACAGTACAGTTCGAGCACGCGCTCGTATTCGTCGTCGCCCTCCAGCCCCAGCCTGGTTTTTACCGACACCGGCAACGGCGAACGTTCGCACACGTCACTCAAGAACACCTCGAGCTCGTCGAGATTGCGCAAGAAACCCGAGCCCTTGCCCTTAGCGACAACCGTTCCCGAAGGGCAACCCAGGTTGAGATTGACCTCCCGATAGCCCATGTCGGCGAGCACCTGTGCCGCCCACACAAACTCGTCCGCGTTCTTGGACATGAGCTGGGGCACCACGTTGAGCCCTTGGTTGTTAGCCGGATCGACCTCCTTAAACGCCTTGCCGCCAAAGCGGTTTCCCACCCGCGGCGGCGGCAAAAACGGCGTGTAATAGCAATCGAGCGCACCGAAGCACTCCGCATGCACGCGACGGAACACATGCCCGGTAATCCCCTCCATAGGGGCCAACGATAGAATCATCAACATCTACTCTCAAATCAATGCAGCAAAGGGACTGCCCCCCCTTGTCACATCCTATTCAAACGGTTCAGAAACTCTTCGCAGGCGCGGGAACGCAGGCGATATTTTTTCCATACCAGATACGACGCAATGGTAAGCGGCGGCTCAAATGGGACAAAACGCAAATCGCTGCCTTCATCTATCTGCAGCAAGCTTCCAATGCTAACCGCACACGCAACGCCCGAACGCACCAGATGTGACGCGTTGCCGATCAGGTCGAAATGCCCCACGATGTTGAGTTCATCGACGCTAAGGACGCCACTCGACCACGCTTCTAGGTCCAGCGCTCGATTCGAGGTGCGCGAACTCACCAGCAGCGGTATATTCGCCACATCCGCAGGCGTCAGCACGTCCCGGCCGCCCCATGGACCGCTCGCGGCAACGACAGCACCGACTCGATCTGCCTCGGGCATACGAATCCATTCGTATTTCTCGACGTTAACGGGCTCCAGCAACAACGCAAAGTCGAGCAGGCCACGCTCCAAACGCTCTTCCACCGCATCGGCGTTACCGGTATAGAGCTCAATCGTCACTCCAGGATAATTCCGATGCAGCTCTGTAAAGGCATCGAGCACCAGCCGCATCGATTTGGTTTCGCCGGCGCCAATGCGAATAACGCCCGCAATGCCGAGCTCCCGATCCGCCAACTCTAGCTCGGTCTGTTCCACCAGCAAGACAATCTCCTCGGCGCGCTGGCGCAGGCGCATGCCATCGCTCGTGAGCACGCACGATCGATTGGTGCGCTCGAACAGTTCCACGCCCAGCTCGCGCTCAAGATCGGCTATCTGGCGCGAGAGCGTGGGCTGCGTCACATGTAGCACGTTGGCAGCTTCGGTCATGTTTTCCTCACGGGCCACAGCAAGAAAATAACGCAGCGTTCGCAGTTCCATGCTTGCTCCTTCGTGCACAACGGAGAACCCCATTCGGTCCAATTCGTTTCGCATACATAATACGTATATCTATCTAGTTGTTATAGGCAATATACATTATCAAATCTCGAAACTATCGTTACAGAAGAGAACCATCGAGAAAGGAAGCGCATGGAATACATCACGCTCAATAACGGCATCAAAATCCCCCAGCTAGGACTTGGCACGTATCTGCTTAAACCCGACGATGCCCAATCGTCGGTTACCTCCGCACTCGGCATGGGGTATGAACTCATCGACACTGCCAATGCATACGTGAATGAGCGAGCAGTGGGTCGTGGCGTGCGCGAATCAGACCTGCCGCGCGAAAACGTGTTTCTCGAAACCAAGCTCTGGCCCTATTTTTACAACAGCGATAGCGCCGTCAACGAAACGCTCGAGCGTCTGAACACACCTTACATCGACCTCATGATTCTGCACCAACCCGCAGGTGACTACTTGGCGGGCTATGCGAAACTTGAGATCGCGTACAAGGAAGGCAAGCTCCGCTCCATCGGAATCTCCAATTTCGACGAGAACGAAATCGAGAAGCTTCTCGCAAATTGCGAGATCGTTCCATCCCTTATTCAGGTCGAGTGCCATCCGTATTTCCCGCAGACCGAACTGAAGAAGCTGCTCGCCCAGCACGACATTGCGTTGCAGGCGTGGTACCCGCTCGGCGGGCGCGGTAACAGCGGCATCATGGACGAGCCCGTCGTGCGCGACCTCGCTGTCAAGTATGGCAAAACGCCTGCTCAAATCATTATGCGCTGGCATATCCAAGAGGGAAATATCGTCATCCCCGGCTCCAAGAATCCGACGCACATCGCCGACAACATCGATGTCTTCGACTTCGAACTCACAGATAGCGACATGACCGCCATGGCAACCCTCGATCGCGGGAAACGGTTCTATGAGCGCACGCCCGAGAAGCTTGCGCAATATGCCGCCTGGCACCCCGACGTTGAGAACCAGAAATAGGAGCATCATGCAGTACACAACCCTTGGCCATTCCGGCATCAAAGTCTCTAAACTCTGCCTGGGAGGTATGAGCTTTGGCGAGGCCAGCCCCGACTTCCATCAGTGGACCATCGGACCCGACGACACACGCGCCGTCATCAAACGCGCGCTCGACACCGGAATCAACTTTATCGATACCGCGAACTGCTACAGCTTTGGCACGAGCGAAGAGTACATAGGCGCCGCCCTGCGCAATCTGGGAATCGCTCGCGAGAGCGTTGTGCTGGCTAGCAAGGTTCACTTCAACGAAGGCGGCCTTTCCGCCGACGCCATCAAACGTGAGATCGAAGGCTCGCTCAAGCGCTTGGGCACCGATTACCTTGACCTCTACATCATCCACCGCTTCGATTACGACGTTCCCATGGAAGAGACCATGGAGGCGCTCAACGACTTGGTGCGCGAGGGCAAGGTTCGCGCGCTCGGCGCCAGCGCCATGTATACCTATCAGCTGCACAACCTGCAGATCGTCGCACGCGACCATGGATGGACGCCCTTTACGAGCATGCAGTGCCACTACAACCTGCTGTACCGAGAGGACGAGCGGGAGATGATTCCAGTGTGCCGCCAGTTTGACATGGCCCTTACGCCATACAGCCCCCTGGCATCGGGACACCTCTGCCGCCCCACGTGGGAAAGCTTGAGCACACGTGGCACCACCGACACGACCATGGCCAACAAGTATGACCATGACCGCGCCATCGACATGCCCGTCGTTAAGCGCGTGGCCAAGGTCGCCGCCGATCATGGCGTGTCGATGGCGCAGATTGCGCTGGCGTGGCACTGGGCGCGTGGGGTCGAGGCGCCCATCGTGGGTTGTTCCAAGCCCGAGCGAGTCGACGACGCCGTAGCTGCGCTCGACATAACGCTCTCCCCCGCCGAGATCGACTTCCTCGAGGAGCTTTATCAACCGCACGCGCTCGTTGGTCCCAAGGCCCGTCCCGGCGAAAAGCCGCTTGCCGGCACTACCAAAGTCAAAATCGCAAAGTGACGACATGGACGACAGCATCATCGACGGCCTACACGACGCCGGCTGCAGCGAAGATCTCATCGAGCTGTACAGCTCGGCCGCCAGCGACTGCGCGCGTATTTGTCTACTAAAACGGTATCGTCGCGAATTGCTCGACGATATCCACTCGGGACAGCAGAAACTCGAGCGCCTTGACTATCTCATCTACCGGCTACGCAACGCCTCAACCGAATGCAGGACAAACCGCAGTAACGAAAGGAACTCCATTGGCTAAGACACTTGTGGCATATTTCAGCGCAACGGGAACCACGAAGGACGTTGCATGTCGCCTGGCTCGTGTAGCGGACAGCGACCTGTTCGCCATTGTGCCCGCCAATCCATACACAAGCGCCGACCTTGACTGGCGTGACAAACAGAGCCGCAGCACACTCGAGGCAGCCGACCCCTCCTGCCGTCCTGCCATAACCTCCAGAGTCGAGCACATCGAAGACTACGACGTCATTTTTTTGGGATTTCCCATCTGGTGGTACGTGGCGCCGGCGATTGTCAACACGTTCCTCGAGTCTTACGACCTGACAGGCAAAACAATCGTCCTGTTTGCCACCTCGGGCGGGAGCGGAATGGGCAAGACGGCGTCGACCCTTAGGGCAAGCGCTCTGGGTGCAACAATTGTCGACGGCGGTATTCTCAACAACGCAAGCGACACCGAACTCAAGAAGTTCGCAGCAAGATACCTCTAACGCGGCAAAATCGACAAATCGATGGGAAAACCATTCACCTCCGATTTACTGGTGCCCACAAGCAGCAAATGGGGCCGCTTCACAGCGGCTCCCTCGCTCGCCACTTTTCCCTTGGTAGCGGCTTCATACTCTAAAAGATGGTGCCCACGATCAAGCGATCACCAGCAATGCGTTGTTGACCACTACGTTTGAACAACAGACACCCTCCACTCATCTATACTCAAGAGTGTGTGCGCATCGCCCCCGAAAAACGATGAGAGTCGAGGCCCCATGCAGCTGCTCACCGAACAAGAAAAGAAACGCATCCAGCGGTACTGCACGTACCCCAAGATCGCAGCGACCGCACTCGTCATGTCGTTCGCAGCATGCCTGTTGATGTTGCCGCTCCAAATGATCAACGATATCGCGTTCCACCAAAAGGAATTCCAACCCGCGGGCATATATACCGCCATTGCACTCACGGCAATCGAACTCGCCATCTTTTGCTATTGCGCTCTTGCGCCGCGCTTTGGAATGCAGGGCAAACAGTGGAAGGAGCTGCAGAGCAGACTTGCGGTAGCCCAAACCAACAAGGACCGCTCCGCGGAGGTCGCCGGCGTGCTTGCCACGCAAGCTGCCGGCCGCCTGCTCAAGAACAGCGATAACGATCTCGCGCGCAACCTGGGCGGTGCCGCCGAGGTCGCCGGCGCCGTGGGGGCAGTCGCCACGGCGGCAGACGTGCTGGCCGAAACCGCGAGCAATGCCGAGGCCATGGCAAACGCATACGGTGTGACGATTCCAAGCGTCAAGAAGCAGATCATAGCTCTCGCGGTGTTGCCCGCCATTGTGCTGCTTGGCGTCTACATCCCGCAGTTTGTCCAGGGAAATAACGAGCTTCAGGCAAGAAAAGCTGCAGCCGCCGAGCAGCTCGCCATCGCGCAAGATGCCTTGGAGCCCGCGTGCGAACGCGTCGCGGCAGACGACCCATACGAGTCGTATCACGACTACGGCTACCGCATTATCGGCTATCTACGCGATAATGACCTCGGCGCTCAAGCAGCCTATGTCTACCTTTCTTTTGATGTAGACGGCACGCTCACGGACGTCGATTACGTCAGTCAGATCGACCCCGGGGCAAGCCTTGCAGACAACCTCGCCCGCGCCGAGCAGGATATCGCGACGCTCTGTGCCCCGCTCAATGGGCTGGACGTTTCCGTTGCCGCACCGAGCCTCCTCACGCCATGCAGCCTGTCGGATGAATTTAAGCAGGCATTTTTAGCCGGCTCCCTATATGAAGAAATCAGTATCAAGACGGAGGGCGAATCCATTAGGTCATACTACGCCTTTGACACCGAGCCCAAAGAAGAGTTTGACGAATACACCCATCCGGAAATTAGGCTCATGCTCTCTGCAAAGAAGAGCTAGAAGCGTACGTTCTGATTTCTGCTCGCAAACGCCGTCTCTATCTCGAGGTCTAATACTTTTCCGAGAAGTGAACGACCGTTTTTGGACCCCCGATGCATCGACATTTTCTGACGCCAAAACCGCAGGATTCAACAATCAAAACCGCAGGAAATTGCATCTCAAAAGTGTCGACGCTTCGGGGGTCCATTTTGACTCGTTCACTTCTCGGAAAAGTATTAGACCTCGAATTCACAAGCCGCTCAATGTGACAAAGGGACTGCCCCTTTGTCACATTATTCGGAGCGCAGGGCTTCGACGGGGTCCTTCTTGGATGCGCTGCGGGCTGGTAGCAGGCCAGCGACGACCGTCAGCAGCACCGAAATCGCGATGAGCACCAGCGCATCCTGCACGGGCAGGCTCATCAGATTGGGCACCTGTTTGGCCGCAAGCGCCCAGGTATTAACCGGAAAGCTCACGAGCACCACGACGACAATGGCAAAGACGCCGGCGATGAGGCCCTCGATAAAGGTCTCGGCATTGAATACGTTGGCCACGTTACGCTTCGACGCGCCTATCGCACGCAGGATGCCAATCTCCTTTTTGCGCTCCAGCACGCTGATGTACGTGATGATGCCGATCATGATGGAGCTCACCACCAGGCTGATACTCACGAATGCAATGAGCACCAAGCTGATGGTGTTCACGATGTCGGTCACCGAACCCATGATGATGCCCATGTAGTCGGTGTACGAGATGGCTTGTTCGTCGTGGCCGGCGGCTTTGACCTGCTTGTTATACGCGTCGATGTGATCGAGCACGCGCTCCTTGGCCTCAAAGTCGCGCGGGAAAATCTTGACCGAGATGGGGTCTGCCTCGTCCGCATAGCCCAACGTGGTCAGATTGTTGTCGTAGGTGAGCTTCGACGCCTTCGCATAGCTCATCATGAGCGAACTCAGGTCCTCGGCGTCCATGTTGAAGTGGATGGCATGAGCAAAGGCACTCGCATCCACGCGCATAGCGCTCGCCAGGTTAGCAAAACTCGAAGACATCTGCGTCGCCATCTGGTCCATAAGCCCTGCCGCGCCCGCCTTGAGCTGGGATGATACCGTCGACGCTATTTGCTCGCTGATTGCCTTCATCACCTGATCCATAGCCTGCTGCAGATACGGAGCCAGCTGCTTTTGCACATAGTCGCTCATCGCCTGCTGCAGACGCTCGGCCAGGGCATCGCCGCCGAGCGCTTTGAGCTGGGCCAGGATT
>DBFBEA010000012.1:0-21038 GCA_048248475.1 Collinsella sp. | reverse complement strand
CTGTATTTCTACATTACGCAGGACGAGGAGTACTTCTCGCAAACCTACGAAGAGCATCAACAGTCTTGGAATTAGCATGAGGATTTTTAGCCCCAAACGTTACGTTGCCTCGGTCGATCGCATCGACCTTGATACCCTGTGGGCCGACGGCAAACGCGCCATTCTGCTCGATCGCGATAACACCCTGGTGCCGCGCGACACCGAGCAGGTTCCCGCCGCGGTTTCCGCTTGGCTCGATACCGCCCGCGCCAAAGGCTTTAAGCTGTGCATGGTGTCCAACAACTGGCATCGCGACCAGGTCATGGCATCAGCACGCGAGCTGGGACTCGAGGCCATCAGCCACGCCATGAAGCCGGCACCGTTTGCCCTCAAGGCGGGTCTTAAGCGCCTCGGCGCCACGGCCGACGAGGCGGTGCTGATCGGTGATCAGCTCTACACGGACGTGTGGAGCGGCAACTTCGCCGGCGTCGATACCATCCTGGTAAAGCCGCAGGCCACGCAGGACCTGTGGTATACGCAGATCTTCCGTATCTTTGAGCGCCGGGCCCTGCGCGACCTTCCCTGCGAGGAATAGGTCTCGTCATGTCCCAGCACACCAAACACGGCTGCGACCATATCTTCTTTATCGGCTTTTTGGGCGCGGGCAAATCGACGCTCGCGCGCAACGTCGGCACTATGTTCAAGCGGCGTTTTATCGATACCGACCGTCTGGTCGTGCGCCGTTGCGGCAAGTCGGTAACCGAGATTTTTGAGACCGAGGGTGAGGATCGTTTTCGCGAGCTCGAGACCTCGGCGCTCCGTTCGCTCCAAAGCGAGCGCAGTCTGTTGGTTTCGTGCGGTGGCGGTATCGTCGAGACGCCGGTGAATATTGAGCTGATGCACGAAATGGGTACGTGCGTGTACCTCGAGGGCGACTTTGAGGATTCGATTCGCCAGATTCGTCGGTCCGACACGCGCCCCGATTTCCGCTCGCCCGAGCATGCCGCGCGCTTGTTTGAGCATCGCCGTCCGCTGTATCGCCAGGCCGCCGATATTACCCTTGATATTCGCAACAAGTCCTTCGAGGACGTTTCCTACCTTTGTGCCGAGATGCTTTTGGAGCGTGGACTGCTATGATTCGCCGCCAACTGATCAATTTCCAAAACCGCAGCGTCGATGTCCGTGTCGGATTGGGCGCGTTCGATGAGCTGTCGCGTATGTTTGCCTCGGCTGTGGGCAAGCCTAAGCGCGCGATGGTGGTTTGGAACTCCGCCTCGTCAGAACGTTTTGATGAGGTCGTCGAGCATGCGCTGGTCGACGCCGGTTTTGCCGTGTCACAGCTCTTCCTCGAGGTTTCGCCTGCTGGTGCCACGCTTGCTGATGCCGATGCGATCTTTGGCGCCTTGTCTGCCAACGGCATTACCTGTGACGATCTGGTTGTCGCCGTTGGCGATGCCGCAACCTGCTCGGTTGTTAGCTGGTGTGCCAATCAGTGGTGCGGCCGCACCGAGTGCGCGTTGCTGCCGACGACGTTCGACGCCATGCTCACGGTCGCGACGACCATGAAGCCGCTCGTCGCCTCGTCTGCCAATGCGCTTCCCGCTATCGCGTTCCGTCCCGAACCGGGCTTGGTCGTGTGTGACCTCGACCTTGTTCGTGAGGCGGACCCCGAGGACCTCAAGCTCGGCTTTGTGGTGCTTGTTGGCACCATGCTTTCGAGCAGTAAGTCCCGCTGGAATCAGTTTACTGAGACCGTCCCCGAGATTCTCGCGGGCGAGGAGGTCGCGCTCGTCAATGCCGTTCAATGGTCTCAGACTGCCCGTAAGGACGTACTGATGGCCACGAACCCGAGCGCTCGCCATGCGCTCGATTTTGGCAAGACGGGGGAGCGTACCCTGCGCGCCTGCTTGGGCGATGCCGCTTCGCAGGTCCCTGCCTATCAGCTGTTATCCGAGGGCATGCGCTTTGAGGCGCGCCTAGCACATGATGCCTGCGACTTTGATATCGATTACGTCTTTGAGGTCGATGACTGCCTGGAGGACTTTGGCATCGAGGAACTTGCCTTCGACCTGGACCCCACCGCGTTTATCGAGGAGTTCCGCAGGCAGCAGTTCGCCCGCTCGAACCGCAGTATGTTGCCGCTGCCCGCGGCACTCGGCGCCATTCGCCTAACGAGCGTCGAGGACGAGGTTCTTGAGCGCCATGCTCATGCCTACTTGGCTTCTCGCAAAGAACTTCTCTAAGATTTATTGACTTCCATCGTCTTTCGTATCATGTTGAGGGGCGGGTTTTCAATCGGTTGCGGATCTTATGCGATTCCGTCGTTCGGTTGAGACCCGTTCCGTCTATATAGAGACAACAAGAAAGGAATCTGCATGTCTGAGTTTGCTGCCGGTCCTGCCGGTCGTATCGAACGTGTCCGTGCCCTGATGGTCGAGCGCGGCTATGACGCTATCGTGGTACGCGACGAGGCCAATCTTCGTTGGCTCACGGGCGTGAAGGGCGTCTTCGACTACACCTTCGAGTTCCCGCACGCGGCGTTTATTACGGCCGACCAGTGCCTGTTCCATACCGACTCGCGCTACCTCAACAGCTTTGAGGAGAACACGCCCGCCGGCAGCCCCTGGGTCTACGACATGGACGAGGGCACCATCCCCGGTTGGGTCGCCGGCAAGATCGCAGCCAACAAGTGCCGCGTCTGCGCTGTCGAGGACGACATGCAGATCAACTTCTACCAGGGTATTCAGCGCGGCCTGGAGGACCGTTCCGTCGCCTGCATGCTGCCGCTGATGCACGACGACATCCGCAAGATGCGCGCCATCAAGGATGCCGAGGAGATCGAGCTCATGCGCCATGCACAGTCGATCACTGACGCCGCCTTCCAGCACATGCTCGGCTTTATTAAGCCTGGTATGACCGAGAAGCAGGTTCGCAACGAGCTCGAGAACTTTATGTTCGCCAACGGCGCCGACAGCCTTGCCTTCGGCTCCATCGTGGCGAGCGGCCCCAACACCGCCAACCCGCATGCCGTCCCGAGCGACCGCGTGATCGAGAAGGGCGACTTTGTCCTCATGGATTACGGCGCGGGCTACTGCGATTATCGCTCCGACATGACACGCACTGTCGTGATGGGCGAGCCTACCCAGGAGCAGCTCGACCTGTACGCGCTCGTGCGCCGTACGCACGAGGAGTGCGTCGCTGCCATCCATCCGGGCGTCGAGGGCAACGACATTTTCAAGCTTTCCAAGAAGATTATCGGCGATGCCGGCTATGGCGATTATTACAACCATGGTCTGGGTCACGGCGTGGGCATCGACATCCATGAGCTGCCCAACTTCAACCGCAGCAAGAACACCATCGAGGTCGGCTCGGTTATCACCATGGAGCCCGGCGTGTATCTGCCCGGTGTGGGCGGCGTGCGTCTGGAGGACTACGGCGTGGTCACCGAGAACGGCTACGAGCCCTTCACCAAGACCCCGCACGACCTGCACGTCATCGATTGCTAGCCCATTTCGATAGATTTTTGGGGCGGGGCGTCCGGATCGATTCGGACGCCCCGCGTTCTCTTTTTATGCGCTCGCCGCAGGCGCCGTCAGCAAGTGTATAATTTCGGTCGTATGTAATTTGGACGCTTGTGCGTTCTGCCCATAACAAGAAAGGTCGCTATGCCTACCATTTCTACCGCCGACTTCAAGAACGGCCTCGGTCTCCGCATCAAGGACAAGGTCTACACCATCGTCGAGTTCCAGCATGTCAAGCCGGGCAAGGGTGGCGCGTTTGTGCGCTACAAGACCCGCGACATCAAGAGCGGCCGCGTCGTCGAGAACACCTGCAACGCTGGCACCAAGTTCGAGAGCGTTATGCTCACCACCCGTGAGTTCCAGTACCTCTACAACGATGGCGCCGACTACATCTTCATGGACAATGAGACCTATGAGCAGGTTCCCGTTCCCGAGGACATGGTGGGCGAGAACTCCAAGTGGCTGCGCGAGAACGACATCTGCCAGCTGCTCTTCGCCGACGATGAGCTCATGGGCGTGACGCCGCCGATGTTCATCGAGACCACCATCGTCCAGACCGACCCGGGCTTTAAGGGCGACACCGTCCAGGGTTCCACCAAGCCGGCCACGATTGACACCGGCGCTGTCATCCAGGTCCCCATGTACCTCAACGAGGGCGAGGTCATCAAGGTTGACACCCGCGACGGCAAGTTCGTCTCCCGCGTCTAGCAACCAACTCTTCTAGGAGGACTCATGCCCCAGGAAATCAAGATTGACGGCATCGGCATTTCGCCCGATGTTCTGACCGCCATCGTCTCGCGCGCCGTGTCGGATGTCGAGGGTATCGCCTCCGTTGGCGTCAAGGACCTTGCCACCAACCTTGTCTCCATGATGCTCTCGTCCAAGGCCCCGGCTTCCGAGCCGGCGGTCGAGGCCGAGGTCGTCGGCGACAAGCTCGCACTCACCGTGCGTGTCGTGGTGTTCTTTGGCTATCCGTTCAAGAAACTCGCCGAGGCCGTTCGCGCCGCCGTGGTCGCCGCTATCGATGCTCAGGTGGGCGTTGAGGTCGAGCGCGTTGACGTTTGCATCGATGGCCTCGTTTTCCCCAAGGAGTAACCTTTGAGCCTTAAGGTTTATCGCGGGCGTACGCTTGCCCGCAGTCAGGCGCTGCAGCTGCTGTTTCAGGCCGAGGCCACGGACAGCCCGCTCGAGCGCGTCCTCGAGGGCGATTTCCTGATCTCGAAGGGCCCCCTCGACCCCTATGCGCTGGAGCTTTGCCGTGGTGCCTACGAGCATATCGATCGCATCGACTGTGCCCTGCGCGCCGTCGCCAAGAACTGGGATCTTATGCGCATGCCCGGCGCCGACCGCAACCTGCTGCGTATCGCCGTCTACGAGATGCGCTTCCTCACCGACGAGGAGGTCTCGGACGCCATCGTGATCAACGAGGCCGTCGAGCTTGCCAAGGCCTATGGCACCGATCAGTCCGCGTCGTTTGTCAATGGTGTGCTGGGCAAGATCGCTCGCAGCGAGGAGCTGCCGGGCGAGGACCTGTACCAAGAGCTGCTGGCCGAGGACCGCGCTCGCGAGGAGGCGCAGGCTGCAGAGGCTGCCGCAAAGGTCGCCGCCGCTCAGGCTGCCGCCGGTGTACTTGCCGAGGATGCGGACGCTGCCGAGGCTGTCGTCGACTCCGTCGAGGAGTAGCCATGCCAGAGGGTTCTGTCCGCAACTTTGACGAGATTTCGGACCGTCTGGACCAGATCATCGCTACCGTTCGCTCCAAGGATACCTCCTTGGAGCGTTCACTCGATCTGTTTGACGAGGCGATTGAGCTGGGCTCCCGCGCGGTCGATATGGTCGACAAGTTTGAGCTTACGCCGCGAGAAGCCGACAAGCTCGAGCAGGAATACGATGAGGATGCGGCAAACGAATCCCAGGATAGCTAGGCCGCATCTCCGGATACGAATGGTTGATGGCATTCATGAAACGTGTGCGTCTTGATGACGAACTGATTTCACAGGGCATCTGCGCCGATCGCGCGGATGCCCTTCGCACTCTTATGGCCGGCTTGGTCTCGAGTGGCGGCGAGCGCTTGACTTCGCCGGGCCTTAAGGTGATCCCGGGGCTGCCGCTGCACGTGAAGGGGCGCATTCCCTATGTTGGCCGCGGCGGTCTTAAGCTCGAAGGCGCGCTTGATGCGTTTGGCATCAATCCGACGGGCCTTGCCTGTCTGGATGTGGGCTGCTCTACCGGCGGCTTTACCGATTGTCTGCTTAAGCGTGGAGCTGCGACAGTTGTCTCGGTGGACGTGGGTCGCGCCCAGTTCGATTGGTCGTTGCGTCAGGACGATCGCGTGACGTTGCATGAGCGCACAAACGTGACGCAGCTGCCTGAGCTTGGCTATGCCGGCACCATCGACCTGGCTGTGTGCGATGTCTCGTTTACCAGCATCTCGAACATTATCGATGCGGTACTGGCGTGCCTGGCTCCTACGGGTGCATTCTGCACGCTCGTAAAGCCGCAGTTTGAGGCTCCGGCGGCGCTGGTGGGCGAGGGCGGCATTGTGACCGATCCCGTCGTGCGCTGCGATACACTCGTGGCGGCGGTTGGACTCTTTGCTGCCAAGGGCCTGTTCCCGGTCGATGTGTGCGTGTCACCCATTCATGGTGCCAAGGGCAACGTTGAGTTTTTCCTGTACGGCACGAGATTTGCCCCCGGTGAACGTACCGACGATGAGCTGCAATCCCAGGTATTGGTTTTGAGCGAGAAAGCTGCAACGCTATGAAGGTCTTTCTGGTTCCCAATTACTACAAGCAAGAGGCGGTCGAGAGCGGCCTGATGCTCGAGCTTTGGCTGACGCGCCAGGGCTATGAGGTCGCATGGGCTGCCGACCAGCGATCGAAGATTCAAAGCACGCCTGATATTGACGGCTCCGATCTGGTCATTACGCTCGGCGGCGACGGCACGCTGCTGCGCGCTGCCCGCATCCTCAACCATCGCGAGATTCCTATCCTCGGTCTTTCCTATGGTCACCTGGGCTTTTTAACTGCTGCGAGTCCCGAGGAGCGCGACATTCTTAAGGTCGTGAGTGATGCCCTTTCCGGCGAGCTGCATGTGAGCCGTCGCGCTACCATCGCCGCGGATATCGTGTCCGTGCGCGAAGACGGTACGAAGGATGTCGTGCGCACCTTCGCCCTCAACGACATGGCGCTTACGCGCGGCCCCCTGTCCGATATGGTCGAGTTTGACATCACGGTGTCCGGTCACCATATCGACCGCCTACGCGGTGACGGTGTCGTCGTTTCGACGGCGACTGGTTCTACGGGCTACGCGCTTTCCGCCGGTGGCCCCATCGTGAGCCCCGACTATACGGGCATGGTCTGCGTACCCATTGCGCCGCACACCATTCAGGCCCGTGCCTTCTTGACTTCGCCGAGTGATGTCGTCGAAATCTTTATGTCTGATGACCGTCCGAGCGTTCCGGCGATCGCTATCGATGGACAGTTTATTACCTGTGAGGGCACCGTTGAGAGCGTGGCGGTGCGTCGTGGGCCCGGTGATGTGCTGCTGCTGGATTACGGCCCCGAGAGCTTCTATAACTCGGTGAGCCGCGTATTCTACGGAGTCCGTCATGATCGATGAGCTGCAGGTTTCTAACATTGCACTCATTCGCGAGGCGACGCTGGTGCCGAGTGCCGGCCTGACTGTCCTGACCGGTGAGACCGGCGCTGGCAAGACTGCGCTGCTCTCGGCGCTCAAGCTTATTTTGGGTGAGCGCGCGGATTCGTCGACGGTGCGCGAGGGCGAGGCGCTGGCGAGCGTCGAGGCGCGGCTGTTTGACGGCCCGCACGACACGGAAGGCTTCACGGTCCAGCGCAGCCTTTCTGCCGAGGGCCGCAGCCGCGTGAAGATTGACGGCCGCATCGCCAGTGTGCGCGAGCTTTCGGAGCGCGTTGGTGTGATGATGGATCTGTGCGGCCAGCACGAGCACCAGCGCTTGCTCGATCCGGCGCATCACGTTGCGATGGTCGATGCCTGGGCGGGGCGCTCTGCGCTTGAGGCGCTGGATGTGTACCGCGCCTGTTTTAAAGCCTCGCGCGCGGCTGCCAAGGAGGTCCGTCGCGTCGAGGAGGCCTCGCGTGCGCAGGGGAGTCGCGTCGAGGAAGCGCGTTTTGCCCTCGAGCGTATCGGCGAGGTCGACCCCAAGCCAGGCGAGTATGAGGAACTCGAGGAACTGCTGCCGCGCTCCGAACATGCCGAGGTACTGGTTGCCACGGCTAACGATGCCCATGCATCGCTTGCCGCCGAAGGGGGAGCGCTCGATGCCGTGAACAGTGCCGTGGCGGAGCTTTCCCGAATGGCTACCGTCGATCGCAAACTGGGCGACATTGCCGATGCGCTTTCGGATGCCTGTATCTCACTTGAGGATTGCGCGAACGAGCTTCGTGCCTATCGCGATGGCGTCGCCTTCGACCCGCGCGAGCTCGCTCGCATGCGTGAGCGGTATTCCGACCTCAAGGGCCTGTTGCGTCAGTGGGGCCCCACCATGGACGATGTTTTTGCCATGCGCGATCGCTCGCAAGAGCTGCTGTCCCTGGTCGATGATGGCGATGAACAGATCAAAAAGGCGCGTGAGGCACTCGGGAGCGCTGAGCGCGAGTTGTTTGCCGCTGCCAAGGCACTTAAGCGCGCCCGCAATACGGCGGCCCCGCGCTTCTGTCACGAGGTTGGCCGCCAGATGGCTCGCCTGGAGATGGGCGGCGCCGAGCTCGTCTGGGAGTCGCGCGATCTTCCCCGTGCTGAGTGGACGCCCGTTGGTCCTTCGAGCTACGAGCTGCTATACCGCAGCGGTGCCGGTTTGACTCCACGTCCCCTGCGCCGCATTGCGTCGGGCGGCGAGCTCAGCCGCGTCATGTTGGCAAGTAAGGTTGTCCTCGGTAACGCGGACGGTGTCGATACGCTGGTGTTTGACGAGGTCGATGCTGGTGTCGGTGGCTCCACGGCGCGTGCGCTCGCGGGCGTGCTGGCAGATCTCGCCGCTACGCATCAGGTGATTGTCGTAACCCACTTGGCGCAGGTCGCCGTCATGGCTGACAAGCATTATGTCGTCAGCAAGGAACCGGGCGATGTTCCCCAGACGCATTTGGACGAGGTAATCGGCGAAGCGCGTACCTCCGAGATCGCCCGCATGCTGAGCGGCGATCAATCGGAGGCGAGCTTGGCGCATGCCAAGCAGATGCTTGAAGAAGCTCGAGGTTAGGTCGTATCAGCGGTGTTGGTGGGACAAAATAGACTGAATTTTTTGTCCCACTTCGCGTTTTACTCCACGACCTTATCCGGCTGGATGAGCTCCTCGTAGTAGCTGATATGCTCACGCGCGTCTTCAATCTCGGGCAGCAGGAAGTTGTAGATGACTTCGATGATCATCGTGGCGCTGATCTTGGAGAAGGCAAAGTCGCCCGTCGTCAGTAGCGCTTCGTGGTTGACGGTATTAAAAGTGTAGTCTGCCAGGCGCGCGAGTGGGGATTTGCTGTCGCTGCTGATGACGACTACGGTTGCGCCGCAGTCGCGAGCCGCTTTTGCCATGCGATTCAGTCGGCGCGATTTGCCGGAGTTTGAGATTAGCACGATGACGTCACCCGGGCGCAACGTGAGCGCAAAGCCGATTGATGTCTCGCTAATGGTACTCGTCATGCAGCGCAGGCCCAGCTGCGAAAACTTAAATGTCGCGTCGAGCGCGACCGCGTTTGTATTGCCCACGGCGGCGAACTCAATAACGCCGGCATTCTTAAGCGCGTGTACAACTGCGGCCAACGTGTCGTGATCAATGCCGTCGATGGTCGCATTAAGCTCACTCACCTTGGCGGCGAGGATATTTTTAAGGCTCTGCTCCATGTTGTCGAGTGAAACCTCGTCGGTCAGGCCCTCGTTGCGCTGACTCTCTAAGTCGCGCGCCAACGAAAACTGAAAGCTGCGGAAGCTGCCAAAGCCCAGCTTGCGGCAGAAACGCGAAACGGTCGCCTCGGACGTGGCGGCAGCGCGCGAGAGCTGAGCGGCCGTGAGGCGTGGCGCCTCGGACTGGTGCTCCAATATATAGTCGACAATGCGCTGCTCGGACTCGCTGTATCCCTGATGGGTACTAATGAGGGAAAGTGCGCTCTTGCTACTATCGGTCATGGATGGCTCCTGGTTGGCATGAAAATCTAGCTTGATTTGCAATGCCATAGTATACGGGCATTTTCAATTACAAGATACACCTTGCCGTTTCAAGTGTTGATGGTAAACTTTCACTTGCCGTTTACGGTTATGAAAGAACCTTTCACCGGAGAATTGCGCCTTGTCTCTTCTCACGCGGACGGTAGGTTGGTATCTTTCAAGTGTGGAAAAACGCGCATCGAAGCGCGTGTAGGGGAGCGCCCGCGGGCGCTGTACTCAAGAAGGAGGGACACATGGCTAAGTTTGACATCATCGCCGCGACCGGTTGCCCGACCGGCATTGCGCACACCTTCATGGCGAAGGAGGCGCTGGAGAAGGCTGCTGCCGAGCGAGGTCTGACCATTAAGGTCGAGACTCATGGCCAGGTCGGCGTCGAGAACGAGCTCACCAAGAGCGAGATCGCCGGTGCCAAGGCCGTCGTTGTCGCAGCCGATAAGGATGTCCAGGCTGAGCGTTTCGCCGGTAAGCCCATGGTTTCCGTTGGTGTTTCCAAGGCCCTGTCTGTCGAGGCTGCTGGTAAGCTGATCGACCGCGCGCTCGCCGCCAAGGGCGACGACACGGTTGCCGCTGCCGCCGATGTCGAGGACGAGGTCGAGGAGAAGGAGTCCATCGGTCACGTCATCTACAAGCACCTCATGAACGGCGTCAGCCACATGCTGGTCTTCGTCGTTGCCGGTGGTGTTCTGACCGCCATTTCGTTCCTGTGGGGCATCACGTCCTTTGATTCGACGGCTGCCGACTACAACAGCTTTGCCGCGATGCTCAAGATTATCGGCGGTATCGCCATGAACCTCATGGTTCCGGTGCTCTCCGCTTACATCGCCGAGTCCATCGGCAAGCGCCCGGCGCTCGTCCCCGGTTTCGTCGCCGGTATGATTGCCATCCAGGGCTTGCCTGTTAACGCCGATACCGGCATGATCGACGCCGGTGGCGCAGGTGTGGGCTTTGGCTTCCTAGGCGGCATCGTCGGCGGCTTCCTCGCTGGCTATGTCATCCTGCTGCTCGAGAAGGTTTTCTCTAAAATTCCTGCGAGCCTTAATGGCCTGAAGGCAATCTTCCTGTATCCGCTGTGCTCTACCGCCATCGTCGGTCTGGTCATGCTCGGTATTTCCGGCCCCATGGCTGCCATTAACCAGGGCATGATGGATTTCCTGCAGAGCCTCGGTAACTCCGGTCCGGTGATCCTTGGCCTGGCCATCGGCTGCATGTGCGCCTTTGATATGGGCGGCCCGGTCAACAAGGCTGCTTACGCTACTGGCACCTTCCTGCTCGGTACCGCTCTCGAAGCTGGCGTCGGCACCGAGACCTACAACTTCGGCACCAACTTCATGGCTGCCGTCTCCGCCGCTTGCATCGTTCCGCCGCTGATCACCACCTTCGCCGTCGTTGTCGGCAAGAAGTACTTCAGCCAGGAGGATCATGACGCCGGTATCGTCAACCTCATCCTTGGTTGCACCCACATCACCGAGGGCGCCATTCCGTTCATGACCAAGAACATCTGGCCCGTTATGCCCATCATGATGCTCGGTTCTTCCATCGCTTCCATCTTGACCATCTTCTTCAACGTTCACGATCCGGCGCCTCACGGCGGCTTCCTGGTCCTGCCCGTTGTCGAGAACGGTCCGCTGTGGGTCCTCGCGATCCTCATCGGCGCTGTGGTCGGTGGCATCCTGTTCGTGGCCTTCAAGAAGTACGACTTCGAGAAGAACCAGAAGCCCGCTCCTGCAACCAAGCCGGTTGAGGCCCCCAAGGCCGCTGCCGTCGAGGCCCCCAAGGCCGAGGCTGCTGACTTCGTGAAGGTCGAGAACGTCTTTGTCGCCGAGGACTTCGCTTCTCGTGACGAGGCTCTGAGCTTCGTTTCCAACCAGGCTGTCAAGGCCGGTATCGCCAGCGACGCCGACGCCGTGATGAACGCCTTCCTGGCCCGCGAGGCCGAGGGCACCACGGGCATGATGGAGGGCTTCGCCATCCCGCATGCCAAGTCCGACGCCATTACCGAGGCTGCCGTCATCGTCGTCAAGGACGAGTCCGGCGTGACCGGTTGGGACACCATGGACGGCGCTCCCGTCAACGTTGCCATCGCCCTGCTCATCCCGGGCGCTCAGGCTGGAACCACGCACCTCAAGATCCTGTCCAAGGTCGCCGAGGCGCTTATGGACGAGGACTTCCGTGCCACCGTCAAGGGTTCCACCGACGCCGCCGAGATCGCCAAGACGATCAACGCCCGTCTGGTCTAATCCCGCAACACGCGAATAGCATCGCCCCCTGTATATAAGGCGGAGACCCTCTCCAGGGCCTCCGCCTTTTTCTACCCCTCCCATAAGTTGCGGTGAAATAGGGACTGTTTAAACGATTCAACCCCAAATTCAGTCCCTATTTCACCGCAACTTACAAAAGGGCATAGAGGGGGCTACCTATCGAGTCTTTGTCGCGAACAGATCATCAGCCAGATTTCCGTTTGCATGATATTGCTCTGGACCGACCGAGTTTCCGCAGCTTGCTCGCCCACAGGGGCCCGTGCGCGGCCTGTGAGATTTATCGCGAGTTCCGCACGAGCCGAAGAGCACTTAATGTGCTCTTCGTGCGAGCAGGACTGTAGAGCAGGAAATCTCACTGGCCGCGCCCGGCCCCCTGTGGGCGAGCAAGCGGACGACAAACACATCTGTCCAACAATTCGTCCGAAACATAATGAAAAACCGTTTGATGTGAGTTAATATAAACAACGTCGTGAATCTGACTCCTGCCACATACATGACAGGGGTTAAACACAAAAAAGGAGTCAACTATGGTTTCTGAGAAGGCTACCCTCGTTAATCCTCAGGGTCTGCACATGCGTCCGGCTGGTCTGTTCGCCTCCACCATGGGCAAGTACGCCTGTGACGTGACGGTCGTCACCCCCGAGAAGGAGGTCAACGGCAAGTCCCCGATGGCCCTCATGGCTGCTGGTATCCCCTGCGGCACCGAGGTCGAGGTCAAGTGTGACGGCGCTGACGAGGCCGAGGCTCTGGCTGCTGCCATCGAGCTCATCAAGAGCGGTCTTGGCGAGTAGAACTCAAACGGGTCGCATGTTGAACAACTAAGTTCATATTTGGGGGCGCAGTGACCTGTTGTAAGGTAACTGCGCTCTTTTGTCATGGATATGGCAAAACGCTTTATCACATGACACGGAGAGAGGAATGGGAATGTATCAGGGAGTCAACGCTTCCGAGGGCATCGGTATCGGCACCGTCATGGTCGCCGTCGATCCCGACTTGACGTTTGAGCCGCATGAGGTTGCTGATTCGGCAGCAGAGAAGGAGCGCTATCAGTCCGCTCTTTCGGTCTTCTGCGAGAAGACCCAGGCTCAGGCCGACCACATGAAGGAGACGGTGGGCGAGGCCGAGGCCGAGATCATGAGCGGACACATTGTCCTGGCTCAGGACCCGGGCATGACCGACGCCATCAACGCCGCCATTGACGGCGGTACCTGCGCCGAGCAGGCGCTCATGGACACCTCGACCATGTTCGAGAACATGTTCCTGTCCATGGACGACGAGATGTTCCGTCTGCGCGCGGCCGACATCGCCGACATCCGTACCGGTATTCTGGCCGAGTTGCTGGGCAAGGAGGTCGTCGACCTCTCCGTCCTGCCCGAGAACACCGTCGTTGTCGTGCACGACCTCACGCCGTCCATGACCGCCACGATCGATAAGGCCCACGTTGCCGGTATCGTCACCGAGACCGGTGGCCGCACGTCGCACTCCGCGATCATTGCGCGTGCCCTCGAGATCCCGGCTGTCCTTTCGGTTTCCAACAGCTGCACCGCGCTGCGCAACGGTATGACCGTCGTCGTCGACGGTGGCAAGGGTATCGTCGAGGCCGATCCCGACGAGGAGACGCTCGCTGCCTACACCGCCAAGGCCGAGGCCTTCGCTGCCGAGAAGGCAGCCCTCGAGGCCTTCCGTGGCAAGCCGTCCGTGACTGCCGATGGCATCAAGAAGATCATCGCCTGCAACATCGGTAACCCCGATGACGTGCCCAACGCGCTCGATCACGACGCCGAGGCCATCGGTCTGTTCCGCTCCGAGTTCTTGTTCATGGACTCTGCCGAGCTTCCTTCCGAGGAGGAGCAGTTCAACGCCTACCGTAAGGTCGCCAGCGCGCTCAAGGGTGCTCCGGTCATCATCCGTACGCTCGATGTGGGTGGCGACAAGGAGATTCCGTATCTGCATATGGTCAAGGAAGACAACCCCTTCATGGGCTTCCGCGCCGTGCGTTACTGCCTGGCCAATCCCGACCAGTACAAGGTCCAGCTCCGCGCTCTGCTGCGCGCTAGCGCCTTCGGTGACGTCAAGATTATGATCCCGCTCGTCACCTGCGTCGAGGAGGTCTTGGCTGTCAAGGAGCTCGTCGAGCAGTGCAAGGCCGAGCTGACCGAAGAGGGTCGCAAGTTCAACGAGAACATCGAGGTCGGCATTATGGTTGAGACACCTGCCGCTTCGCTGCTCGCAGACCGTCTGGCCGAGGTCGCCGACTTCTTCTCCATCGGCACCAACGACCTGATCGGCTACACCATGTGCGCCGACCGTGGCAACGACACCATCTCCAACCTGTACCAGGTGTACTATCCCGCCGTGCTCCGCTCGCTCAAGAACATCATCGAGAGCGGTGTGAAGGCCGGTATCATGGTCGGTATGTGCGGCGAGGCCGCTGCCGATCCGCTGCTCGAGCCGCTGCTGATCAGCTGGGGCCTGGAGGAGTTCTCGATGAGCGCTCCGTCGATCCTGCGCGCCCGCAAGACCATCAGTCAGTGGACCAAGGCCGAGTGCGACGAGCTCGCCGAGAAGGCGCTCGCCTGCAACACCGCTGCCGAGGTCAAGGCACTGCTCGAGTCCGCAGCTCGCTAATTTGGTATCAGAGGTAACCGCGTGGTTGGAATGGGCCGGCCACGCGGCCCTCACATATACAGGGGGTACTGTAAATGTTCTACACGCTAACCGCTAACCCGGCTGTCGACATGACGGTTTCGAGCTCTCCGCTCGAGCCCGACGAGAACGTCCGCACCGGCTCGGCCAGCTACACGGCTAACGGCAAGGGCCTCGACGTGTCCTTCGCCTTTAAGAAGATGGGCGTCGACACCGTCGCGCTTGGCTTCTTCGCCGGCTTCACGGGCAAGTTTATCGTCGAGGAGGTCATGAACCTGGGTTGCCTCTGCCGCCCGGTCTGGACCGACGGTATCACGCGCATTAACACCTACGTCAACGATGGCCAGCACGAGTACGGCATCCTGAACCCGGGTGCTCCTATTACGCCGCAGCACCAGGAGGAGCTCTACAACATCCTGGATACCGCGGGCGATCTTGAGTGCCTGATCGTCTCCGGCTCCGTTCCTCCCAAAGCTACGCCCGACTTCCTGGCTCAGGTCATGGAGCACGCTCAGGCTCGTGGCGCCGACGTCGTCTTGGACCTGTCCTCCGACAAGCTGAAGGAGCTCGCTCACAAGAAGCCGCTGCTCATCAAGCCGAACCATCACGAGATGAAGGCCATCTTCGGCGTGCCGGTCGACACCGACGACGAGGTCCGCGTTGCCATGAAGATGGCTCACGACGCTGGCGTTCAGAACGTGCTGCTCACCCGTGGTAGCCGCGGTGACGCTTACTTCTCCAACGGCGAGGACATCTGGTACGCCAAGCGTGAGTTCAACATCAAGCTGGTTTCTTCCGTCTGCGCCGGCGACTGCACCCTCGCTGCGTTCCTGCACAAGTGGTACAGGGATCGCGACAACGTCGAGGAGGCCATGAAGCTTGCTATGGCCACCGGCGCCAACGTTGCCGAGTCTGTCGGTATTGGCGACTTCGGTCACGTCGATGAGTACAGCAAGCGCGTTGCTGTCCGCAAGCTCGATCGTCAGTAATCGAAACGCGACATATTCGTGCGCATGCGGCGCCCCGGTTTCGGCCGGGGCGCCTTTTTTGTTCCGCCATGGGGGAGAGGTGTCCTGCCGTACTTCATCGCTTCCACACCGTTCACCGAGTTGTCCTAGCCTTTTACCGATGCGTGGAATATACTTTCATCAACACGTTGCTTCGTGAAAGGAACATTCATGATTTACACGCTCACTGCAAATCCCGCCATCGACTACAACATCGCCTGCGACGGCCTTGCTGCCAACACCGTCACGCGTACCCGCAACGCCGTCTACACGCCCAACGGCAAGGGCCTCAACGTCTCGTTTACGCTTGACCACTACGGTGTCGACACCACGATCTTGGGTTTCTTCGCCGGCTTCTCGGGTGAGTTTATCGTTAAGGGCGCCGAGGCCCTGGGCGTGCCCGTCAAGCCCGTGTGGACCGACGGTATTACGCGCGTCAATGTGTTCCTCAACGCCGGTCCCGACACCGAGTACAACATGGTCAATGCCGGTGCCGCCATCAATGAGGCCAACGAGCAGGAGATGTTTGAACTTATCGATTCGCTCGATGACATGACCTGCCTGGTCATCAGCGGCTCGCTGCCTCCCAACACTTCCGAGGGCTTCTTGGCCGAGGTCCTGCGCCGTGTCAAGGCCAAGGGGGCCGAGTTCGTCCTCGACATCTCGAGCCATCAGCTGGCAGACCTCATTGCTCTGGAGCCACTGCTGATCAAGCCCAATGACGACGAGCTGCTTGACATCTTTGGCATCAAGGTGAGCGGTGGCGACGACGAGTCCGTCAAGGGCGCTATGGCCGAGCTGCACGCCAAGGGCGCCAAGAACGTGCTGCTGACCCTTGGTGGCGCCGGTGCGTACTTCTCCAACGGCGAGCATATCTGGTTTGCCAACCGCACCTTCGACGTCAAGCTGCTGTCGACGGTGTGCGCCGGCGATTCCTCGCTCGCTGCCTTCCTGTCCGTGTGGCACGACGCCCCCGAGCGCGTCGGGGACGCCCTGTGCCTTTCGATGGCCACTGGCGCCAACGTGGTCGAGTGCCCCGGTCTGGGTGATTTTGCCAAGGTGGACGAATATAAGAAGCACATCGAGGTTCGCCAGGTCTGCTAGTTCCGGCACCTTGTCTGAATAGTTTGATTATTTCGCATCCGTCTTAGACTAGGACGGATGCGTTTTTGTTTATCGGACTTGCGTGTGCAGTGGAGGCTGTTTCTTGCTAGACTTCTTGCAGACGCAATCGATAGCCAATTTGATAGTCGCAGGAGGCCATAGGCATGTGCAATGTTTCGCTCAACGGTACTCAACCGTCCGATGCGTCCCTGCGCGTCCTGCGCGCGCTTGAGGCGGCTGGTCTTGAGGCTTGGTACGTGGGCGGTTGGGTGCGCGACGCCCTGATGGGGTGCCCCAGCCACGATGTTGATATGTGCTGTAACGGCCTGTGGCAGGAGTCCAAGGCGGCGCTCGAGGCCGCCGGCATCGTGGTTGTGGAGTCGGGCATTAAATTTGGCGGAATCACGGCTATTTCCGATGGCGAGCGTATCGAGGTCACCACGTACCGTCTGGATGGCTTCTATACCGATGGGCGCCATCCTCAGAGCGTCGAGCGCGCCGCCTCGCTCGAGGACGATCTGGCGCGCCGCGACTTTACCGTCAACGCCATGGCCTGGCATCCCGAGCGCGGGCTTGTCGACCGCTACGACGGCCAGGGTGACTTGGAGCGCAAGCTGATTCGCGCTGTCGGCGATCCCAAGCGTCGCTTTAACGAGGACGCCCTGCGCATGCTGCGCGCGGTGCGCTTTGCCTGCCGCCTGGACTTTATGATTGAGCCCGAGACCAAGCGTGCGCTTGCCGAGTGCGCGCCGCTGCTCGATGCCGTGGCGCGCGAGCGTGTGGGTATTGAGCTCGAGGGCATTCTTTCGACCGGTCACGGGGGAGACGCCATGTTGCGCTACCCTGAGCTCATCTGCGCCGCTGTGCCCGAGTTGGCAGCGGGTCGCGGGTTTGATCAGCGAAGTGTCTATCATGCGTTTAACGTCTACGAGCATATCGCCCGTGTGCTGACGGTGGCAGGGGAGCTGGCGCTGTGCGACGGCGTCGCGCCATCGTCGAGCCTTATGTGGGCGGCGTTTTTGCACGATGTGTCCAAGCCCGAGTGCTTCACGGTCGACCATGCCGGTAGCGGACACTTCTACGGTCATCCCGAGCTCGGCGCCAAGAAGGCGCGCGTCATTATGGATCGCCTGGCGCTCTCGCACGACTTGGTGCGCGACGTGTGCCTGCTCATCAAATACCATGACAAGCCGCTGCGCCCCGAGCGCTCCTGTCTGCTCAATATGATGCGCGCGCTTTCGGGTGAGGGCGTCGACACGGCCCGCCTGATTGACGAGCTCATGGACCTTAAGCGTGCCGACACACTTGGCAAGGCCCCGTCGTGCTTCTATTACGTCGAGACGATTGAGGAGATGCGCGCGATGGCGCACGAGCTGCTGAGGGCGGGGGAGCCCTATACGCTCAAGATGCTCGCCATCAACGGCGGCGACCTGATCCGTGCCGGAGTCAAGCCCGGGCCGGAACTGGGGCAGCTTCTCAACTCCGCCCTCGACGCCGTGATCGAAGACAACATTCCCAACGATCGCGAAGCTCTTTTGGTCCATCTCAACTTGAATTAGCTACCTAGTTTACCTGCGTGTTCCATAACCTGCCGACAATTTTTCGGCAATTTGGAATTTCTTCTTGCGCTGACGTTTTTTGTCCCGTAATATATTTCTTCGCAGCACGGCAGTGCAGATGTCATGTGGCCCGTTCGTCTAGCGGTTTAGGACGCCGCTCTCTCAAGGCGGAGATCACCAGTTCGAATCTGGTACGGGCTACCACGCATCTGATACCCGGACTTCCTATGGAAGGCCGGGTTTTTTTATTTTCAAACAACCGTCTGCAATTCCCGTTTGAACCAGAGCTTTGCGTTCTGCCTATGGCCCTTACGGGTACAATATCCAAGATATTTTGACTGTTAGAAGGAGTCTCATGACGGAGTCCTCTCAGCATACGTCTAAGCCCCAGGTCGAGGTTGAGGCCTCGGGCGGAGATGACAATAAGAGCGCACGCCGCGGCGCCATCTTTATCGGCGTCGTGCTGGTAGGTTATATCGTCTATCTGGTGGTAACCGGGCAGATGGGGCAGTTCTGGGCCGCTATGTCGAGCGTCCAGGCGTCATGGCTCGTTGTCGCGTGTCTTTGCATGTTCATGTACCTGTTCTTTGGCATTGTGGCCTATGCGATCGCCGTCTGGCTCGATCCCAATTCGCCCGTCGGCATCCGCGACCTGATCTCGGTCGAGGCGAGTGGCATCTTCTTTGGTAACCTGACGCCCATGATGATGGGCTCCACCCCGGCTCAAATCTATCGCCTGACCAAGGCCGGCCAAAACGTGGGCGAGGCCGGCGCCACGCAATTCACGCGTTTTATCGTGTACCAGTTTGGCCTCGTTGCCTGGGGCGCTATCCTACTGCTTGCTCGCATGCCGTTTTTTGCCGAGCGCTATGGCGACATGACGCTGCTGTGCGTCTTTAGCTTTGGTGGACACTGCTGCATCTTGCTTGGCATCTTCGCCGTCGCGCTCATGCCTAAGACCGTCACGCGCGTCGCCCATTGCATCATCAATTGGCTTGAGCGCATTGGTGTCTCGGCCACTAAGATCGAGGGATGGCGCACGTTTGTCGATGGCGAGATCTACTCCTTCTCCGAGAAGTTCAAGCTTTCGGCCGGACATTTTTCTTCCATGCTGCTCACGGTGGTCATCACCATGCTGCAACTCGCGTTTTTCTACCTCGTGCCGTATTTCCTGATGCTTGCCTTTGGCCACCACGAGGTCGACTTTTTCTCGGTCATGGCCGCGAGCGCCTTTGTCCAGCTGCTGAGCTCTGCGGTCCCCCTGCCCGGTGGAACTGGTGGCGCTGAGGGCGGCTTTGCATTGTTCTTGGGTCATTTCTTTGGGTCGGCTTCGACCGCCGGCTATCTGCTGTGGCGCCTCATTACGTTTATTGCGCCGACCATTTTGGCTGCGCCCCTGCTGGGACTTAAGAGCGCCCACAACGAGAGCATCCATGCGCGCTGGGATCGTGTGATGCGCAAGCTCGGCCGCACGCCTCAGACGCCCTCTGCGCCCACTATGCCGCACCCCACGAATGCTGTTACCGTTGATCCCAAGAAGCGCGCTCAGAAGGCTTCTGGGACCGCTAAGCCGGCTCATAAAGCCTATGTGCGCCAGACAGGCGATGGTATTCGCGTATCTCCGTCGGCACTCAATAAGAAGAAGCATCCCAAGTCGCAGTAGGGCAGTCGTGCGTTCTTCATGATGCAGGGCATATTTGTGCTGTATGGGGGATAATCCTCTTACGTAGATTATCTCTCATCTGTTGATGAATGCTTGCATATCGAAGGGACACGCCCATGGCAACCAGCAAACCGCGTCTTGATCGTCGCATCATTCGCAGTCGTAATGCCATCCTTTCGGCTTTCGAGCGCCTGCTCATGGAAAAGCCGCTGGCAGACATTACGGTGAGTGCCATCGCGCGCGAGGCCAATGTCGACCGCAAGACCTTTTACGTTCACTTTGGTACGGTTGACGGCCTGCTCGATGCCATTGCCGTCGATGTGGTGGAGATGATTGTCGACTCGGTCGAGAAAACGCTTGCTTCTATGGACGGTGACACCAGCGAGCGCGCTCTTGGCGCGGCGGCGACCTTCTTTAAAACCGTTAATGAGGCACTGTGCAACAACTTAGTGCTCAATCGTCAGCTGATCGAGAATATTCCGCTCGATGATTTCATGGCTCGTCTTCGTGCGCCGCTCGAACATGAGATTGCTGAGCGCGATCTGCTGCCCCAAGGTCTCAAGGACGAGATGTTCGACTACTATCTGGCGTTTTTGCTGTCGGGTATTATCGGTATCTATCGCACGTGGGCGCTGTCTGACGGCTCGGTTCCTATCGAGCGCGTCTCTGAGGTCGCCAACGATCTGACTCTCAATGGTCTGTCGAGTCTGGAATCTCGCTTGGATTAGGCCTAGTTGGGCTCGTCGGCGTGGAAATTCCTGTTCCTGAGGTTCTCCGGCGCCTTGGAGACCTTGCCGGCGTAGGAGCTGTAGCCTGAGGATCCTTAAAAGAAAGTCGAGTTTATCCTTCCCACTCCAATTTTGGAATCCTCCGATGCGCCTTCGCACGCTCGCATGACCTCGATACCATGCGAGCGTGCAAACTCGACGAGCTCTGCGTTGCGGGCGTTTATGGTGCCGAAGGCGGCGGGGCACACGATAAGGCGCGCGCAGTGGACGAGGAGCTCTTTGGCGCGGGCTATGGTTTTATCCCCGATCGGCTCGAAGGCGCGCTCGGCCACGCATTCCGTCGCCAGGTCGCGCGCGAGCTCGCAGTCGATGTCCCCT
>DBFBEA010000011.1:0-8721 GCA_048248475.1 Collinsella sp. | reverse complement strand
TGGACCGGATGTCGGATTTCTTAATGACGCCGGGTCTCTGTTGAAATAGAACAGCGATGCGCGCTTGCTTCGACATGGGACGAGTGCTTGATTCAATTAAGGTACGCTGCTCGAGCTGTCGGTAGGCGGCCAGGGTTGTTCCGAGCATGAAACGGATAAAGGGTGCTTCGGTGTTTTGATTTTCATTCCATCCAATGGAGCTTGCGGCGAGGGCGTTGTAGTAGAGCGCCTTGTTGTCTTCAATAAGTCGTTCGATGCTGATGTAACGCGCAACGTCGTATCCAGTCTTTTCGAGTAGCAGCGTTGTAAGGAGTCGGCTCATCCTGCCATTGCCATCGTTGAAGGGATGAATGCTGACAAAATCGAAGATGAAGCGGAATGATATAAGGAGGGGGTCGCAAACTTGACGAGATAAGGCGTCGTTGAGGGACCGACAGGCTTCTTCAATAAGTCCCGGGGTTGCTAGAGCCGAAGGGGGCCTAAAGCGCACAAATTGATTACCTTGATCGTCAATGGAGACGATTTCGTTATCGCTATCTTTCCAATGGCCTCCATACGAGATTGCCGTGTGCGCCATGAGGTCACGATGCAACTGCAGAATGACCGATGGCGTTACGGGAATGGAATCGTGTTGCTCGTGAATAAGCGACAGCACATCTCGGTATCCAGCGATTTCTTCCTCTGCGCGGGAGCTTGGCTTGGCGGAATACGCCATGATCGCTTTGAGTCTTTTTTGGGTGGTAAAAATTCCTTCAAGTCCGTTGGAGGATCGGGTGCTTTGGATCTTAGCCTCCTCCATAAGGGACGATAGAAGTTCGGGCTTGACTTGACTCAGAACAAGCTGTCGGCCTTTATGCTCGCGTATCGAGAGGAGGAGGTTGGTGATTGGAGTTGCTTCGAGTTCCGCTGGGATTGTGGTGTAATCGAACTGGCGCATGCGGCTCCTTTCGGTATCACGAACATACTTTCGATATCATAATACCATTAAATGATACCGAAAGTATGTTCGTGATACCGAAAACTAGAAACCATGCTTCATGACTGCTTGGAAAGTTCGGATTTGACTATCTTATTGTCTTGATCTGTAACAGGTGGACGGTCGAAAGTGGGCTACGTGTTATAGATTTAGATATTTCTGCTCGGGCGTTCTGTTTGTCTCGATTTGTAACAACTAGGGCCGAAATACTCGGCAAGATGTTACAGATTGAGACAAACGGCCTGCTCGAGCCCACCAAAAACAAAAAGGCCGCATACGAACCCGTGGGGGATTCGCATGCGGCCGACAGGGGATACACGGCTGAAGTTAGGCCATGAGCAGGCCGGTCTCCGCGACGTTCTTGTACCAGTACGCGCTCGCCTTGGGATAGCGCTTCTGGGTCTCAAAGTCGATGTAGAACAGGCCATAGCGCTTGTTATAGCCGTTGGTCCAGGAGAACTGGTCCTGCAGCGACCACACAAAGTAGCCGTCGACGTTCACGCCGCCGTCGATTGCCTTGAGGATCCAAGCGAGATGCTGGCGCATGTAGTCGATGCGAGGGGCGTCGTCGATAAAGCCGTCCTCAAAGTCGTCCTTATAGCCCATGCCGTTCTCGGTGATGTAGATCTTCTTGTAGTTGGGGTAATCGTTCTTAATGCGGAGCAGCAGGTCGTAGAGGCCCTCGGGATAGATGATCCAGTCCCAATCGGTGGTGGGTACGCCTTCGCGCACGCATGACTCGCCCACGCCCTTGAGGAACCAGCGCGAGGAGCCCTTGTCGCCGGTGCCATTGTGGTTGATGTCGTTTTCGCCCTCGGCGGCACGCAGGAACTGGCACTTGTAGGTGTTGACGCCAAGGCAATCGTTGTAGGGGAGCGCGGCGGTCAACGCGGCGATGTCCTCGTCGCGAACGTCGAGCTTGCCGCCGGCGATATGGGCCAGCTTGGTCGCAGCCTCCATGGTGTCGGCTGCATAGTGGCCGCGGAAGGTGGCGTCGAGCACCCAGCGGTTGTTGATGACGTCGGCCATGCGAGCTGCCTCGCAGTCGGCAGCGCTGTTGGGATCGAGGGGATACTTGGGCTCCAGGTTCTGGACAATGCCGATCTCGCCCTCAAAGCCGCCCTCATGGAAGGCAACGACAGCCTTGGCGTGGGCCACCATCATGTTGTGCATGAGCTGGAAGGCCTTGTCCAGGCGATACTTCTCGCCGTGCGGCCAGTTGCCGACGATAAAGCTGCCCTCGGCGGTCGCGGGAATCTCGTTAAAGGTAAACCAGTGCTTGACCTCGGTGAACTCGGCAAAGCAGAACTTGGCGTACTCGACAAAGGCGTCGATCGTCGTGCGCGTCAGGAAGCCCTCGCCGCCGTTCTGGTAAAAGGCCTCGGGCGTATCAAAGTGATCGAGCGTGACATAGGGGATAACGCCAGCTTTGTTGCAGGTAGCGAAAAGCTCGTGATAGAAGGCAATACCCTCGGGGTTAATCTCGCCGGTGCCGTTGGGGAAGATGCGGCTCCAAGCGATGGAGACGCGAATGCCGTTGATGCCGAAGCGCTGGCACAGGTCGATATCGACCGGGTATTTGTTGTAGAAATCGCTTGCGGGGTCGGGGGAGAAGCGGCCCTGGGCTGCCAGGAAATCGTCCCAGGGCACTTTGCCCTTGCCGTGCGTACGGGTCTCGCCCTCAACCTGGTAAGCAGCGGTGGCACCGCCAAACACAAAGCCGTCGGGGAACTGCATGGGGTTGTTCATGAGTCATCCTTTCTGTGGGATACGAATAGGGAGAGGTGCTCGAACTGGGGATTCGGGCACCAGCAGAGGGAGGTAACTAGTCGAGGTTCTCGCGGAGCCACTTGATGGCGCCAGCGGGGTCGCGAGTAAGGTCGATATATTCCTTACCGCGCGGAGCGAGCAGCTTAATGCCCAGGCGATCGGTGTCGGCCTTCATGTCGTTGTAGTAGCTACGGACCTGCGGGGCAAGCACGATAACGTCGTACTGATCCATGATGGCAGTGTGCTGGCCATAGGCGCCTGCGGAGGAAGCGATGTTCTCTCCGGTCTGCGCGGCACCTTCCTTGATGGCGTTGGCAAGCATGGCAGAGGTGCCGGCGCCGGCGCACAGGACGAGGACTTTCAGGCCGTCGACATCCTTCTTAGCGGATGCGTCGGAGGCGGGCTCGGGCTGTTCGGCGACAGGCTTGCTGTCGGCGGCGGCAACGGCCGTCTCGACGGAAGCGGTAGTCTGCTCGGCAGCGGGCGCAGAGGCGTTGGCGGCGATGGTGGCAGCACCATCGGACTCGAGACCCAGCTCAGCGGCGCGTTCGGCCTCCTGGTCGCAGAGCAGCTTATCGTATGCCTTCAAGAACGGCAGGTAAATGATGGCGTCCAGCAAGATGATGATTGCGACAAACACCAGGGCGATAAGCTGGAAGTTCGTGGTGATGAAGATGCCGATGGGGGCAGGGGTAGCCCAAGGCACCACGAAGGAGAAGCCGTTCATGCCCACGTTGTCTATAAAGAACTTGGCAACACTCACGTTGACGCAGCCGGCGGCAACAAAGGGGATGAGCATGTAGGGGTTAAGGATCATCGGCGCGCCAAAGAGCAGCGGCTCGTTGACAGCAAAGGCAACAGGAACAATCGAGGCCTTACCGACGGCTTTGAGCTGCTTGGACTTCATAAAGAGGATCAGCAGAAGCGGCACGATGAACGTGGCGCCGGTGCCGCCGAACTCACCCACGAGCGACATGTTAAAGGTGAGGGAGTGGGCGGGGTGACCACCGGCCAGCAGAACCTGCAGGTTCTCGGCCTGGTTGGCAAGACGGATGGGGTCGATGCCCGGCTGGACGATCGAGGGGCCGTGGACGCCGATGAACCAGAAGAATGCGGTGGCTGCCTGGATAAGGATAAGTCCGGGGTAGGTCTCTGCCGCAGTGAAGAGCGGGGAGAGCAGTTTGATAAGCAGCTCGGAGAACGGAACGCCCATGAGGTTGCGCACGACGACATCGATGATGCCGCAGATGATGACGGCGCCGCCAAAGGGGATAATGTCGCGGAAGTTCTGAGCGATGGCGCCCGGGACCTCCTTGGGCAGCTTAATGGTCAGATCGCGCGAGACGCAGAACTTATAGACCCACACGGTAATGAACGCTGCGATATAGGCCGAGAACAGACCGCGCGTACCCATGCTGGTGCAATCGAAGACCGAAAGCTCGGAGCCGTCGAACTTGGTGGTGAACTGCGTAACAGCGAGCAGCAGCATGCTGCACTGGGCGGCCACCATGGTGGAGCCGTCGTTGAGCACCTTGCCGGCGGGCATGCGACGGTTCATGGATGCCGTGAAGTTCTTGGCAGTGGTACCGGCGACCATGATGCCCATGACGCCCATGGTGAAGTTGTACAACTTGTTGCACCAGTCGATGAGCGGCTGGGGCAGCGTGATGCCAACGACGCCGGGAAGGGTGGCGATCAGCAGAAAGATCTAAGAGGTAAGGACGATGGGCATGCACCCAAGGAATCCGTCCTTGATGGCCTGGAGGTAGACGTTCCTCGAGATCTTCTCAAAGAACGGTTGATGCTTTTCGAGCATCTTTACGATGGCGTCCATAGAGCTCCTTTGCTACTTGATGCGCGATGCATGTGGATGGAACTGGTCGTCGATGGATGGTCAGGACTGCCCGGAAACCTTCCTGCTTAAGGAAGGCATTGCGAAATGACAACGTTGTCATTTCGTTAATGACAACGTAAGACATTTTTGGAAGCGCAACAAGGATTTACGGGTGAACGGTCGATATTGTCCGATAAACGGCTGATTTGTCAGTCGGGCAGGTAGTGTATGCTAGAACGCAAAAAACAAGCGATGCAAAACCGACTGGAGAAGTAGTGGCAACGATGGACAAGAAAAATGTCTCAATGAATGATGTGGCAGTTGCCGCGGGCGTTTCTCTCAAGACGGTGTCGCGCGTGATCAACGAGCCCGATAGCGTGCGAGAGTCGACACGCGATAAGGTCCATTCGGCAATGGAGGCGCTCGGGTTTCGAGCCAACTTTGCCGCGCGTTCACTCAAGTTGGGCCGTTACGGGTGCATCGGCGTGGTGATGTTCCACTTGTCGGGCGGCGCCGTGGACATGATTGACGGTATCGCCGATGCCGCCGAAGAACGCGGTTTTGCGCTTACGATGATTAAGAAGCGCGCGGGGGAGAAGATGACCCTTGCCGAAGCGGCGCGTAGGATGTCGCAACTGCCTGTTGATGGCATGATCTTCAACCTGCGTCAGATGGTCGATGACTTTGATACCTTTGAGGCACCGAAAGACCTCAAGACGGTGATTATCACACCGATGGAACATCCTACCTGCTCCACCGTCAGTGACGACCAAGAGGACGGCGCGCGCATGGCGTGCGAGTACTTCTTGAACCACGGGCACAAGAACGTGTACTTCGTCTCTGGTAAGAAAGAGTCGCTGTCGAGCCAGTGTCGTATGAAAGGTTGGCGTGCGGCACTCGAGGCGCGTGGTATTGAGCCGCCCGCGCCTCTGCAAGGCGATTGGAATGCGGATAGTGGCTATGCCGCAGGCCTTGTGCTTGCCGATAAACCCGATTGCACGGCGGTCCTCGCTGCTAACGACTGCATGGCAAACGGCGTGATGATGGCTCTACGTGACAAGGGTCTGAGTGTGCCCGACGACGTGTCCGTGATCGGCTTCGACGATGAGCTCTACAAGACGATTCCCAACTCGATTCTGACGTCGGTGAAGTTTCGCCACCGCGAGCTGGGCATCCGTGCGCTCAACGAGGTCGTTGCGGGCCTAGAAGCCCCGAGCTCCAGAAGCCGTACGCTCGTCTCGGGCGTGTTGGTCGAGCGTTCTAGCGTGAAGGACCTGCGGGCGTAGACGTGCTCGGCTCGTTCATCTCAACCTGTAACAGTTAGGGCCGAAATACTCGGCTAGATGTTACAGATTGAGATTGAGAGGATTGTCCTGTGCGTTTATCTCAATTTGTAACAACTAGACGTCCAAAACCGGTTCTAGTGTTACAGATTTAGACAATTCGACCCGGTCTCCCCGGTTTGTCTTGATTTGTAACAGCTAGGGACCAAAAACTCGGTTAGATGTTACAGATTGAGATAAACGGCTTTCGACCTGCACAAAAGGGCCGGGGGCAGCGCGCCGTGTGACGTGCCGCCCCCGGCTGAGAAATGGGGACAGGTTGTGTGAGCGGGGCAATCCCGCTAGTCGCAAGCCACTAGTCCAGACGACGGGTCTGCGCCACGTGCTTATACCAGTAGGCGCTTGCCTTGGGCGTGCGCTTCTGGGTTTCAAAGTCAACGTAGAAGAAGCCGTAACGCTTGTTGTAGCCATTGGTCCAGGAGAACTGATCCTGCAGGCTCCACAGGAAGTAGCCACCCACGTTGACGCCCACCTCCATGGCCTTGAGCAACCAGCGCAGGTGCTGCTCGATGTAGTCGATGCGCGGCTGGTCGTCCACAAAACCGTCCTTGTAGGGGTCCTTGTAGCCCATGCCGTTCTCGGTGATGAAGATTTGCTTGTAGTTGGGGTAGCGCTGCTTAATGTAGACGAGCAGATCGAACAGGCCCTCGGGATAGATGATCCAGTCCCAGTCGGTGGTGGGGATGCCAGGCTTGTTCACATGCTCGCCAATGCCCTTAACGCGCCAGCGGCCGGTGCCCTTCTCACCCGTACCGTTGTGGTGCAGGTCGTTCTCGCCGTCGTAAGCCTTCAAGAAGCGGCACTGGTAGTTGTTAACGCCCAGGTAGTCGTTGTAGAGCGCGGCCTCGCGCATGATCTCGAGATCATCGTCTAGGATCTCGATGGTGCCGCCCGAGACGGCAGCCAGGCGGTTGGCGCACTCGAGGGTGTCGGGGGCATAGTCGCCGCGGAAAGTGGCGTCGAGCAGAAACTGGTTCTGCAGCACGTGCTCGTTGTTGGCGGCCTTGATGTCGGCGGGGTCGTTCTCGTTGAGCGGATACTTAAACTCCAGCGACTGAATGACGCCGATTTTGCCCTTAAAACCGCCGTTGTGGAAGGCCAGCACGGCCTTGGCGTGGGCGAGCATCATGTTGTGTTCGCACTGGAAGGCCTCGGCAAGATGCGCCTTGACGCCGCCGGGGAAGGTGCCCTCGATGTAGGTGTTGGAGGCGTCGGCCCAGATCTCGTTAAAGGTGAACCAGTAGGTCACCTGGTCGGCGTACTCCTTAAAGCAGAAGGTGGCAAAGTCCACAAAAGCGTCGATGGTCTCGCGGTTGAGGAAGTCGCCCTTCTCAAAGAGAGTCAGCGGCGTGTCAAAGTGGTGCAGCGTGACGAACGGCTCAACGTGGTGCTTGTGGCACTCGGCGAAGAGGTCATGGTAGAACTGAACGCCCTCGGGGTTAATCTCGTCGGTACCGTTGGGGAAGATACGGCTCCAGGCGATGGAGAGGCGAATGCCGTTGATGCCAAACTCCTCGCACAGCTCCAAGTCGACAGGGTACTGGTTGTAGAAGTCCGAAGCGGGATCGGGGGAAAAGCGCCCCTGGGCCTCCAGGAAGTCGTCCCAGGCGACTTTGCCCTTACCGTGAGTGCGGGTCTCGCCCTCTACCTGGTAGGCAGCAGTGGCGCCGCCAAAGACAAAGTCCTCGGGAAACTGTGCGGGCGGGTTGGTGACGCTAGCAGGGTTAACGGACATGATGATCCAATCGTCTAAATCGAAGGGCCAGCCGGTCTTGGATGGTCGGCTGGCCCTGAGCGTTACTTACTTCGAGAGTTGCTCGCTTACGAAGGCGAGAGACTTATCGCCGTTCTGGGAAAGCTCGATGTACTGCTTACCGCGGCAGGCGACGCACTTGTTGCCCACGCGCTCGCAGTCCTTCTGCAGGTCGGCCAGGTAGCTTGCGGCCTGCGGGGCCAGGACGACCAGATCGAAGTCGGGGAGCATGTCCACGTGGTTGCCATAGGCCTCGGCAGCGGTCTCAAGATTGATGCCGCGCTCCTTGGCGGCCTTGGCCAGCGCGTTGGCGAGCAGGCCCGAGGTACCGCCGCCCTGGCAGAGCACGAGCACGCGCTTGCCGTTGAGGTCGCTGGTGGTCGTTGCCTCGGCAGCGGGTGCTGCGGAGACGGCGGGGGCGGCGGCCTTCACGGCCTCGGCAGCAGCACCGGCGGCAACGCTCTTGGCGTCAGCCTTGCCCTGGAAGGCGTCGTTGAGCTTGGCGGCCTTCTCGGCGTTCTTGGCGGCGAGCTCCTCTTGGGAAATCTCGGCCTCCTCGGCGCACTTCTGGGCGTCGTAGGCACGGAAGAACGGGTAGTACAGAACGAAGTCGACGACCAGGATAAGGGCGAGCATCACAAAGGCGAGCGGCTGGAAGCCCAGGCCCATGATGGTGCCGATGGGGCCGGGGACAGTCCAGGGCAGGGTGTACATAAAGCCGTTCATGCCCAAGAAGTCGATAAAGATCTTGAGGATCCAGATGTTGGCGATCGGGGCAAAGACAAACGGGACAAAGAAGACGGGGTTGAGCACGATGGGCGCGGCGAACAGCAGCGGCTCGTTGACGGCAAAGCAGACGGGGACGATGGCGGCCTTACCGACGGCGCGCATCTCCTGAGACTTTGCCAGGAAGCAGAACATAAAGACCAGGACGAGCGTGGCGCCGGTGCCGCCCATGCAGACGACGAAGTACTGGGCACCCTGGGTCAGGACAGCGGAAGCGTGCTGGCCAGCCTGGAATGCGGCCAGGTTGTCGGTCATGTTG
>DBFBEA010000010.1:0-21695 GCA_048248475.1 Collinsella sp. | reverse complement strand
CTCGATGAACCGCGTGGTCGAGATCCCCTCGCCCACCGGCACCTACTCCTACATCTTGCTCGAGGACGTCATCCTCGCCTGCCTGGACAGCTGCTTTGGCTCCTATAAGCCGCTGGATCGTGCGCTGATCCGCGTCACCCGCAACGCCGACATCGATCCGGACGGCGAGGGCGTCGAAGAGGAAGAGGACTACCGCCAGCACATGAAGCGCATCCTCAAGAAGCGCCTGCGTCTGCAGCCGGTAGTGCTCGCGGTCTCGGGGTCGCTCGAGAAGGCAACGCTCAAGACCATCCGCAAGGCGCTCGAGCTTTCGCGCCGCTCTGTCTTTACCTGCGATATCCCGCTCGACCTGGGCTACGTCTTTGGCATTGAGGGCAAGATTCCCGAGCACCTGCGCAACGAGCTGCTCTTTACGCCGTTTAGGCCGCAGCCCAACCCCACCATCGACATGACCCGCTCCATCCGCGAGCAGGTGCTGCAGCACGACAAGCTGCTCTTTTATCCCTACGAGGCCATGAACCCCTTCCTGGATCTGGTGCACGAGGCCGCCTACGACCCCGAGTGCATCTCGCTGCGCATCACACTCTACCGCGTGGCCAAGCAGAGCCGCCTGTGCGAGTCGCTGATCGATGCCGCCGAGAACGGCAAAGAGGTCACGGTGCTCATGGAACTTCGTGCCCGCTTTGACGAGCAGAACAACATCGAGTGGGCCGAGCGTCTGGAAGAGGCAGGCTGCACCGTCATCTATGGTTCCGAGGGCTTTAAATGCCACTCAAAGATCTGCCAGCTCACCTATCGCGAGGGCATGGCGCTAACGCGCCTCACGCTTTTGGGCACCGGCAACTTTAACGAGAAGACGGCCAAACTCTACAGCGACTTTATGCTCATGACAGCCCATCCCGGCATCGGCGAGGACGCCAACCTGTTCTTCCGCAATCTGTCGCTGGGCAACCTGCGCGGCGACTACCGCTTCCTGGGTGTGGCGCCCGTCGGACTGAAACCGCTCATCATGCGCGGGCTTGACCGCGAGATCCAGCGCGCCCTTGCCGGCGAGCCCGCCCGCGTGTTCTTTAAGCTCAACTCGCTGACCGACCGCGAGGTTATCGACAAGATCGCCGAGGCATCGTGTGCCGGCGTGCGCGTAGACATGATCATCCGCGGCATCTCGTGCCTCAAGCCCGGTGTTCCGGGCAAGACCGAGAACGTGCATGTCCGCTCCATCGTCGGACGCTTTTTGGAGCACGCGCGCGTCTATGCTTTCGGCGTGGACTCGGACATGATTTACCTGAGCTCGGCAGACATGATGACGCGCAACACCGAGCACCGCGTGGAGATTGCCTTCCCCGTGCTCGACCCCACCTGCCGCGCCCTAGTGCACGAGTACATGGGCATGCAGCTGCGCGACAACGTGAAGGCCCGCAGCCTCACGAGCGACGGCACTTGGGTCCCCGTGGAGCGTGCAGAGGGTGAGAAACCCTTCAACTCGCAGGAAGCCCTGCTGGAGCGTGCCTATCGCAACGCCGAGGCCGCGCCCGAGCCCGTCATTGAGGCGAAACCTGCCCCCGAGCCCGAGCCGCAGCCGGTAGCACCCAAGGTCCAAGAGGTCCAGGCGACCGTCATTGAGCCCGAGCCTGCACCTGCGCCTCAGCCCGAGCCGCAGGCAGCTAAGCCCGCGCCCGAGACGAGTGCCCATCGCAAGAAGCCCGCTGGCACGACCAAGGCCATCGAGCGTCATCGCCCCGGTCGTGTGCGCATGGGTCTGGGCCTAATCGGTCTAGGCCTTAAAACGCTCATTACCGGCAAGACCAAATAGGCGTTTGTAGAAGCGCCCCGCATTTGAGGAAAGCCTCGGATGCGGGGCGCTTTTCCCTGCTACCATGGTGCGGACAACAACGCGAATGACAGGCAGGGATATGAAGCTCACCATAGAATCGATGACGTACGGCGCCGACGGGCTGGCGCATGCCGACAACGGCAAGGCCGTCTTTGTGCAGGGCGCCGTGGCAGGCGACACCGTCGAGGCCGAGGTCGTACAGGACGGCAAGTCGTTCATGCGCGCCCGCACCACCGAGATTCTGGAGCCAAGCCCCGATCGCATTCAGCCTCCCTGCCCCTTCGTGGGCATTTGCGGCGGCTGCTCGTGGGGCAATCTCTCACGCACGGCACAGCTCGCCGCCAAGGAGCAAAACCTGCGCTCCACGCTCGAGCGCATCGGCAAGTTCGCTCCTGAGCAGGTCGATGAGCTGATACAGCCCATCCGCCACACCAAGGACGACTGGGGCTACCGCAATAAAATCGAACTCGAACCGACCGTCGTCAACGGTCGCGTTCGCCTTGGCATGCACGGTGTCGACCCCAGCAAAATCGTGACCGTCGATTCGTGCCCGCTGTTCGATAAGCGCTTCCCGAAGGCGCTCAAATCGGTCGTCGGCGCACTCAACTATCTAAGCGGCAGCCATGACTTGGGGCTCGAACGCGTGGGCATTCGCGCATCGCGCCGCACCAAGGCACTCGAGGTCGCACTCTGGACGCCCACAGGCTCTTTTCCGCGCTCGCAGGTCTCCCGCGTGCTGGCGGACGCCGCTCATCCCACGAGCATCGTGCGCGTGATGAGCAAGGGCGAAAAGAAGGCCCGCCGTGTCTCCAAGGTCGAAATGCTCGCCGGAGAGGGCTCATGGACCGAGAATATCGCCGAGGGTCAGATGCGCTTGTCTGCCCCGTCTTTTTTCCAGGTCAACACCAAGGGTGCCGAGATTTTGATCGACCTTGTCATGGAAGCGCTCGACCCGCAGAAAGACGAGCTTGCCGTGGACCTGTATTGCGGTGCCGGCACCTTTACCCTGCCGCTCGCCCGCCGCTGCGACTTTGTCGCCGCCGTCGAG
Source organism: Collinsella sp. (assembly GCA_048248475.1). Lineage (GTDB taxonomy): Bacteria > Actinomycetota > Coriobacteriia > Coriobacteriales > Coriobacteriaceae > Collinsella. The sequence continues at coordinate 18,813 of DBFBEA010000010.1, read as the reverse complement.
GCCTACGGCCCCGCCGTGCGCGACCTGCGCCGTAACCTGGAGATCAACAAGCTTGATAACGTCGACGTCATTGGCGGAGACGCGGTGCGCGAGTTCCCCGACCAGGATGCTGACGTCCTGGTGGTCGACCCGCCGCGCGCAGGCCTCGCCCCCGAGGCCATCGGCCTTATCGCCAGCACGAGTGCTCGCGATGTCGCCTACGTGAGCTGCGACCCGGCCACCCTGGCGCGCGATCTCAAACGCTTTGTCGAAGAAGGCACCTTCTCCCCCGTAAAGATCACGCCAGTCGACCTATTCCCGCAAACCTTCCACTGCGAGACCGTCGTCCACCTTAGGCGCAACTAGCCACTTAATCATTGCTCAGAAAAATCATTGGGAAATCGAGCGTGGCAAGCGGAGGTCTTCGGGGTATAAGACGGCTAATTGTATGCCGCCTATGAAAGGAACCCTCATGCCCAGCGTTGCCGTTCTCGCCGCCGATGGCTTTGAAACTATTGAATGCTTGACCATGGTCGATGTCATGCGTCGCGGCGGCGTGCGCGCCACACTCGTCTCGATCATGCCCACGCGTGAGGTCGTAAGCTCGCTGCAGATCCCCGTGACCTGCGATGCACTCTTTGATGAGATCAACTTTGACGAGTACGACTGCGTCGTGCTGCCCGGCGGCCTGCCCGGTGCCACCAACCTGCGCGCAGATCAGCGCGTCTGCGACGTGGTCTGCGAGTTCGCCGCGACCAAGCACGTCGCCGCCATCTGCGCCGCCCCGTTTATCCTGGGCGAGCTCGACCTGCTCGAGGGGCGCCATGCCACGTGCTTCCCTGGCTTTGAGAAAAGCTTCCCCGAGGGCGCCTATACCGGCGAGAAGGTTACGCAAGACGGCAACATCATCACCGCCAGCGGCATGGCCCAGTCGCTCCCCTTTGCGCTTGAGCTGCTGCGCACGATCGCCGGCGACAAGGCTGTCGAGAAGGTCGCCGAGGGCATCCAACTATGATTTTGGCTTCGCAATCACCGCGCCGCATCGAGTTGATGCGCGAGGCAGGGTATGCCATTCGCGTGATTCCTGCCGATATCGACGAAACGCCGTTTGATGGCGAGGCCCCGCTTACGCTCGTTGAACGTTTAGCACGCGCAAAAGCCGCCGCCGTTGCTGCCGAGTATGCCGAGCCCAATGAGCTGACGGTCGCGGCCGACACCATCGTCACCTTTGACGGCAAGATTCTGGGCAAGCCGGCAACCGAGGACGAGGCGCACACCATGCTCCGTGAGCTTTCGGGCCGCACGCACCAGGTCGCAACCGGCGTCTGCATCGTTAAAGCCGGCGACGCTACAGCCCCGCATGCCGCCGAGAGCCTGTCCTTTGTCGATGTGACCGACGTGATGTTCTACGAGCTCACCGACGAGCAGATCGAGCGCTACGTCGCCTCGGGTGAGCCCATGGACAAGGCCGGCGCCTACGGCATTCAGGGCACAGGCGGACGCATGCTCGTGCACGATATTTCGGGCGACTTCTATAACGTGGTGGGCCTACCCATCGCCCGCGTCGCGCGCGCGATTCAAAAACTCTCGTAATTGCATCTGGCGCTGGGTATTCCCCAGCGCCTACAATTTTGGCGTACCGTACGGATCCCGACCGGGCACAAGGCGCGGCGGAAAACCGATAGGAGTTAAACATGGATACACTGCTCGAGGCCATTGACGTCTGCGATGTCGATGGCTTTTGCTATGGCAACTATACGGACGAGGAGGCTGGCACCGGTTGCACCGTAATCGTGGCACCCGAGGGCGCCACCGGCGGTGTTGACGTTCGCGGCGGTGCTCCCGCTTCGCGCGAAACCGACCTGCTGCGACCTGAGAACACCGTCGACAAGGTCCACGCCGTCTGCCTTTCGGGCGGATCGGCCTTTGGCCTCGAGGCTGCAAGCGGCGTCGCTCGCGAGCTTGAGAGCCGCGGCATCGGCCTTCCCGTCGGCCCCACGCAGGTGCCTATCGTGTGCTCCAGCTGCATCTTCGACCTTGCCTTTGGCGACCCCACCGTGCGCCCCGACATTGAGGCCGGCATCGCCGCCGTGTGCGAAGCACTCGACCACACCCCCACCAAGCTCGAACAGGGCAACGTAGGCGCCGGCACGGGCGCCACCGTGGGTAAGCTCATGGGGCCCGCCACCTGCATGAAGGCCGGCCTTGGAGCTGCCGCCGTGGCGCTCGGTCCCGTTAAGGTAGGCGCCGTGGTCTCGGTCAACGCCTGCGGCAACGTGGTCGACCCCTTCACCGGCGAGTGGGTCGCCGGCATGCGCGCCGCCGCCGATAGCGACCAGATCGTCGACACGGAACTCGCAGCCTTTGCCGCCGCCGGATCCATGCAGATGCCGCTCGACCGCACCAACACCACCATCAGCTGCATCGTCACCAACGTGGAACTCACTAAGGCACAAGCCACCAAGGTCTCCCAGATGGCCGCAGACGCCTACGCCCACGCCATCCGTCCCACGCACACCACCAACGACGGCGACACTATCTACACCCTCGCCAGCGGCAAACTAGGCGCCCAGGCAAGCGCCGCCGTTCCCCTAGACTTACTGGGTATGCTCGCCGTAAGGGCCCTACAGACCGCCATCGTAAACGGAGCCAAAACCGCCAAAACCTCCCACGGCGTCCCCGGAGCCGCGAAGTAGCCTAACCTGACCGGTTACCCGGTGGGGCTTGGTTATGTTTGCTGCTCTACAGTCCTGGCTCGCACGAAGAACACATTAAGTGTTCTTCGGCTCGTGCGGAACTCGCGACAAACATAACCAAGCCCCACCGGGCAACCTACCAACCAGATTCTTTTCAGCCCAGGCCCCTGTGTACCGCGCGTCGAAGATCTTCAAATTCAGGCAGCCTGACAATCGATTCTTATAGCAGAGGCCCCTTGGCCTTTAGTTTGATACAAGTTCCGCACGAGCCGGAAAGCACTTAATGTGCTTTCCGTGCGAGCAGGACTGTTCGCAGTAGCAAACTAAAGGCCAAGGGGCCCAGTCAACCTATCAGCAGCGATTACTCAACAGTTAGTTGAATTTGAAGATCTTAGAGGCAAGACGGTATAGGCCGAGCGTGGTTTTGTCTCCGGCCCGTCCGCGCAGATTGGTGAAGAACCCGACCACGCCGTAGCGGGCACGACGATACATGCGCTCGTCGTAGGCCTTCAAATCATTCCACAGCATCTTTAGGCGCTCGTCGGCGCAATCTTCCTCGGAAAGCTTGGTGAGAACCGAGCAGATCGCCATCATCATGGTGAAGTAGCCCATCATGTACGAACGCAGACGCGACGACTCAACATCGCTGTACAAGTGGTACGACTCCATCATGATACGCGTAACACGGAACTGCTGGTCCAGACGCTTGACCATCGTGGCCTCGTTGACGCTCTGACCTTCGCGACCGATAAAGTAGCGGTAGAGGTCGATGTCGGCGTAGTACATGGTCTTGCAACGCGGCAGCGGCACGTAGGCGTAGATGTTGTCCACATAGAACGTGTGCGGCGGCATAGGCAGATTGGACGCGCGCAGCACATCCGTGCGATAGCACAGGCTGTGCATGAGCAGATTCTGGTCCAGACGGAAATGACCAATCTGGTCCCAGGTAAAGATCTTTTTTCGCGGCAGGGCAAACTTGTAGCCAATAGCGGTGTGCGTACCCTCGTAAACCTTCTCGTACACATAGTTCGAGATAAAGAGGTCGACGCGCTGGTCGCGCTCCTCAAAACCGCGAAGGATCGAAAGCATGGTCGACAGGGCTGCGCCATCGAGCCAGTCGTCCGAGTCGACAACCTTGTAGTAGGTGCCCTGTGCCTCGCGCAAGCCCGAAAGGACGGCAATGCCGTGGCCGCCGTTCTCCTGATGCACCGCGCGGATGATTCCGGGGTAACGCGTCTCCCACTCATCGGCCTTGGCCGCCGTCTCGTCCTTGGAACCGTCATCAACGATGATGATCTCGATATCGGTGGCGTAATTGCTCCCCTCCAGAATGGAGGTGATGCAATGGTCCATGTCCTTGGCGGCGTTATACGAGGGAATACCGAATGATATGACTTTATGCATGGCAGGCGATAATCTCATCCGAAAGATCGAGTGCGGAGTTGGTCACGGCATCCATATCGTAGTAACGATACTCGGCCAGGCGACCCACCGGGTGGAAGTTCGTCAGGTTCTGAACGCGCCCAAGATAGCGCTCATAGAGCTCACGGTTCTCGGGCTCAAGAATGGCGTAGTACGGCGTCTCGCCCGAGCCGGGCGTATAGGCCTTGGAGTACTCCTTCATGATGGTGGTCTTGCCGGGCAGGACCTGACCGGTCATGTTCTTGAACTCGGTGATACGCGTGTAGTCCTCGCTCGTGGTGTAGTTGACGGTGCCCACGGGCTGGAACTGGTCCATATCGAGCGTCTCGAACTTCATGTCGAGCGTACGGTACGGCAGAGCGCCCAAGTCGAGGTTGAACAGCTCGTCGAGCGGACCGGTGTAGACGATCTCGCCGCCATAGACCTTGCCGTCGATCTTGACGGTGGTCTCGTCGATCTCGAAGAGATCGCGGGCGTCCACGTCGCAGAACACATCAATCAGATCGTGGTCGAGCATGTGCTCGAACAGCGCGGTATAGCCGTCCTGCGGCATGCCCTGGAAGGGAGCCTGCGGGAAGTAGCGGTCATCGTCGCCCACAAAGACGGGAACGCGACCGGTGATCGAGGGATCGATCTGGTCGGGCGTCTGGCCCCACTGCTTCATGGTGTAATGCAAAAAGACGTTCTCGTAGACGTAATCGGCGACCTCGGCAAGATCCGGGTCGTTCTTCTTGCGCAGCTCCATGATGGGCACCTTGACGTCCTTGCCAAAGGTCTCCACGAGCTTCTGATACAGCTCCTCGCCGCGCTCGTCGCCAAAGGCGAGCTTGAGGCTCGCGTGGTTAAAAGGCACGGGCATGAGGGTGCCGTTGATGTTGGCAAGCACCTTGTGCTGGTAGTCCGTCCACTTGGTAAAGCGCGACAGGAAATTGTGGACGCGCTCATTAAAGGTATGGTAGATGTGCGGACCATACTCGTGGACCAGGATTCCGGCCTCATCAGCGCAGTCGTAGGCGTTACCCGCAATGTGGCTACGGCGCTCCAGAACGGCAACACGATAGCCGATGGTCTCGGCGAGACGGCGGGCACAAACGGCACCGGCATAACCGGCACCGACGACAATCATGTCGTATGCGCCGGCGTTAAAGCCTTCAGGCAGGCCTGAGGTAATCTGCATCGATACTCCTTGTCAAAAGCCACGGGCTCGTTAGCTGGGCTTTTCTCGAACATTCTTCGAGACATATTTATCAGAGCGATTATAGCGCTAATGCGTCCTATAATGAGCTTGCCACACAAGGAAAGCTCAAGCACCGCGGCGTACATAATTGAAAGGTAAACCCGCTAGCAGCGGGTTTATTCGTGAACAGCCGGGCGCCTGGAGCTTAGCGAAACGCTTGTAAGGAGTAACATGAGCGATTTCCTAAACCGTATGAAGTCTGCCGCCAAGGCCGACCTTAAGACGATCGTCCTGCCCGAGGGCGAGGATCCGCGCACCATCGTCGCAGCCACCAAGATCATCGAGGAGGGCCTGGCAAAGATCGTCATCCTGGGTAACCCCGACGAGATCGACGTTCCCGGCGCTACCGTCATCGATCCGCGCAATGCCGAGAAGCACGAGGAGTACGCGCAGAAGTTTGCCGAGCTCCGCGCCAAGAAGGGCGTTACCATCGAGCAGGCTCGCGCCCAGGTGATGGACGCTACCTACTTTGGCACCATGATGGTCAAGATGGGCGACGCCGACGGCCTGGTCTCCGGCGCCTGCCACTCCACCGCCGACACGCTGCGCCCCGCGCTGCAGATCCTCAAGACCGCCCCGGGCACCAAGCTGGTCTCGGCCTTCTTCGTGATGTGCACCGACACCCCGCAGTTCGGCACCGACGGCACGCTGATCTTCGCCGACTGCGGCCTCAACATCAACCCGTCCTCCGACGAGCTCTCCGAGATCGCCATCGCCTCCGCTCACTCCTGGTCCACCTTCATGGGCAACGTTGAGCCGCACGTGGCCATGCTCTCCTACTCCACCATGGGCTCCGCCGGCGGCGAGGTCGCCAAGAAGGTCCAGGAGGCCGTGAAGTTCTGCCACGAGAAGGCTCCCGAGCTCGCCATCGACGGCGACCTGCAGCTCGATGCCGCCATCGTCCCCACCGTCGCCCAGCTCAAGGCTCCTGGTTCCTCCGTTGCCGGTAAGGCCAACGTGCTCGTGTTCCCCGACCTCGAGGCCGGCAACATCGGCTACAAGCTGGTCCAGCGCTTCGCCGGTGCTGACGCCTACGGCCCCATCCTGCAGGGCATCGCCAAGCCGGTCAACGACCTTTCGCGCGGCTGCTCTGCCGACGACATCGTGGGTGTCGTGGCCATCACCGCCGTCCAGGCTCAGATGGCTGAGTAGCGCACGCACTCGCCCGAAGGCCGTACGGGCTAACCCCTGAAAACGTCCTCGACCAATGAAGCGCCCCCGTTCTGCTCCTTCGGAGCTACGAACGGGGGCGCTTCTGGTCTGCGGATTGTTTTCAGGGGTTAGCCCGTACGGCCTTCTACCGCCACGTTCTATCGTTAGGCCAATTCCTAGTTATTGGCATGAAAAGGGCGGACCGGAAACTCCAATCCGCCCCAATGTGATTCCCTGCAAACGACCAGCTCAAAAGCAGAAGTTCCATAACAGTGAGGTCTTAAGGAATTCGAGACTTAGATGCCTATGAAGTCTCAATGGTAGCCCTAGATATTTCAAGGTACTGTCCATCAGCAACAGTAACAAAGCTATTCCCCTCAAAATTATCGTTATTAATAATATTGAAGGATTCATTTGCATCCACCGCGCTCAAAACCGCATAGTACCCACTTCCCGATTGCGCCGTGATGTTATACTCGCCTGGCTGAATATCGAGTCCAACTTTATATATGCCCTCTCCGCTCAATGTCGAAGTTGGCTTCGCATCCGCAATTGCAACAAATGAAGCACCGGTAACTTCGAGCAGTTGACCATCTGAAACCGTAACATATGTACACGTGTTGAAATTACCGTTCGAGAGAATGTCACCCTTCGATGAATCGGGATAAACGCAGTAATAGCCGAATCTTGATGAGCACGTTATCTTGTACTCGCCAGACGGAATATCCTTCCCCACACGATATGACCCTGCAGAATAACTTGCCACAGGAGACGCTTCGTTAGATCCGAGGTCTGATTTGGTATCTTTGTTGTCAGAATTTGAGTTAGAAGACCCGCCATAATTAGGGGCATCTTTTCTATCAACCTCAAACGATTTCGCAACGTCCATAAGAATCGGTTTCGCTTTACTCCAATCAGCCTTAGCCGCAATCAGTTCAGCACCCACCGAAGAGTCTCCTGTAATTGAAACGACAAGATATCCTTTTGGCTCCTTATTTCCATCAATGTCGACGCTCGTTAAATATGTTGGAACAGAGTCCGACTTCGAACCGATCAGGGTCCAATCAGACGATACTCCATCCAAATTCTCAGCCCAAAAATCAAGCAACTCCTGATCATTACCAAAATCTGAAAGCGGGTATATATCCAGACCCAGCATTACCATGCCATCAAATTCATCAGGCGTAATCGTAAGTAGTCCGTCTTCGCCGTCTTCAACCTCCCAACTTCTTGGAATCTCCATCGAAGCAGACACGGAATCATCCAGACCGCATGACACAGTTTGCTTCTTCATATCGCCGTCATTCGTACTTACCGTCCCCGCACCAGCCGAACAACCGGAAAGGCAAGCGACAAACGCTAAAGTCAGCACAAATGGAAACAGAAGCGGATGCAACTTTCGATTCATTAGACTGCTTCTTCCCCTTAGACCAAATAAACCAAAGCTATCTTCCAACAATCACTAACAACCTGTCCATCTACAATCGGTAGGCGGTATCTGAAATAGAACGATACTAGGGGCTGTTTAATAAAAGTATCCTAGATAGAAGACGGGCGCGATCTTGGTGTCTAACCCCACCGGAAAGTATGTCCCGGTTTGGAGGCGGATTGTGGGTCGCACTTTCCGCAACGTGCCTCAACCGGAAAGCGTGTCCCAGTATTTGCGCTCGAAATGGGATGGGGTTTCCGCCGTCCGCCTGCTAGTAAAAAAGGTCTCCGGAGCTGTTGCTCTGGAGGCCTTTCGTTTACTTGCAAATGCGCGCGTTAGTTGTTCTTGGTCAGACGCTCGACGTCGTGGGCGATCATGTATTCCTCGTCGGTGGGGATGACCATGACCGTGACGGCGGAACCGGCGGCACTGATAACCTGCGGGCCGTTGCCCACAGCCTCGCGGTTCTTGTTGTTGTCGATGCGTACGCCCAGCCACTCAAAGCAGTCGCAGAAGGCCTTGCGGATCGACCAGTCGTTCTCGCCGATGCCGGCGGTAAAGGTGATGGTGTCCACGCCCGCCATGGAAGCGATCATGGAGCCGGCCTGCTGCATGGCCTTGTAGGCGAACATATCGAAGGCGAGCAGGCAGCGCTCGTCGCCCTCGGAGGCGCGTGTACGGATGTCGCGGGCGTCGTTGGAGATGCCCGAGATGGCAAGCAGACCAGACTGCTTGTTCATCATGTCATCGACTTCCTGATAGCTGTAGCCGCCCTCGCGCTGGAGGTAGCACACGGTGGCCGGATCAATGGAACCGCAGCGAGTGCCCATCATCAGGCCGTCGAGCGGCGTGAGGCCCATCGTGGTGTCGCGGCACACGCCGTCCTCGATAGCAGCGAGCGAAGCACCGTTACCCAAGTGGCACGAAAGCAGACGGTGGCAGCGCGAACCCAGGATCTCCTTGGCCATCATCCACTCATAGCGGTGGCTCGTGCCGTGGGCGCCGTACTTGCGCACGTGGTACTTGTCGCACACGTCCTTGGGCAGCGCGTAGGTATAGGCGACCTCGGGCATGGTCATATGGAACGAGGTATCGAAGACCGCCACGTTGGGCAGCTCCGGATACTTCTCACGGCAATACTCAATCGCCGCGGCCTCGCCGTAGTTGTGCAGCGGGGCGAGCGGGGCCACCTCGAGAATCTTGGCCATAACCTCGTCGTCGACAACTGCGGAATCATCGAAGTGCCAGCCGCCCTGAACGATACGATGACCAATGCCATCAATCGTAAAGTCGGTCTTCTCGAGCTCCTCGAGCACACGAGCGATAGCAGAGCGATGATCGGGGAAAGGGACCTCCTCGGTCTGCTTGGCGCCACCGTTCTCGGAGTGGCCAAAGATGCCCATGTCCGAACCGATACGTTCGCAGTTGCCCTTGGCGAAAACCTCGCGGGTATCGGTATCCAAAAGCTGATATTTAAGGCTTGAGCTGCCGGCGTTGACAACAAGTACGTTCATGAGACTCCTTTGCAGTGCAATACGGTCGACGCAGACCCCTTAAGGCGGCCGCATTTTAATAAGAAGTTATCACAACTTGATAAATAGCTATCAAGCATATCGCCCAACGAGCACAAAAGAGGGGCCGAACGGCGCTCGGTCGTCCAGCCCCTCCCCTCTTGCAATTACTTGCCGTTGACGATGCGCTCGACGTCGGAAGCGATCATGAACTCCTCGTCCGTGGGGATGACGAAAATCTTGACCTTGGAATCCTTGGCGGACAGGCACCAAGCGCCGTCGCCGCGCAGGGCGTTGCGGGCATGGTCCATCTTGACGCCCATAAAGGCCAGACGGTCGGCCACGCCAGCGCGGACAGCCGGAGCGTGCTCGCCGATGCCGGCGGTAAAGACCAGGGTGTCCATGCCGCACATGGAAGTAGCCATCTCGGCAGCCTTGGCGGCAATCTTGTAGACAAACATGTCGAAGGCGAGCTGAGCATCGGGGTCACCAGCGGCGGCGAGCTCCTCGACGTTGCGGCAGTCGTTGGTCTTGCCGCCGGTCACAGCCAAAAGGCCGGACTTCTTGTTCATCATCTCGTCGACCTCGTCGAAGGTGTAGCCACCCTCGCGCTGCAGGTAGCACACGGTAGCCGGGTCGATGGAGCCGCAGCGGGTGCCCATCATGACGCCATCGAGCGGGGTGAGGCCCATGGTGGTGTCCATGCACTTGCCGTCCTCGATAGCGCACAGGGAAGCGCCGGAGCCGATATGGCACACGACGACCTTGCGGGCCTCGCCGTTGGTCATCTCGGCGACCTTCTTGGAGATGTAACGGTAGCTGGTGCCGTGGGCGCCGTACTTACGGATGTGCAGCTTGTCGCAAACGTCCTTGGGTAGAGCGTAAGTCTTGGCGACCTCGGGCATGTTGAAGTGGAAAGCGGTGTCATAGACCGTGACGTTGGGCAGGTCGGGATACTGCTCCAGGCAGAACTCGATAACGTTGGCCTCGGGGTTGTTGTGGAGCGGCGCCAGCGGGGCGACCTCGCGGATCTTAGCGAGAACGTCCTCGTCGACGAGGGAGGAATCGCCAAAGTACCAACCGCCCTGAACGATGCGATGGCCGATGCCCTCGATCTTGACGCCGTTGGCCTCGAGGTCCTTCAGGACGACCTCGATGGCGACCTTGTGGTCGGGGAACTCGATGTTCTCGGTCACCTTCTTGGAACCGTTAGCAGCGTGGGTGAAGGTACCGCCGGTAAAGCAGACGCGCTCGCAGGAGCCCTTTGCGGACACCTTGTGGGACTTGGTGTCGATGACCTGATACTTAAGGGTCGAAGATCCCGCGTTGACGACCAGAACGTTCATGTGTCTCCCTACTAACAGGCGGTGTGGCGCCGCCAGGTTACATACGCTTCAATAATAAACCCAAACGCCCTCGCGCTCGGGTTTATTGGCGTTGATATATAAGTTATCGGTGTCTAAATACTCATGTCCTTTGGCTTGTAAGACGAAATAGCGCGGGGATATACACCAAAGAAGAAATCCCGAGCGCGACAAGCAATACGACTCGAATGCCCGCAGCGCTGCTCAACACAGCGTTGAGCAGATAGAAAAGAACAGCACCCACCGCCACCATCTGGCTTTGAACCGAAATCAATGAACAGCGCATCGAAGAATCAGCAGCATTTTGAAAAATTGAGTATTTAATTGGAGCAAACAACGAGTACGCAACCGTCTGCAGCACATAGAACACGGGCAGCAAATTAGCCGGAGTAAGGGGGATCAAAAACAAAGCTGTCAATACTAAGCGAATGATGCCGCAAATACGCGCAAAACGGCCCTTGTCGACATGAGCAATCACACTGGGCACAATAAGCCCCATGGAGGCCGAGGCAAGGAACTGGACCGCAATGGTCACACCCGAAGCGACGGAATTCATTCCGCGGCCCGCAAGCAGCAGTGAGAAAAAGTCTTCCAGGGCGACAAAAGCAAATGCCTGAGAACAGTCCATGATGAACGCTGAACGAAGAATGCCATTACACGCAATAGCGGCACCGATCATCTTCGGGCTAATTCCACGCTCAGGTGCCCCCGCAGTGCCCCCTCTTCGCATCTCAGGAATGCAGACAACGACAACCAACGTCAACACCATTGCGATGATATCTGCCGAAAGACCAATGAGATATGCACCGACAGACGAAATGAAACCACCCACGCAAGCGGAGATGGCATAAGAGGCATAGAAAACAAATCGCTCAACGACATTAAGTCTTACGAGCTGGTCCTGAGAGACGCTGTCAATGTAAATCGCTTCTATGGATCCGCTCAGACATGCAACGGCAAAACCTTTGAGAGCGAACGCACCGATTAAAAGCAGAGGGAAACGGACGAGAAGCAGGGCAGCGTAGTATCCAAGCATCCCCACGACGCCAACGAGACCGCTTGTCTTTCGTCCAAACCTATCAGCAATATAGCCAGTGGGAACTTCGAGGATGAACTTGCTCACTTGATATGCAATCATCATGCTAGAAATCGCCACTATCGAGAATCCGACGAATTCAAGGTAAACCGTCAGAAAATACAAAATGGTGCTGAAGTTCGACAGAAAAACGAACGTCATATAAAGCAAAACCGTACGGTTTTTCATGCTCCGCCCTCCAAGAGTCAACAATCTGAATCGGAATCTTGGAAAAGCATGAGGGCAAAGCCGTCAGTCATGTGTTACAAGGCGTCAACATTCACTTGACAACACGAGGCCAAATGGCCTCACGAAGCAAGATGACGCAATAGGTGAAGAAATACCGTCTGGTGTCGATCGGTCCAGGCATTTTGTCGATAGCAAAAGTAGATGGGCAAGGCTACGTCATGCGAGCCTTCAATAGAGCACTCGCTCACTTCCAATCCATCTGATGCGAGAGAAGAGCCAGAAAAACTCAATATCAATCCCCCGGCTTGAAGAAACTCAGCCTGCGCCCTGCTTCCGTATTCGACATCGCGAAAGCGGAAATTAACCAGCTGAGCTTCGGGACATTGATTGATTGCATTGAGACAGGGTGACAAATTAATGGGAACAGCGAGCCTGCCGCCCAGTAACTCACGAATGGTCATAGCGTCAACAGATTGATGACCAGCTGGGCATGAAAGAACCCTGAGCTCCTTTTCACCCATATATTTTGAAGAAAGGACGCTGTCCCGTGGTTCCTCAAACGAGATAGCCGCGTCCGAAATTCCAAGTATAAGTGATTCAAAGCATGTTGCCGTTGGCTGATGCCACACATCAAGATGAATCTGAGGGTGCGAGCTTTCAAACGAGTCGTACCAGTTTTCGGAAAAAAGGAGCCCCCGCCCGTGAAGACAGGGGGCGTAAAGACGGAAATGGCCGTCGGGCGAAACGCCGCCGTTCCCCGATTGAGCGTACTTTTTGAGATCGTCGACTTGCGCCAGGATCACGCGTGCACGACGCGCAAATTCTCTGCCCGCCGGAGACAAAACAGCCTCCCCCGCCGATCGGTCGAGCAAAACAATCTGATACTCAGATTCCAACTTTTTTATTGCCGACGAAACGGCCTGCGGACTCACGTGAACGGCGCGAGCTGCTTTGCGCACGCCGCCATAGTTCGCTACAGCTTGAAGGTATTCGAGTTGAGAAAGCTGCATAGATTACTCCAAAGGCAGCCAAGTCGACGGCCTACGCGCCCTCAGATGAGGTTCTCGCCCAGGTTCTTGCCACCGAGAACGTGCATGTGGAAGTGCATGACGGTCTGGCCGGCGTTGACGCCCTTGTTGGAGATGACGCGGAAACCGTCCTCCAAGCCCTTGGCCTTAGCGACCTCCTGGATGGCGTGAGCCATGGCGCCCATGGTCTCGGCAGGTACGTTGTCGGCGATGTCACTGTAATGCTTCTTGGGGATCACGAGCGTATGGACCGGCGCCTGGGGATTGAGGTCGTCGAAGGCGATGACCTGGTCATCCTCATAGACAACGGTCGAGGGGATCTCGTGGTTGGCAATTTTGCAGAAGATGCAATCGCACATAGTTGGTTCCTTTCTCACAGACCAAGGTAATTATATTTGGTCGGGATGGCTAGAACGAGAGGTTGTCGTCGGTGTTGGCGGCTTCGCCGTCGGCGAGCACGTCGTTGCCGTCGACGTCCTTAAGAAGCACCGAGACCTTCTGCTCGGCATCGGACAGGCGGGTGCGCAGGCTCTTGAGGAGCTCGACGCCGCGGGTATAGCTCTCGAGCGATTCCTCGAGCTCCATATCGCCCGACTCCAAGCTGCGAATGATGAGCTCCAGCTCCTGCGAGGCCTGCTTGTACGTAAGCTGCTCGACCGGGGTCTTCTCTGCCATATCTGTTTCCTTTCCTAAAGGCTTATCGCTGTGAAACGCGGTTTACTCGACCGTATCGACCGTTGCCGCCACGTTGCCGTCTGCCATGCGCACGCGGATGGCGTCGCCGGGCTTAAAGGTCTTGGCGCTCGTGGCCACCCCATCATCGCTGTACGCGATGGAATAGCCGCGAGCAAGCACCTTGAGCGGTGACAGGGCATCGAGTGAGGCTGCCGCACGGCCCAGGTCGGACGCGGGCTTGTTGAGCATCGTGCGCCCCTGATGCTCCAGGCGGGAACTCGCAAGCGTGAGCGCATGGCGCTTGCCATCGAGCCCCGAGGTGCTTGCGATCAAGCGCTCGGGCAGACGCTCGAAGTTGGAACGGAAGGCCCCGACCGAACGCGTTATGGCGCCGGACAGACGATCGGCCGTCAGGGCAAGCTCCGATTCGCGACGCTCGACCATAAATGTGGGGTCGTTGAGGCACGGGCGGCACGCGGCTGCATCGAGCGCGTCGCCCAGACGAGCCGTATAGGTGTCCCAGGCACGACGACCGCGTTGGTTGAGCATTTCCAGATCGACCTGGGCCGACCCGATCATCGATGCCATCGCGGCACCCAGGCGCTGATGGCGCGCCTCGAGCACATCGGCCAACTCCGTCATGGCCGGCGCCACCGATTCGGCCGCCGCCGTGGGCGTGGAGGCGCGGCGGTCGCTCACCATGTCGCAGATCGAGGTATCGGGCTCATGGCCAATGCCGGTCACCACGGGCACAGGACAAGCCGCCACCGCGCGGGCAAGCTCCTCGTCGTTAAAGGTCATGAGGTCCTCGAAGGAGCCGCCGCCGCGCACCAACAAAATACAGTCGGGCGCCGGCGTAATGGAAGCGGCGCGGCGCAAGCCCTCTATGAGCTCTGTCGGAGCACCCTCGCCTTGAACCTTGGCGCCCACGCAGACGAGCTCGACGAGCGGGTTGCGACGACGCAACGTGCGCTTGACGTCGTCGATTACGGCACCCGAAAGCGAGGTGACGACCGCCACGCGGGAGCAGAACACCGGGATGCGGCGCTTGCGCGCTTCGTCCATCAGGCCCTCGCGGCGTAGCTTTTCGGCCAGCTGCGCCACTTGTTGACGCAGCAGACCCTCCCCCGCCAGCGAAAACGAGCGGGCGACGAAGCTCATGCGACCCGTAGGCTTGTAGAGATTGAAGCTGCCCTTAAAGCTTACCTGCATGCCGTCGCGCAAGTCGAAGGTGCGCTTAAGGTAGGCGCCCTTCCAGATGATGCAGTCGACGGCGGCCGAGTCGTCTTTAATCTGGAAGTAACAGTGGCCGCTTCGGGCGTTGGGACCACGGAAACCCGTGACCTCGCCCAAAACGCTCAGTTGCGGAATGGCATCGAGCGCGCCGGCGGCGATCTCCACCGCTTGGCTCACGCTGAGCTCCTTGCGCTCCTGCTCGTCCGATCCGTCGAACTCGGCGGAAACGCTATTGCCGGTCAGATTCCAGCCTGCCACGCAGCCCCCTTTCGTCATCGTGCACAAGGGCTTCGGCCCTGCGCAAATTCAAGTCCAACACATAGTACAGCGCCGCGGGGACACGAATCCCCGCGGCGCCCAGCGACCCAATTTGTTATCGGTTGGAGTTTCTGTTGTAGCGAGCCATAAGGTAGAGCAGCTGAATAATCGAGGTGAGCGCAGCGGCAACATAGGTAAGCGCGGCGGCCGTCAGTACCTTCTTGGCACCGTTGACCTGCTTGGAACTCATACCCGACTGCTCAATATATGCCACGGCGCGGCGGCTGGCATCAATCTCGACCGGCAGCGTAACCAACTGGAACAACACACTAAACGAGAAGAAGATCAGCGCGAGGGTCGTGAGCCCGGCAATGTTCATAAACAGGCCCAAGAGCAACACGATGGTCCAGGTGTTCTGGGTAAAGTTGACGACCGGCACGAGGGCGGTGCGAACCTTCATCATGGCATAGCCGCTTTGACGCTGGGCGGCATGGCCCGCCTCGTGGCAGGCGACGGCAACGCTTGCGACCGACCCGCCCGAACGGTTGGCATCCGAGAGATACAGGTTATTGTCCTGCGGGTTGTAATGGTCGGTGAGCTCGCCGGCGACACCCTTGATACCCACGGCGTTGCAGCCGTTGGCGTCGAGCATGCGGCGAGCGACCGTGGCGCCCGTGTCGCCGTCCGAGCGAACCTTGGACCAGGTTTTGTACGTCGAGTTGATATAGTTCTGTGCGGCAAGACCAATCACCGTGCAGACAAGAACAACCAGCAGGTACAGCGGGTCGATGCCAAAGCCGTATCCATAGTAATAAGGCATGCGAATTCCTCCGAATCGAGTTACACGTTGGAGGCATTCTACCCACTCAAGCGGCTAGGCTTCCTTACAGCAATTCAATTTTGCCATCTTTGACCGTCAACCCCATGTTGCCCGAGAGCAGATCGTCCAGGCGCGAGCCCACAAGCTCAAAGCGCCAGCCTTCGCGCAAGGGGCTCTGCTCGGGATGCTCAATGTAGTCGGCCAGGTCATCGCGCGAGGCAATGACCGAGGTCGCCACTCCCGAGCGTTCGGCAACCAGGCGGATGAGCGCGTACATGAGATCCGTCACGCTCTCCAACTCCGGAGAGATCTGGCGATGCCCGCGCACCATGAGCGGCAGGCGATCGTGCGGGCAGCTTGCGCCGCGCTTGATGGCCATGAGCGCACCGTCCACGTCGCGCTCCCCCAACTGATCGGTACCGCGAATGCTGCGGAACTCCTCAACGCGCACGGGATTGCGTTTAACGAGCGCAAGCAGCGTGTCGTCGGACATGACCCATTTGCGCGGGATGTTGCGGCGCTCGGCGCGGTCCTCACGCCAGGCGGCGAGCTCGCGCGCGATACCCAGCTGGTGACGACTGCACGAGTTGATGCGTTTGACCTTGCGGAACGCCTCGTGGCGATCGGCGCGATAGTGCGACTCGTCAGCCAGCGGGCGCAGCTCGTCGAGCACCCAGTCCACGCGGCCCAGCTCGCGCAGGCGGCTCATCATCTCGGTATAGGCCACGATCAGATACTTGACGTCATCGATCGCGTACTCAATCTGCTTATCGGTCAGCGGGCGACGCGACCAGTCGGTCAGTGACTCGGTCTTGGGCAATGAGACGCCGCAAAACGTCTGCACGAGCGCGCCGTAGGAAATCTGCTGACGCTCGCCCAAAAAGGCGGCGGCCACCTGCGTGTCAAAAATCGGACGCGGCAGCACGCCTACGGTATGGAGCATGACCTCCATATCCTGCGAGCAGGCGTGGAAGACCTTGGTCACGCTCTCGTCGGCCATAAGCTCGGCCAGCGGCGATAGGTCGTCGATTACCAGGGGATCGACCGCTACGCTCTCGGCAGGGGTGGCAATCTGAACCAAACACAGACGCGGATGGAACGTGCGCTCGCGCAAAAACTCGGTATCGACGGCAATCGCGTCGAACTCACGGGCGCGCTGGCAAAAGTCGAGTAGAGCCTGATGTGTGGAAATGTACATATCAACCCATCGAATAAGGTTAGGCCCGAAAAACACGGGTAGGATATCGGCATTGCCTTACAACTATACTCGGTTAGTCACAGAACGGGAACGTAAGTATGCGCTGCCTTATCATCCACAACCCGGCATCGGGCCCCAGCTCAGATGAAATCTACGCATTCACGCACGCCCTCGCGCAGGGCGGCGACGAGGTCGTGATGCGTTTTATCGGCGATGGTATGGAACCCGAGGATGCCGTGGCGGACGTGCGCGAATTCGATCGCGTGGTCGTTTCGGGCGGCGACGGCACCGTCTCCAACGTGCTCGACCAGATGCGCGGGTGCGGTGTCCCCACGCTCGTTTTCCCCTCTGGCACAGCCTGCCTGTTCTTTAACAACATCGGTAATGCCCCCGAGGCAGCGGCGCTTGCCAAGGCTTGCCGCGCCGGTCGCACGGTCAAAGTGGACATGGGCGAGCTCTTTTGGCTCGACGAGAACGGCAACGAGAAGCGTCACGGCTTCATCATCATCGCCGGCTCGGGCTTCGACGCCGAGATCATGATGAAGGCCGCCCCCACCAAAAACGACATCGGCGAGATCGCCTACTTCCTCTCCGCGCTCGCCACGCCCAACCCCACGGTGGCGCACTTTACTATTGAGCACGACGGCATTGTCGAGGAGCTCGACGGCATCTGCTGCATGGCCGGCAACACCTCGGTCATCCAAAACGACATCAACCTGTTCCCCGACTGCCGCATGAACGATGGCATGGTCGACATTGCGGTCATCGAACCCGTAAAAACTGTGCAGCTTCTACCGACTGTGATCACCGCCGCACTCGACCCCGCCGGCAAGGTACTCGGCCGCCCGCAGTTCAAGATCATCCAAACCAAGGAAGCCAAGATCACCTGCACCCCATCGCTGGGCATGCAGTTCGATGGCGAGATTATCTCCAGCAATTCGGGCGTCTTTGGAGCCCGCGCGCTTCCGCAATGCCTCGACCTCATCGTCGACGAATTCTCCCCGCTCGGAAAATAGGAGGACCCTATGAACGACAATCCCCTGCTCGGCTTTATCATCATCGTTTTGGCCATGCTCGTCGGCTATGCGATCAACGTGATCCACCGCCGGAAGAAGTAATTCCATATTGGCATGATATTCATCCAATTATCGTCTCCCCTGCCGTTTATGCATTTGCCAAACAGCGGGGGATTTTCTTTGCGCCCCGTACAAGGCGCTTTATTCAGGTACGGTAATTGCAGGACGTCTTTATTAAAGTAAAGCTACAAACCGAGTATAATTAACCACTCATCGCATATTTCATTACGCTTATCGAGTAAGTTTCTTTCATAGATGAATATTGTTTCCAGTTCGTTACGCTAATGGGGTGTCTTTATTGGCTGAAGCTCTCTGGCAACGGAGAGCTTTCGCACGCTGGGAGGGAAAATGAGGAAAACTCACCCCGTCAACGCGCTCAAAAAGCTTGGCATAGGCCTCGCCTTTGGAGCTGCAACCATCATGTCCATGCCGACGTCTGCGCTCGCCTGCACGCAGATCTACATGGGC
>DBFBEA010000009.1:0-2864 GCA_048248475.1 Collinsella sp. | reverse complement strand
CTGGTGAACCTGGAGGACATGCTCCAGAACGGCACCGTTATCTCGGGCACGCTGATCGAGAAGCCGCACAGCTTCTCGACCGCCTGCAATATCGCGACGCAGATCATCGCTCAGGTTGCTTCCTCCCAGTACGGCGGCCAGTCGATTTCGCTGACCCATCTTGCTCCGTTTGTTGAGGTGAGCCGTCAAAAGATTCGCGGCGAGGTCGCCCGCGAGCTCGAGGAGCTCGGCGTTTCCGCATCTCCCGAAAAGGTCCGCGAGGTTGTTGAGGATCGCCTGCGCGATGAGATTCGTCGCGGCGTCCAGACGATTCAGTATCAGGTCGTGACCCTTATGACCACCAATGGCCAGGCGCCGTTCGTGACGGTCTTTATGTATCTTAACGAGGCCCGTACGCCTCAGGAGAAGCACGACCTTGCCATGATCGTGGAGGAGACGCTTCGCCAGCGCTACGAGGGCGTTAAGAACGAGGCCGGCGTTTGGATTACCCCGGCATTCCCCAAGCTCATCTATGTACTCGAGGACGATAACGTTCACGAGGATTCCCCGTACTTCTACCTGACCCAGCTGGCTGCCAAGTGCACCGCCAAGCGCATGGTTCCTGACTACATCTCCGAGAAGAAGATGCGCGAGCTCAAGCTGTCGAAGGGCGAGACCGCCGGCAACGGCGATTGCTATACCTGCATGGGCTGCCGCAGCTTCTTGACGCCCGACCGCTCGGGCAACGGTTTTAACAACGTTGCCAACGCGCTGAACTACGACCCGAACAAGCCCAAGTACTATGGTCGCTTTAACCAGGGCGTCGTGACCATCAACCTGCCTGATGTCGCACTGAGCTCGCATCAGGATATGGACAAGTTCTGGAAGATCTTCGATGAGCGCCTTGAGCTGTGCCACCGTGCCCTGCTGTGCCGTCATGAGCGCCTGATGGGTACGCTTTCTGACGCCGCACCGATTTTGTGGCAGTACGGCGCCCTCGCTCGTCTGAAGAAGGGCGAGACAATCGATAAGCTGCTCGTGGGCGGATACTCCACCATTAGTCTGGGTTATGCCGGCCTGTATGAGTGCGTTAAGTACATGACGGGCCACAGCCACACCGAGAAGGAGGGCACGCCGTTTGCCATGGCCGTCATGCAGCGCATGAACGACAAGTGCGCCGAGTGGAAGGCCGAAAGCGATATTGACTTCTCGCTGTACGGTACCCCGCTTGAGTCGACGACCTACAAGTTCGCCAAGTGCCTGCAGCGTCGTTTTGGCATCATCCCGGGCGTGACGGACAAGGGCTACATCACCAACAGCTACCACGTCCACGTGTCCGAGGAGATCGACGCATTCGACAAGCTCAAGTTCGAGGGTATGTTCCAGCAGCTTTCGCCGGGCGGTGCCATCTCCTACGTCGAGGTTCCCAACATGCAGGACAACCTCAAGGCTGTCATTCGCGTGATGCAGTACATCTACGACAACATCATGTACGCCGAGCTCAACACCAAGAGCGACTACTGCCAGGTGTGCGGCTACGACGGTGAGATCAAGATTGTCGAGGATGACGGCAAGCTGGTGTGGGAGTGCCCCAATTGCGGCAACCGCGATCAGGAGAAGATGAACGTCGCCCGCCGTACGTGTGGCTACATCGGTACCCAGTTCTGGAACCAGGGTCGAACCGAGGAGATCCGCGACCGCGTGCTGCATCTCTAATAACCATCCCAGGCCGCCCCGTAGCGAGGCCCCGGACCTTTACTCGCTATTTCGGACAGTCCTGGCTCACGACGGAGGCGCCACTGGCGCCTCCTGTTCGTGCGGAACTCATATCGAGCAAAGGTCCGGGGCCTCGCTACGGGGCGGCCAAGTTGACGTAGCGGAGATGCGGTTCGCGGTCTGCTCACTCCTCGAAGTTCTTAGCGGAAATAATTCGAGCTGCAGCTGCGATTTACTTGCGATGGCGGTTGAGCCGCAACCCAGTTTTTATTAGACCTCGAACCCTATACTCGATGTTCGTTTCGTTCATTGAGTTGCCCTTTGCATGAGGCCGGGACATATCGTCCCGCCCGCAGTTTCGCAGGCCGAAGGCCGAGAATGTTTGAGGACGGGATGATATGTCCCGGCCTCCCGGGAGAGTTACCTATGAACTACGCGAACATTAAGTATTTCGACATTGCTGATGGGGAAGGCGTTCGTACTTCTCTGTTTGTGAGTGGGTGCCGTCGTGGGTGCAAGAACTGCTTTAACTCTGTCGCGTGGGACTTTGCTGCGGGCGAGCCGTTCGATCGTGCCGTCGAGGACAAGATTATCGAGAGCCTCGACCATCCCTTTATCGATGGCCTGACGATTCTGGGCGGCGAGCCTATGGAGCCCGAGAATCAGGCGGGACTTGTTGACTTTATCGAACGCGTGCGTGCGGCCTATCCCGAGGGGTCGGGCAAGACCATTTGGTGCTTTACCGGCGACGTGCTCGAGGAGCTTATGCCGGGTGGCCGTCATCATACCGAGGTGACGGACCGTATCCTGGCCTGCCTCGACATGTTGGTGGACGGCCCGTTCGTTCAGGATCTGTACGATATCTCGTTGCGCTTTAGGGGCTCGAGCAATCAACGCGTGATTGACATGAACGCCACGCGTGCCCGTGCCGAGCGTGAGAACGTTGCGCTTTGCGACGCCGTGGAGCTTTGGCGGGACGATCCGGTCTATTCGACCCATACTATGTAGCTTGTGGCCGATGCCGGAGGGCGTGGTACCATAGCGCGAACGCAAAATCGGAAAAGTGAGGCCCAGATGGTCGATCAGGAAAAAGTCGAGGCCGCCATTAAGCTGTTGCTTGAGGGCATAGGCGAGGACCCAACTCGTGAGGGCCTGCTGGAGACCCCGGC
>DBFBEA010000008.1:0-10271 GCA_048248475.1 Collinsella sp. | reverse complement strand
TCCATTCCGAAGGCGGTAGAATATCTAGGCACGGGAGCCTCCCAACCTCGTTGCGGCGCGGCTGCGCCTCTGGCACTTCAACAACATTGTCGCAGCCCCGACCCGCGGTCACGAGCGGGGGCTCCTGTCGTTTCCGTGCCCTCGGATTGGGTCATAGTGTCTGACTTATGCTCAACCAGCGACGTTTGCGCGCTTGTCAAGAGATTAGCCGTTGGGAAAGTGTCCAAAAATCCCACGCTCGTTCCTTTTGGATTGCGTTGCCCGTGGCCGACAGCCGTGCGGCACCGGTCCGCATGGCGGCGTATAATCGGCGGCAGATGACTTGGACGTTAGGAAACCATGACCGATAGCATGCAGCAGATGGCGCTTGACACGCTCGGCGCCTATTTTGGCTACACCTCGTTTCGCCCGGGGCAGGACCGCATGGTGGATGCGATTCTTGCAGGCCGCGATGCGCTGGGTGTTATGCCCACGGGCGCCGGCAAGTCCATTTGCTACCAGGTGCCCGCGCTCATGCTGCCCGGCATCACCTTTGTGGTGAGTCCGCTGCTGTCGCTTATGGAGGACCAGACCCGTGCGTTGCTCGCGGCGGGTGCGCGACCCAGCTATCTCAACTCCAGCCTTACGCCGGCCCAGCAAAACACTGTGCTCAAGCGGGCGCGCGAGGGCCGCTACCAGCTTATGTACGTGGCGCCCGAGCGCCTACTCGAGCCGCGCTTTTTAGCCTTTGCGCAGGAGGCCGCGGCGGACGGCGGCATCGGCGTACTGCTCGTGGCCATTGACGAGGCTCACTGCGTGAGCCAATGGGGCCAGGATTTTCGCCCCGCTTACCTGCAGATTCATGAGTTCATCGATTCCCTGCCGCAGCGCCCCATCGTGGCGGCCTTTACCGCTACGGCGACCGAGCGTGTGCGCGCGGACATTCAGCAGATGCTCGGCCTGCAGAACCCGGCGACCGTGGTGACGGGTTTTGATCGCAAGAACCTCTACTTTGGTTGCGAGGAGATGGGCGACAAGGCCAAGACCGCGTGGGTGCGCGACTACGTGATCGCGCATTCGAGCGAGAGCGGCATCGTGTATTGCTCGACCCGCAAGACGGTCGACGCACTGGCCGCGGAGCTTGCCGAGGCGCTGGGCCCCAGCGGCATTCGCGTGGGCCGTTATCACGCCGGCATGGGCAACGACGCCCGCCGCCAGAGTCAGCGTGCCTTTATCGATGACGATATCCAGGTGATGGTTGCCACCAACGCCTTTGGTATGGGTATCGACAAGCCTAACGTGCGCTATGTGATCCACAACAACGTGCCCGAGAGCATCGAGGCCTATTACCAAGAGGCGGGTCGCGCCGGCCGTGACGGCGACCCGGCCAGCTGCCACCTGCTGTGGAACGGTAACGATTTTCGCATGCGCCGCTTTTTGATCGACCGCGGCGATGCGGCCGACGAGGCGCTCGACGACGAGCAGCGCGCGTGGGCGCTCCAGAACCGTTATCGCCTGCTCAGCCAGATGGAGGGTTACTGCAATACCACCGGCTGTCTGCGCGAATACATGCTGCGCTACTTTGGCGATGAAGCCGCGGCCGAGCATGCTGCCGCGGCCGGTGCGGGCAGCACCGCCACGGACGAGGCCGAGGGCTGCGGCAACTGCAGCAATTGCCTCACGCAGTTCGAGGTCGAGGACGTCACCGATATGGCCCGCGCCGCCGTGCGTTATGTGGCCACGCGACCCATGCGCTTTGGCAAGTCACTGATCGCCGACGTGCTTCATGGCGGCAACACCGAGCGCATTCGCCAGATGCATCTGGACGAGGACCGCGGCTACGGTGAGCTGTCGAGCGAATCGGTCGGGCGCATCAAGGACATTATCGGCCAGCTGTGCGGCCGCGGCTATCTGGCCACCTCGCAGGGGCAGTACCCGGTCGTGGGGCTGGGCCCGCGTGCCACCGAGATCGAGGACGAGGCGTTCGCCTTTACCGTTAAGCGTCGCGCGTCCAAGCGCAAGGCCTCGGCCCGCGCCCGCCGTGCGGTGGATCTGCTGCGCGAGGAGGCCGAGCTGGATCAGCGCCCGCGCGTGGGCGACGATGCCGAGCTGTTCGAGTGCCTGCGTGCCCTCCGCAAGGAGATCTCGACGGAGCTGGAGATGGCACCGTACATGGTCTTCTCCGACAAGGCTCTGCGCGGTCTGTGCCGCCTACGCCCGCGGACGCGCGACGAGCTTATCCAGGTCAACGGCATCGGCGAGAAAAAGGCCGAAGCCTTTGGCGAGCAGTTTATGGCGGCGATTGAAGAGTTTGAGTCCGAGCATGCACGGGATGGAGCGTAACGATGGCATTCGACGATAAAACCGAGCGCACTGAGGTATCCGCCGTGCCGCTGTACCAGCAGGTTATGGACGACCTAAAGGGCGAGATCGCGCGCGGCGTGTACGCATCCGGCTCGCGCATTCCTTCCGAGATGGAGCTCGCGAAGTCCTACGGCGTGGGACGCATCACCGTGCGCCGCGCCATCGAGGAGCTGTCGCGCGCGGGGTATCTCAACCGCCAGCAGGGGAGGGGCACGTTTGTGTGTGCGCCCAAGCTCAAGCGCAAGATTGTCCAGAAGGGTGACGTTCAGAGCTTTTCCGAGGGTTGCGCTGCCAACGACATGGTGGCCGGAGCACGCCTGGTGTCGCGCACGGTGGTTGCGGCGACGCGTGAGGACGCGGCGTTTTTTGGTGTGGAACCCGGCTGCGAGCTCATCGTTGTCGAGCGCGTGCGCACGGCCGACGGCATCCCCGTCATGCTCGAGAACAACGCCTTTGTGCTGGCTGATCATCCCTATCTGCAGACACTTGCCGATAAGGACCTCGCTGATAACTCGATCTTTGCGCTCGTTGCTGAGCATTCGAGCCGCGCACCGCTCAAGTCCGACCCTTGCACCGTGGAGATTGCGCTTGCCGATGCTCAGGCGGCCCCGCTGTTGGAGGTGCCGGTCGGCGAGCCGCTCTTCTATATGGAGGCGTACTTTACCGATGCGGACGAGCGGCCCTTGCTGCTCGGACGCCAAAAGATCGTGGGCTCGCGCTACGTGTTCGACATCTAACATCCACAGATAGAACAACATAGAACAAGTTTGGCGAAATGGCTTCACGAGCGTCGTCGTGCGTGCTATAAATAGGACAACATAGAACGACAGCAGGTACGAGCTGCCGTCGCTCAAAGCCGCCCCACAAGGAGGAAAATCAGGATGAACGCACATGATCTGGTTCAGGAAATCATCGAGCGCAAGGGCAAGATTGAGAATGTCTTTTGGATCGCTTGCGGCGGTTCGATGATCGACCTGATGCCGGCCAACGAGCTGCTCAAGCGCGAGGCCACCACGTTTACCTCGACGGTCTACACGGCACGCGAGTTTTGCCTGATGGCCCCTAAGAGCCTTGGCAAGAAGTCGCTCGTTATTGCCTGCAGCCACAGCGGCAATACGCAGGAGGTCGTTGACGGCTGCGAGATGGCGCTGGCAGCCGGTGCCGAGGTCGTCGCTATGACCGACTGCGAGGGCTCCAAGATCGATAACGGCAAGTGGACCACCTGGGTCTATCCGTGGGGCGAGGGCGTGTCGCAGGCCGAGGTGCCGCAGGGCATCGGCGCTCTGATCGCCGCCGAGTTGCTCGACCAGCAGGAGGGTTACGAGGCGCTCGCCGACATGTATGAAGGCCTTAAGCAGATGGACGCGCTGCTGCCCGCTGCCCGCGAGAAGGTCAACGCCGAGCTGGGCGATCGCTTTGCCGAGCTCTGCCAGCAGCATAAGTTCTTCTATATCCTGGGTTCCGGTCCCAACTTTAGCCAGACCTATGCCATGGCCATCTGCTCGCTCATGGAGATGCAGTGGCAGCACTGCTGCTATATCCACTCCGGCGAGTATTTCCACGGCCCGTTTGAGGCCACCGAGCCCGGCGTGTTCTACTTTGTGCAGCTCGGATCGGGCGAGTGCCGCCCCATGGAGGAGCGCGCGCTGGCGTTCCTCAACACGCACACCGATACGGTCATGGTGCTCGACGCGCTCGAGTACGGCGTGGGCGACGTGCCTGCCAGCGTGCGTTCGTACCTGGAACCGATCTTCTTCTACAACATGAGCTGCGAGCTGCGCGCCGTCCGCGGTAAGGTGTTCGACCACAGCCCCGAGGTTCGTCGCTACATGGGCATCGAGCAGTACTAGGTACCGGGAAAAGTATTCACTTTCGATTCGCAAGCGTGCCGTGTGAGTCAAAAAGCGGGCCGCGCCGGGGATTTCCGACGCAGCCCGCTTGGTATTGCGCTTAGATTCACGAGGTGTCGCGGCAACCGACGCTTACTTGGCGTCGTAAGCCTCGGCGTCCCACCAGTCGAGCTGGGCGATGTTGTTGCGGATGTGCTGGCAGCTCTTGTGGAAGCCCTCGAGCTCGTGCTCGGACAGGTCGAGCGTGTAGACCTCCTCGACGCCCTCGGCACCGATCACGCACGGCAGGGAGGTAAAGATACCCTCCTCGCCATACTGGCCGGTCATGAGCGTGGATGCCGAAAGCACGGCGTGCTCGTTGTGCAGCACGGCGGCGCAGACGCGTGCGGCGGAGTTGGCGACGGCGTACTCGGTGCACTGCTTGCCCTGGTAGGTTACGTAGCCGCCCTTGCGTGCGAGCTCCTCGATCTCCATGTGGTCGAAGGCATACTTGTCGGGGTTCTCGGCCTGGAGCTCGTTGAGGCTCTTGCCGGCGATGGTTGCGGCCTTAAAGGCGGCCAGCTGGCTAAAGCCGTGCTCGCCGATCATGTAGGCGTCGATGGACTTGGGGCTCACGCCGACCTTCTTGGAAATCTCGGTGCGCAGGCGGGCGGAGTCCAGGCCGCAGCCCGAGCCGATGATCTTCTTGGGATCGTAGCCGGTCAGGTGCCACAGCTCGGTGCACACGACGTCGCAGGGGTTGGAGATGCTCACGAAGATGCCGTCAAAGCCGGCGTCGACGATGTGCTTGGCAAAGGTGCGGGCGGCGTCGGTGGTAAAGAACAGCTCACCGTCGCGGTTGCCGGCGGCCAGCGCGACCTTGCCGGCGGCGTTGACGATGACGTCGCAGCAGGCAAGCTCCTCGTAGTGGTCGTAGCAGTTGACGATCTTGGTGTTGTACGGGACAAACGAAAGGGAGTCGCGCAGGTCCTGGACCTCGGACGTCACCTTGGCCTCGTTGATATCGCACAGGTACAGCTCATCGGCAATGCCCTGCATGAGCAGACTGTTGGCGACATGTGCTCCTACGTGGCCCTGGCCGACCACACCGATCTTACGCGTCTGGTACATATATGTATCCTTTCGGCCGAGTTTTTCGCGTCGAACCATTGTAGCGTCCTGCTGCCACTTTGCTAGGCTAAAGCGCCATAGATTTTTGGGCATGCCTTAATCTCTACTTTTGGAGTGATTTGGGCCGCTGACGGCATCGCCGGGCGATGTACTCGCGCGGGCGGGGCCGGTCGTTGTACCATAGCTGCAACTGACTCGTAAGGAGCATCCATGCCCATTCGCATCCCCGACGCCCTCCCTGCCGCCGCGCAGCTCGAGAGCGAGAACATCTTTGTCATGACCGAGTACCGCGCGCTGCACCAGGACATCCGTCCGCTGCGCGTGCTCATCCTCAACCTCATGCCCACCAAGATCGCCACCGAGACACAGATCATGCGCAAGCTCTCCAACACGCCGCTGCAGGTGGAGGTGGACCTGCTGCGCACCAAGACGCACGAGGCCACGCACGTAAGCGCCGGCCACCTGGAGACGTTCTACCGCACGTTCGACGACATCCGCGACATCCACTACGACGGCCTGATCATCACGGGCGCGCCGGTGGAACAGATGCCGTTCGAAGAGGTCGACTACTGGCCCGAGCTCTGCCAGATCATGGATTGGTCTACCACGCACGTGCACTCCACACTGCACATTTGCTGGGGCGCGCAGGCGGGGCTCTACCATCATTACGGTATCCAGAAGTACGACCTGCCGGCAAAGGCGAGCGGCGTGTTCGAGCATTATCTGGTGAAGCCGCAAAGCCCGCTGGTCCGCGGCTTTGACGACCGTTTCTATGCCGTGCATTCGCGCAACACCGATGTGCGCCGCGAGGACGTGGAGGCCGAGCCGCAGCTTGAGGTTGTGGCCGTGTCTGACGAGGTTGGCCTGTACATCGTCAAGTCGACCGACAGCCGTCGCTTCTTTGTATTTGGCCACCCCGAGTACGATACCGACACGCTGCGCCTGGAGTACGAGCGCGACGTGAAGCGCGGGCTCAACCCGGAGGTGCCGGCGCATTACTTCCCGGGCGACGACCCCACCGCCGAGCCGCGCAACGTCTGGCGCAGCCAGGCTCAGCTGTTCTACACCAACTGGCTCAACTACTACGTCTACCAGACCACGCCCTACGACCTGGCCCGCGCCGGCGAGGAGCACTAGACTGCGATGGTGCTGCTGTAGCCGTGGCTGATGTGGCGGCGATTAGGCGCTAATGATGTGGGGTAGCGGCAGGTCGTGGGCGTCGGTGGGAACGTGGTCGACACGCTGCTCGTCAAAGGCGATGCCGATGATTTGGCATGCGGGCGAGAGCATAGGCAGGTAGCGGTCGTAACAACCGCCGCCGTAGCCCAGGCGCGCGCCGGTTTGGTCGAAGGCCACGAGCGGCACGACGATCATGTCGAGAGCTTCGGCAGGCACGATGGGGAAGCGGTCGCTGTCGATGTCCGTGGCCGCGAAGGCCCGCGTGGGGTGGGCGATAAACGGAGCCGCGGACGCATCGTCGGCGGCAACTGCCCGCATGCACATGCGCTGGCCATAAGCTGCGGCATCAATTGCCGAGAGCATGCACGGATAGGCTACGCGCCAGCCGCGCACGGCGGCCGCAGCGGCAAACGCGGCAGGGTCTGCCTCGGAACCCATCGCGGCATAGACGGCAACGGTGCGCGGCGCCGCGGCATCCAAGCGGCCCAGCAGCTCAACCAGCCGCGCACAGATATCAGCAGACTTCGCCGCCTGCACATCCAAATCAAGAGCGTCACGTCGGGCAATCACCGCTCGCCGCAATTTAGCCTTGTCCATCCCAACCTCCTCTAGCAAACCTGCCAAAAAGGGACAGGTTTATTTTGGCAGGTTTTATCTGGGCAAACAGCAAAACAACCACGAAGGGGATACATGCACCTTCGTGGTGGTCTGTGCTGTGATGGGTGTCTGCGGCGGTTTGTCTCGATCTGTAACAGTAACTCGGCAAAATTGGACTTAGATGTTACAGATTGAGACAAAGAGCTGGTGCCGTTCGGGAACGTCTCGATCTGTAACATCTGGAGCCGATATTGCCGTCTAGATGTTACAGATCGAGACAAACCGCCGCGGTGGGCTGCGCCGCCTCGCCCAAGCCGCAGAAAAAGGTAGATTTTCAGGCATGTCCTAAAAATCTACCTTTGTGCATTAGCCCAGCAGGTCGATGACGTTAAAGCCGGCGTTGCTCTTGGCGATGACGTCTCGGCCGCCAAAGACGCAGGTGGGCGACTCGGCTGCGATGCGCGTCACGTCGGCGCCGAGCGAGCGCAGCTCACCGGGCGTGGCGGCGAGCATCTGGGCGCGACGCTCCTCGCGCGCATGCGGATCGAGCCCGGCCAGGTAGGTCGTGTTGCGGCGCTTGGTGAGCGCGTATGGCTTCACCGGCGCGTCCATGCCGCTCACGCAGCTCACGATAAAGCCCTCAAAGGCGGCCTCGTCGGGTTCAAAGCTGCCAAGCCATGCGCCCGCGCGCTCCACGCGCTCAAGCGAAGGATCGATCGCCGGGTCGCGGTAGGTGTAGAACGCCGTCTGGCGCTCGCCGGCTGCGCGGAATCCGCAGCCGTACGCACCGCCCTTCACGCGAATCTCGTTCCACAGGTAATCGTAGGAGAGCGCGTTGGCAGCCACGGCCCAAGCGCCTGTCACGTCAATGCCCAGGCGACGCGGATCGCACGCACGCGCGGCAAAGCAGATGTCGCTGGGGATCACGAAAGCCTCGTGGCGGTCGCACGGCGTCGGCACCGCGAGCGCGCCGCGGTCGGCACCATCGCCCGCACCCAGCCCCAGGTCACCCGCGGCATCCCAGTACGCGTCAAAGTCCTCGTCGCTGCCGGTAAAGCTCGCCATGCAGCCGTCGGCCACAAAGACGCGGCCTGCCAGCTCGGTAAGCTTGGCGCGCAGGCCGTCCAGGCGCTCGTCAAAGTGCTCGAGCAGATCGCGCAGGAACAGATAGAAATCCACGCCCGAGAGCTGCTCACGCACCACGGCCGAAGGCGAGCTGTAACTCATCGCGCGACCGAGCGCCGCCGAGTGGCCGTTGTTGATAAAGCCTTGCTCAAGCCCAATGCGAATCTGCGTGAGCACGTCGCGCACGCGGTCGGCGTCGGCGTTTGCCAAAAGCGTGCTCGACCATACCTCGCGCGGCAGACTCGCCAGCGCATCGATCTTCTCGGACAGGGCGCCGGCGCTCACCAGCAGGTAGGGGCGCACGCCGTCCACGTCGGGCTGCGTCATGACTTCGGTCGTAAAGCTCAAAAAGCCGAGCTTGCCGGCGAGCAAGTTGTCGAGCTCCTCGGCCGAGTGCTCGCTCGTGGGCAGCTGTTTGAGCAGGCGGCAGAGCAGCGTCACATAGGGCAGGTCCTCAAAGGCGACGCAGCTCAGGTCGAAATACTGCATGGCGTAGGCCAAACGGTTGGTGGGGATGTCGTGGCGCAGACAGGGGATGGGCGCTGTCGTGTCCACGACCAGCGGCGGCTCGGGGCGCGCCTCGCCAATGTCGGACACGCGCAGGCGCGGCAGCGTGGCCTTGGCCTCGGGCGTGTCTTCCGCCTCCTGTGCGGCACGCAGCGCGGCCGTGCGCTCGACCACGTCGGCCAGCTCGGCATCGGTCATGGCATCGCGTTTGGCTGCCAGCTCGGCGGCCTCGGCACCCTCCGAACCCTCGGCGGCATCCACCGGCACCAGCTCGACCAACGCCATGTGGTCGTTCTGCAGCACCAGCTCGCGCAGCAGATCCTCAAAATAGCTGCCGTCCAGCTCGCCACGCAGTTCCTCGTACACCGGGCCGTACTTGAGCGCCAGCGTCGCGGCGTCGTCATCGTAGAGCCAGGTGCTCAGCGCGTCGCACGCAATGGCCACGCCGTCGGCGATGCCGTAGTCGCGCTGGCGCAGGTCGTACTCGTTGCTGCTGATGATAGCCTCCAGGCGCTCGCGCGGAACGCCGTGCTCGCACAGGTCGCGGCAGGCGTCCTGGAACACGCGACGCAGCTCGCGCGCTATGCCGGGCTGCGCGTTTTGCAGCATGATGAGCTCGTAGGGCTGCAGGCTCTCGGCCGCGGTGTAGCTCACCACGTTGCCGCCCAGGCCGGCGGCCAGAATGGCCTTCTTAACTGGTGCCTCGTTGGAACCCAGCAGTGCCTCGAACAGGATATCCGCCGCGATCGTGCGCTTGCGGTCGAGCGCGCTGCCCAGCACCAGGCCCAGGCCTACCAGGGCGTTCTCGGGCGTGGTGGCCATCTCGATGCGCTTGTACTCGCAGGTCACGGGCGCCTGCACGTCCAGCGGATTGGGCGCCAGCGTGGACGGGTCCTCGCCGGCGGCAACGGCAGCGTCCATGCGGCGGCTCGCGGCACTCGGCTGCGACAGATAACGTTCGTCCAAAAAGGCCAGTGCACGGTCCACGTCCAGGTCGCCGTAGAGCGTGATGTAGGAGTTGGAAGGATTGTAGTGGCGCGCGTGCGTGTCCAGGAACTGCTCGTAGGTGAGCGCGGGAATCGCGCGCGGGTCGCCGCCGCTCTCGTGCGCATAGGCGGTGTCGGGATAGAGCGCGGCGTTGACGGCATCGTCCAGCACACTCATGGGGTCGGACAGCGCGCCCTTCATCTCGTTGAACACCACGCCGTTATAGCGCAGCGTGCCCTCGCGCAGGCTCGCGAAGCTGTCACCGCCCTCGCCCTCGACGCCCTCCGGCAGGTCCAGCTCGTAGTGCCAGCCCTCCTGCTCAAAAATGGTGGGTTTGGTATAGATGGCCGGGTTGAACACCGCGTCCAGATACACGTCCATCAGGTTGTACAGATCCTGCTCGTTGGTGGTGGCAACGGGGTAGATGGTCTTGTCGGGGTAGGTCATGGCGTTGAGGAACGTCTGCATGGAACTCTTGATCAGGTCGACAAACGGCTCCTTGACGGGAAACTTGGCCGATCCGCACAGCACCGAGTGCTCAAGAATATGGAACACGCCGGTGGAATCGGCCGG
>DBFBEA010000007.1:0-28149 GCA_048248475.1 Collinsella sp. | reverse complement strand
TTTTTGGGCCCGTTGCCCCCGCGCGAAGTCAAACCGGGCGGATTCATTGGGCCCAAGCAGTTTGCGCCGCGTCGGGTGGGCCGTCAGTATTTTCGACGCTGCCGGATTGAGGGCGACGTCGACTTTATCTTTGGCGGCGCGCGTGCCTACTTTGAGGGGTGCGAGATTCGCTCGCTCAATCGCGATATGGACGTGAACGGTTACGTGACGGCGGCATCGACGCCCGAGGGAGAGCCATATGGCTTCGTGTTCCACGGCTGCTCGTTTACAGCCGCGCAAGATGTGGCACCGGATTCGGTCTATTTGGGTCGTCCTTGGCGTGAGTGGGCCCAGACCGTGCTGATCGATTGCTGGCTGGGACAGCATATCAAGTGCGAAGGTTGGTGGGATTGGAATAAACCGGCGGCGCACAACTGCGCGCAGTATGCTGGCGCGATCCTGTATGGGCCGGCGGGCGATACTACCGGCTGGGTGCCGTGGGCGAATAAACTCGATGTGATGGCTGCCGCCGGGTACGCCCGCGAACAGGTGCTTGCCGGTGCGGACGGCTGGGATCCCGAGGGCGGCGACGGTGATGCGGTGGAGACGGCTGGGCTATCTGCCAATGGCCGCACCGTGCACATCGAGACGTACTGCGAAGACGAGCCTGCGCTGCGTGCCCGGCTGAAGCGCGAGGGGCGCTCCGCCGCATTTGCGGGCAAGACCCCTGCAGACTTTGAGGCGTGGAAGATTGCGACCAGGACTCGTCTGTACGATGTTTTGGGTCTTTCGCTTATGGACCGCGCCCCGATTGAACTTCGTGAGCTCAGCCGCGTTCGGGTTGCCGGCGGTATCGTGCGCACCCATGCGATGCTGCAGGTGGAGCGCGACGTTTGGATGCCGTTCTACCTGCTCGAGCCGCAGTCGCCTAAGCTCGATGCGCGCGGCCGCAAGCGTTGCTATATCTGCCCGCATGGCCATCAGGGAGCAGGCGCCGCAAGTGTTGCGGGCGTGACGGGCGTGCCGGCGGTCGATGATGCCGTGCGTAAGTTCAATTACGACTACGGTCTGCGTTTGGCACGCATGGGTTACGTGACCGTCTGCCCCGACGCGCGCGGCTGGGGATACCGTCGTGACTGGAAGGGTCAGGGCGATGACGAGAACAGCTACCTGCGCGGTACGTGCCTGAATCAGGCACGTATGGCCGAGCCACTGGGTCTTACGGTCGCGGGCCTCAACGTCTGGGACAACATGCGCTTGATCGATTACTTGGAGGCGCGCGGTGACATTGCCATGGATGACTTGGGTTGCTTTGGCTTTTCGGGTGGCGGCTACATGACGTTGTACCTGGCCGCACTCGACCCGCGTGTGCGCAAGGCGTTTGTCTCGGGCTATCTGTACGGTGTCGACGATTCGCTGCTGCATCTCAATGGCAATTGCAGCTGCAACTACACACCCGGACTTTGGCGCTTGCTCGACATGGGCGATATTGCCTCGCTCATCGCGCCGCATCCGCTGCTGGTGCAAAGCTGCGAAGAGGATCATCTGAACGGTTCGCGCGGGCTGAAAAATGTTGACGAGCAGCTCGAGATCGTGCGCGATGCCTACAAGTTGCTGGGTCGCAGAGATGGCCTGCGGCACGAGGTGTGTCCGGGTGAACACCATCTGGGCGTGGCACATCTTGCCGAGGATATCGAATGGCTCGATTCGCACGTTGCGGAATGCGCCCGTGCATAGCCCCTCGGCATGCTGCGAATAAACGGTACGTTCCTGTATGACCGCCGATGGGCGGATGAGGAGAAGATTATGGAAACGAAGAGTTTGAGTGAATCGACCATTTGCTGCTTTGGCGACTCAACGACCTGGGGCGACAACGGCTGCGGTGGGGGAGGCAACGACATCTCGTGGACTTCGCATCTGGGCACGCTGCTGGGAGGCGCGGTCGTCGAGAACTTTGGCATCAAGGGTTCGCGTATCGCCATCAAGGCCGACCGTACCGATTCGTTTGTCGAGCGCCTGGACGGTATCGACGATGCGGCCGATATCTACATCGTCTTTGGCGGCGTCAACGACTTTAGCCGCAACGTGCCGCTTGGAGAGCTGGGCAGCACGGACGTGCATGAGTTCTACGGTGCACTCGATTACCTGATCCGCACCATCACGGCGCGCTCGCCTCGGGCAAAGCTCGTGTTTATGACGCCGTGTAAGACGAGTGGTAAGCACGAGAAGGATATCCCGGCAAGCGATGAGGCGAACCATTTGGGTCTGACGCAAGACGCCTACGTGCGAGCGATGCTGGAGGTCTGCGACCGCTACTCCGTGCCGGTGATTGACCTGTATGCGCAAAGCGGCATCAGCCCGTTTTTGCCGGAGCACCGCGAGCTCTATATGCCGGACGGTCTGCATTACAGTCCTGCCGGCTATGAGCGCCTGGCGCATCGCATTGCCGCGGGTCTCACCGCCGTTTGCCGTTAAAAGTCTGCCGTTCGCGAGGAATATAGGGTTAACGTTCACCCTATATTCCTCGTTCGCGTTACACTAGGGGTAACGTTCACCTATCGTTTATGTCAGAGGGGACAGCAATGGGTTGCAATCAAATCCTGGACCGTTATATCGAGCAGTTGATCGAAACCTCTACGCCGCAGGCGCCGGCTTGGAATATCGAAAAGATTCGCGCCGGCAAGGAGAACACCTGGAACTATATCGACGGCTGCATGATCAAGGCGCTCATCGAGCTGTACGAGATCACGGGTGAGCAGCGCTACCTGACCTTTGCCGACGACTATATCGATTTCTTTGTCCAGGACGACGGTACCATCAAGCATTACAACCCGCAGGAGTACAACCTCGATAACGTCAATGCGGGCAAGACCCTCTACAAGCTCTATGACCTGGTGGGCAAGCCCAAGTACCGTGCCGCCATGGACACCATCTACCGTCAGCTCGAGACCCAGCCGCGTACCAAAGAGGGCGTGTTTTGGCACAAGGCCGTCTACCCCAACCAGATCTGGCTCGACGGCATGTACATGGCCCAGCCGTTCTACATGCAGTACGAGCTGAGCTTCCACAACCGTCGTGCCTGCTCGGACAGCTTCCATATGTTCCAGGTTGTGCATGACCTGATGCGCAACCCCCTCAACGGTCTGTTCTATCACGCTTACGACGCGAGCCGCAAACAGTTCTGGTGCGACCCGGTCACCGGTCTTTCGGCTAACTTCTGGCTGCGCGCCGAGGGCTGGTTTGCCATGGCACTCATCGACACCTGGGAACTTATGCCGCCTTCGATGTCAGCCGAGAAGGACGAGATCCGCAAGATGTTCCACGATCTGATCGACGCCATGCTGCCGTATCAGGACGAGAAGACCGGCATGTGGCACCAGGTCATCAACCTGCCCAATATCGCCCCCAACTACCTGGAGGAGTCGGGCAGCGCCATCTTTGCCAATGCCATCATGAAGGGCGTGCGTCTGGGCGTGCTGGGCGAGCGTTACTACCAGTACGGCCGTCGCGCCTTCGACGGCATCTGCGAGACCTGCCTGTCCGAGCATGATGGCCAGCTGGCGCTCGACAACATCTGCCTGGTCGCGGGCTTGGGCAACACCGCGCACCGCGAGGGCACGTTTGATTACTACATGAGCGAGCCCGTGGTCAAAAATGATGCAAAGGGTGTGGCGCCGCTGGTGCTTGCCTATATCGAGACCATGCATCACGACAAGCTGGCCGGTAAGCGCGATCCGCTCGCCCCCTCGGGCGTGTGCTCCATCGAGGACCCGTTTGGCGGATACACCCCGGGCATCAACGCTCATAAGGGGTGTGAATAGCGTGGGGGCTATTACTCCGGGCGTACGTTTGCACGACCTTCCGCAGGGGACCGTCGAGGAACGCATTCGCATGGCGGGAGAGCTGGGCTTTTCGTGCATTCAGCTGCCGAGCAAGGTGCTCTACGCATCGATGGGGATCGATCGAGGCGGCCTGACCCGCGAGCTTGCCGACCATTTGCGTGCGGTGCTCGACGAGGCGGGCGTTTCGGTCGCCGTGCTCGGCTGCTATAAGAATTTGGCGACGCCCGATCGCCAACAGCTCATGGATAACTTTGCCGAGTACGAGGCATGCCTGAACTTTGCCCAGATGCTCGGCGGCTGCCCGGTTGGTACCGAGACCGGTCGCCCCAATGCGCAGAACCGCGTTGCTGACGACCGCATGACCGATGAGGCGCTCGATACGTTTGCAGACGGGCTTGCACACGTCTGCGATCGGGCCGAGGCCGTGGGTGGGCAAATTTTGATCGAGCCCGGTTGGAACGAGACGGTCAACACGCCGGATCGCTGCCGTGAGGTGCTGGAGCGCGTCTCGAGCCCGTTGCTCGGCGTGATCTACGACCCAGTGTCGCTGCTGCACCCCAGTGTCGTTGACGAAGCGCAGGAAATCACCGCGCGCATGCTCTACTTATGCGGCAGTAAGATCCGCGTGCTGCACGCCAAGGATTTTGAGATCGTTGATAACGAGGATGAAGCCGGATGGTGCGACGGTACGGGTTCGCGCCTGGTGTGTCATGGCGTGGGCGAGACGGGACGATATGACTTTGAGCCTGTGGTGGCCTGGGCGGCTGCCGCCTGCCCTGGGATTCCCTGCGTGGTCGAGAACAGCGTGCCGGCGACGGCGGCTGACTGCCTGGCGACACTCGAGCACATGTCCGCTCGCTGCGGGGCTTCGCATCGCGAGTTATAGCATTGGCTTTTGTCGTGTCGGCAGATTGAGATTACCTGTATGGGGGCGGCGGTGAAGGGTCTTTATCGCCGCCCCAT
The DNA here is from genome assembly GCA_048248475.1 of Collinsella sp. Classification (GTDB taxonomy): domain Bacteria; phylum Actinomycetota; class Coriobacteriia; order Coriobacteriales; family Coriobacteriaceae; genus Collinsella. The sequence goes on along the minus strand of DBFBEA010000007.1, from coordinate 23,365 downwards.
TGGATTGCATTAAAAAGGGGAGTTGCGTGGCTATCCACATTGTCGAAGAGGCGAATCGTTGCCTGGGTTGTAAAAGGGCGTTCTGCCAGATTAAGGGCTGCCCGGTTCAGACGCCTATTCCTCAGGTCATCGACCTGTTCAAGCAGCGTCGTCTAGAAGAAGCGGGCGAGCTGCTGTTCCAGAACAATCCCATGAGCGCGGTCTGCTCCATGGTGTGCAACCATTCGGGCCAGTGCGAGGGCGCTTGCATCCAGGGCCGCAAGGGCACACCCGTGCATTTCTCGAGCATCGAGAACTATATCTCGACAGCGTATTTGGATCGTAAGGAGTGGGCGCCCGCGCCGTCGTGCGGCAAACAGGTTGCTGTGGTCGGTTCCGGTCCCGCCGGAATTACTGTGGCCATTAAGATGGCCCAGCTGGGCTGTGCCGTCACGGTATTTGAACAGCGCCCCGAGATCGGCGGTGTGCTGGAATACGGTATCCCCGAGTTCCGCCTGCCCCGTGCGCTCGTGCAAAAGTACCGTCACGTGATGTGCTCGCTTGGCGTGCACGTGCGCCCCTCGACCACCATCGGTGGCGCACTGCACATCGATGACCTGCTACGTGACGGCTACGACGCGGTCTTTGTCGGTACCGGTACCTGGCGCGCCCGCAAACTGGGCATTCCCGGCGAGTCGCGCGGCAACGTGCTTTTTGGCATCGATTACCTGGTCGATCCCACGAGCGTGGCAATTGGGCAGAACGTGGCGGTTATCGGCGCCGGCAACGTGGCCATGGATGTTGCCCGCACAGCCCTGCGCTCGGGTGCTCGCAAGGTCACTGTGTATGCACGCTCGCGCCATATCTCGGCCATCGACGACGAGGTCGAGCTGACCGAGCTTGACGGTGCCGAGATTGTGTGCGGCAAGGCGATCTGTGCCATCGACGATAACGGTCCGGTGTTCGAGACGGCTATCTTTGACGAGGACAACAACGTGGTGGGCTACGGGGAAGAGCTCGACCACGTGTCCGCCGACACGGTTGTGATTGCGGCGTCTCAGGTGCCCAAGGACAAGCTCGTGCTTACAACAGGCGGTCTGGAGACTGACCATCGCGGTCTGCTTTCGGTCGACGAGCATGGCATGACTACCGTGCCTGGCGTCTTTGCCGCCGGCGACGTGGTCAACGGCCCGCTCACCGTGGTCCACGCCGTAGCCGGCGCCAAGCTCGCCGTCGAAGGCATCACCAGCTACCTGGGTCTCTGACCCATCCCACCCATCAGTTGCGGTGAAATACGGGCTTTTTGGCTGTCAAAAGCCTCGACTGCTCCGTATTTCACCGCAACTTTTTTGTGGGGTGGGCTAGAGACGCTGCATGCGGTACCCGACACCCATGTGCGTCTGAATCATCTTGGGGTGAGAGGGGTCTGCCTCGATCTTCTTGCGCAGGGTGCGCATGAACACGCGCAGGCTCGCCAGATCGCTGTCCCAGCTCGTGCCCCATATCTCGCGGGTGATGAAGGTGTGGGTGAGCACCTTGTCGACGTTTTTCGCCAGAAGGACGAGCAATTTGTACTCGGTTGGGGTGAGCGAGAGCTCGCGTCCGTCTTTCGTCGCGTATCCCGCGGCGTAGTCGATATGCAGCGGACCGTTGTCGAACGTGCTCGCTTCTGTCGACTCGCTCGACGCCATCGAGGAGCGCCTCAAATTCGCACGGACGCGCGCGAGCAACTCATCCACAGAAAAGGGCTTGGTGAGGTAGTCGTCTGCCCCTGCGTCAAGTGCTGCAATCTTGTCGGAATCTTCGGTGCGCGCCGAAATAACGATAATGGGGACTGCCGACCAGCTTCGGATCTTCGTGATGACTTCGATACCGTCAATGTCGGGAAGGCCGAGGTCGAGCATGATGAGGCTGGGGCCGTGCGACACCGCATCCATGATGGCGGCCTGGCCGTTGCAAACCTTGCTCACGACATAGCCGTGGAGGTCAAGCGCGGTCGAAACGAGGTTTTGAACGGTCAGGTCATCTTCGACCAGGAGGATGCGTGGCTTAGCGGCATTATTCATGAATCTCGATCTCCTCGGCGGGCAGGGTAAAACGAAAGACGGCCCCATGGGGGTGGTTGTCGCGAACTTCGATGACGCCGCCATGCGCCTCCACGATGGAGCGGCAGAGCGACAGCCCAAGGCCGATGCTTCGACGCGAATCCACGGGCCGCGTATTGCTTGAGGTGAAGAAGCGCTCAAAGATATGAGGCTTGTCGCAGTCTGCCACACCCGGCCCATCGTCTGCGACGTCCACCACGACGAACGCGCCCTCGCGACGTGCGCTGATGGTGACAGTCGAGTCCTCGGGCGTGTATTTGAAGGCGTTCATGATGAGATTCGTAAGCACCTGCATGATGAGATGGACGTCGATGCGTACCAGCAGGATGTCGTCAGTGTGCTCGATGGTGACGGTACGTCCATGCGATGCTTGGGCGACATGGCTGAGGGCGGCCTCGATGACCTCGTCGATGAGCTCGGATGTTAAGTTGAGGCGAATGGTGCCGTCCTCGACGCGTGTGATGGCGAGGAGGTTCTCCACGGTATCGATAAGCCAGAGGGAGTCGTCGTAGATGGCATCGGCAAGATCGCAGCGTTGTTCGAGGCTGAGCTTCTCGTCGTTCTTCCGAAGGATTGCCGCAGATCCGGATATAGCCGTGAGGGGTGTCCTCAAATCGTGGCCGATGGAGCGCAAAAGGTTGGCGCGCAGCTGCTCGTTTTTCGCCAAGACCGCAGCCTCTTCGCGCTCTTGCGCCGCCCGGTCGCTTTCGAGCGCCAAGGCGCATTCACCTACGATAGATAGGACGATCGAATGCTCGAAGGCTTCGATCTCGCGCCCCTCCAGGGCGATGCCGATGACACCGAATACCTTGTCGCCGGTGCGAACCGCGAGGTAGAGACAGTGTGCCTCAGGCAGGGTCCGCGTGCTTGCGCCCGCGCGCTTGTTGTTGGTGTAGGTCCAGGTTGCAACGGCGCGCTCGTAGTCGGTGAGCAGCGACGCGGATCGGTTTTCGGTGCCAGCGGACTCATAGAGCGCTTTGCCGAGCGTGCCGTGTTCGGCGGGGTAGAAGACCACGTCGAGTTTTAGCAGTTTGATGAGTTGGTTCATGGCGACGCGGGCGCACTCCTCCGCGCTATGGGCTTGCTGCAAGAGCTGGTTCGTTTCGAGGAGTACGCGCGTTTTGAATGCGTTCTCGGCGGAGGTACGGGCGTTGTCGGCGATGCGCGCAGTTAACTCGCCAGCGACCATAGCGGTAGCGAACATGATGCCGAACGTGACCAGATAGCTTCGGTCGTAGCTGGCGAGCGAAAACAGAGGCGTGACGAAGCAGAAGTTATAAAGCACTACAGAGAGCACGCTCGATACGATCGTGCAGATACGCCCCGTCGTGGTGACGGCGGTCAGCAGGGCCGTGAGGATATAGAGGGATATGATGCTGGAATCGGCAAATCCCAGATGGCGGAAAGCCGTGCCGATCGCCGTGGCGACAAGAGAGAGGGCCAGCGTGCGAAGCACGTTTCGGCTGTTGGGCGGCTGCAGGGCGAGCGTACGGCGGCGTCCTTTGGGCCGGGAGGGCGGAGTCGACTGGTCTGGAATGATGTAAATGTCAAGGTTCGGGGCGAATGTTATGAGCTGTTCTACGAGAGATTTGCGGCCAAAGAGAGCCTGACGGACGCTGCTGCGCTCGCCCGTGCGCCCCATGACGATCTTCGAAATACCCGACAGGCGCGCGAACTCGGAGATCTGAAACGCGATGTCGTCGCCATAGACGGTTTCCATATGTGCTCCGAGCTGCTCGGCTAGGGCGATATTGGCTGCAAGCTTGGTACGCTCATTATCGCTCATGGCTTGCGTGTGCGGGCTCTCTACGAACAGGGCGACGAGCTCGCTGCGAAACGCTTTCGCCATGCGCGCGGCGGCACGGACGATGCGGGGATTGGTCGGCGCCGGGGAGATACAGACTAAGATACGCTCCCTGGTGTAGTAGTCACGGTTTCCCAGCACGCGTGCGGCGTCTGTGAGGTGGCCGGTGCGATCGGCGCAGCGGCGCAGCGCGATTTCTCGGAGTGCGGTGAGGTTCTCGACGGTAAAAAAATGCTGTTGCGCTCGGGCGGCTTGCGCGGGACGGTAGACGAGGCCGGCGCGAAGGCGCTCAAGTAGGTCTTCGGGCTCTATGTCGACGAGCTCGACCTGGTCGGCATCATCGAAGATACGGTCGGGGATTCGTTCGCTCACGACAACGCCGGTGATGGATGCAACCATGTCGTTTAGGCTCTCGATATGCTGAACGTTCACGGTCGTATAGACGTCGATGCCCGCATGTAGAAGTTCCTCGACGTCTCGATAGCGTTTGTCGTGGCGAGACCCCGGCGCATTCGTATGGGCGAGCTCGTCGACAAGGATGAGCTGAGGGGCGCGTTCGATAGCCGCATCTAGATCGAACTCGCTGAGCGCAATGCCGTTGTGCTCGATGAGTTTACAGGGCACGTTCTCAAGCCCTTGTGCAAGATGGGCAGTTGCCGGACGTTCGTGCGGCTCAATGTACCCCGCGACGACGTCAACACCTCGCCGCTTGGCGGCGTGGGCGGCTTGAAGCATCGCATAGGTTTTGCCTGCGCCGGCAGCGTAGCCAAAGAAAATCTTGAGGTGTCCCCGGCTGGTTCGAGCGTCATCGGCGACCTCGTCTTTCTCAATTGCCTTGAGGATGAGGTCTGGATTGACGCGAGTGTCCGATGCGTCGCGCTGCATAGCGTAGCCTTTCTGAAGCGTTGTCCATGCGTGCATACGCGGTGAGGACGCCACTGTATGCTCGCGAGGTCGAGTATAGGCGCACTGCAGCCGCAATAGTGCTTTCTACCTGCATCTTTACGGCATCTTAAGGACGTGGGCCCCGGCCCTCACGCCTCTTTAATCCCTAGAAGCGTTTACTGTCCCCAGGCGCTTGCGAGAGCAGGCGTCCGAGACATCGGACCGCGTGTGAAAGGGGCGGTAAATGGACATCCTCATTCCCATCATCGGAGTCGTCTGCATTGGACTCTTTATCTATTACATCTACATTCTGATGAGGAGTGATTCGTAAACTATGGAGGCTGCGATTCAGTACATCTTGTACTTTGCCGTGCTCGTCGTCCTGGCCGTTCCGCTCGGTCGGTTCATGGCCCATATCATGGATGGTGAGCATACGTTCCTGTCGCCTGTGATTGCTCCTGTGGAGCGTGGCGTCTATCGTCTGCTTCGCATCGACGCGGCAGAGCAGATGGGGTGTAGGCGCTATCTGGCAAGCGTGCTGGTCTTTTCGGGGATCGGCCTCGTGGCTCTTGTGGCACTCCAGGCGCTTCAGTCCTTCTTGCCGGGCAATCCTCAGCACCTGACGGGTGTGTCATGGGACCTGTCGTTCAATACGGCTGCTTCCTTCATAACCAACACCAACTGGCAATCCTATTCCGGTGAGACCACCCTGTCCTACTTTGTGCAGTTCATGGGCCTCACCGTGCAAAACTTCTTGTCCGCCGGCACCGGTATTGCGGTCATGTTCGCGCTCATCCGCGGTTTCCGTCAGGTCAAGCAGCAGGGACTCGGCTCGTTTTGGGTCGACCTCACCCGCAGTGTCCTGTACGTGCTCATCCCGCTGAACCTCGTGTTCGGCATCTGCCTGGCTGCCGGTGGCGTCATCTCCAACTTCCAGCCGGCTCAGAAGGCCGAGCTCGTAGAGCCCGTCGCTGTCCAGCCTAATGCAGACGGCGGCTGGAGCGTCATCGACGGCGCCCAGATCGAGGGCGACACGGTCAAGGTCGACGGCAAGGTTGTCGAGGGCGCGCGCGTGGTCACCGAGCAGTTTTTGCCCCAGGGTCCTGCGGCCAGCCAGGTTGCCATCAAACAGTCCGGTACCAACGGCGGCGGCTTCTTTGGCGTGAACTCTGCGCATCCGTATGAGAACCCCAATGCCTTCACCAACATCATCGAGATGACCAGCCTGCTGCTGATTCCGGTCGCCTGCTGCTTCACCTTCGGCATCGGTGTCAAGAATGCCAGGCAGGGCAAGGCCATCTTCGCGGCGATGCTTATCCTGCTCGTGGTCTTTACCGGCATCATCGCCGTTAACGAGCATATGGGTACGCCGCAGCTGGCAGATGGCGGCGCGGTCAACATCGAGATGACCGATGGCCAGGCGGGCGGCAACATGGAGGGCAAGGAGAGCCGCTTTGGCATCGCCTCCTCTTCCACCTGGTCCGCTTTCACGACGGCTGCTTCCAACGGCTCAGTCAACTCCATGCACGACTCCTACACCCCGCTCGGCGGGTTTGTCCAGATGCTCCAGATAGCGCTGGGCGAGGTGGTGTTCGGCGGCGTTGGCTGCGGCCTGTACGGCATGATCGGCTTCGCCATCCTCACGGTGTTTATCGCCGGCCTTATGGTCGGCCGCACGCCCGAGTTCCTGGGCAAGAAGATCGAGCCGACCGAGATGCGCTGGGCGGTGGTTCTGTGTCTCGCCACCCCGTTCGCCATTCTGGTGAGCTCCGCTATCGCTTGCATGGTGCCCGGTCTTGTCGACCAACTCAACAACGGCGGGGCGCATGGCTTCTCCGAGGTCCTGTACACCCTTACTTCGGCTGGCGGCAACAACGGCTCCTCATTCGCCGGCATGAACTGCAACATCCCGTGGATCAACGTGCTGCTGGGTATCGAGATGCTGTTCGCGCGGTTCCTGCCGATTGTGGGCACGCTCGCCATCGCGGGCTCGCTGGCCGGGAAGGGCAAGGTCGCCGAGAGCGCCGGCACGCTTTCCACCACCAATGCCATGTTCGTGTTCCTGCTGGTATTCGTCGTTCTGCTGATTGGCGCGCTGAGTTTCTTCCCGGCGTTGGCGCTTGGTCCCGTTGCCGAATTCTTCCAGATGGTTGCGTAAAGGAGTCGCAGATTTATGGCTATGCAAAAAGACATGATGAGCCGCGCGGTGCGCGATTCATTTGCCAAGCTTGACCCCCGTGTCCAGGTCCAAAACCCGGTCATGTTCCTGGTGTGGCTGTCGGCCGCCATGACCTCCATTCTGGCCATCGCCTCTATTTTTGGGGTACAGGACGCCGACGTCCCCACGTACTATGTGATTGCCATTGCCGTCATTCTCTGGCTGACCGACCTCTTTTCAAATTTTGCCGAGGCACTTGCCGAGGGCCGCGGTAAGGCGCAGGCAGACTCCCTGCGTGCGGCGAAAAAGGACGTCGAGGCCCATCGCATCGAGTCCGTCGAGGATAAGGACCGCTTCACGGTCGTTCCCGGTACCGAGCTCTCACGCGGGGATCTGGTGGTCGTGCGCGCCGGCGAGCAGATTCCGGGAGACGGCGATGTTATCGAGGGTGCCGCCTCGGTTGATGAGTCGGCCATCACCGGCGAGTCTGCACCCGTGGTTCGCGAGGCTGGCGGCGACCGTTCTGCCGTCACTGGCGGCACCACCGTACTTTCCGATTGGATTGTGGTGAAAATCACCAGCGAGCCTGGCCAGAGCTTCCTGGATAAGATGATCGCCATGGTCGAGGGCGCCGCCCGCAAGAAGACCCCCAACGAGGTCGCGCTCGAGATCTTTCTGGTTGCTCTGTCCGTCATCTTTATCCTCGTGACGATCGCACTGTACTGCTACTCGAGTTTCTCTGCAGGGCTCAACGGTATGGCGAACCCCACCGCTGTAACCATGCTCGTTGCCTTGCTCGTCTGTCTGGCGCCCACCACCATTGGTGCGCTGCTGTCCGCCATTGGCATCGCCGGCATGAGCCGACTGAACGAGGCCAACGTGCTGGCCATGTCCGGCCGCGCCATCGAGGCCGCCGGCGACGTCGACATCCTCATGCTCGATAAGACCGGTACCATCACCTTGGGCAACCGCCAGGCCGCTGAGTTCATTCCGGTCGACGGCGTCGATCCGGCAGAACTCGCCGATGCCGCGCAGCTGTCCTCTCTGGCGGATGAGACCCCCGAGGGCCGCTCCATCGTCGTGCTCGCCAAGGAGCAGTTTGGGCTGCGCGGCCGCACACTCGAGGATAAGGGCATGGAGTTCATCCCCTTCACCGCGGCGACCCGCATGTCCGGTGTGAACTACGCCGACAGCGAGATTCGTAAGGGTGCGGCCGATTCCGTTCGCGCTTATGTGGAGGCTGCCGGAGGAGTGTTCTCGAAGGAGTGCGACGAGGCCGTCGAACGCATTGCGAAGGTGGGCGGCACCCCGTTGGTCGTGGCAAAGGACCGACGTGTGTTGGGTGTCGTCTACCTTAAGGACATCATCAAGTCCGGCGTGAAGGAAAAGTTTGCCGATCTGCGCCGCATGGGTATCAAGACCATAATGGTGACGGGTGATAATCCGCTGACGGCCGCCGCCATCGCCGCCGAGGCCGGTGTGGATGACTTCCTGGCCGAAGCGACGCCCGAGGGCAAGCTCGATAAGATCCGCGCGTTCCAGCATGAGGGCCATCTGGTCGCGATGACCGGCGACGGCACCAACGACGCGCCGGCACTGGCGCAGGCGGATGTCGCCGTGGCCATGAACACGGGAACCCAGGCTGCCAAGGAGGCCGGCAACATGGTCGACCTCGACTCCAGCCCCACCAAACTCATCGAGGTCGTGCGTATCGGCAAGCAGCTGCTCATGACCCGCGGCTCGCTCACGACCTTCTCGGTCGCCAACGACGTCGCCAAGTATTTCGCCATCATCCCGGCGCTATTCTCGCCGATCTACCCCGGGTTGGACGCCCTCAACATCCTGGGGCTCACCAGCCCGTTGACTGCCGTGCTGTCCGCCATTATCTACAACGCGCTGGTCATCGTCGCGCTGATTCCTGCCGCCCTGAAAGGCGTGAAGTACCGCGAGCTTTCGTCCGGCCAGCTGCTGACCCACAACCTGCTGGTGTGGGGCTTGGGCGGTATTGTGGCGCCGTTCGTATTCATCAAGATTATCGACATGCTGCTGGCCTTGTTCGGCATTGGCATGATGTAGACGGAGGTATGTATGTTCAAAGGTATCGCATCGCGCGCACTTGGTGTGTTCGCGCTGTTTACCATCGTCTGCGGCCTGGGATACACGCTCGTGGTGACCGGCGTCGCGCAGCTTGCGTTTCCGTACCAGGCGAACGGATCGCTTATTACGGTCGACGGTAAGGTTGTGGGTTCCGAGCTCATCGGCCAGAGCTTCGATGACGAAGCTCACATGTGGGGTCGTATCCAGAACGTGTCAATTGTCGAAGGCGAAGACGGCGAGCTCATGGCGTATGGTGCCCCGTCCAACCTGTCCCCGGCGAGTGAGGAGTATCGGCAGCTGATAGATGCGCGCGTGAAGAAGATCCGCGCCGCCAATCCCGATGCCGATATGGACGCTGTGCCCGTCGACTTGGTGACGTGTTCGGGGTCCGGCCTCGACCCGGAGATCTCTCCGGATGCCGCCGAGTACCAGGTCCCGCGCCTTGCCAAAGCCACGGGCAAAAGTGAGGACGAGGTGCGCGACATCATCGCCGCGTGCACCAAGGGTCGTTTCCTCGGCGTGTTCGGCGAGCCCACGGTCAACGTGCTCAAGGTGAACCTTATGCTGGACGGCGTGCTGTAGGTGAAGGAGCGGCGGATGAGGGCATGACTGACTATCTGAGCCCTCAATTCCACCCCGCCACCAGTTGCGGTGAAATACGGACTGTTTTGGCTGTCAAAAGCCTTATCTACTCCGTATTCCACCGCAACTTTTTTGTGAGGGTCGGGATTGAAGGTGGGGAGTGCGAGCGAGCGCGAATGCGGCAGTTGCTGATACGATAGGTGTGTTAGCAACTGCCGCCGAGCGGCTCAAACGAAAGGAAGCCTGTATGGAGTCATCCGCCTACCCGATGCTCTTTAGCCCGATCAAGGTCGGTACGACCGAGGTCAAGAACCGCGTCTTTATGCCGCCGGTGTCCACGAACCTGGCCGATCATGGCTATGTGACCGACGACTTGGTCGATCATTACCGTGCCCGTGCCAAGGGCGGCGTGGGCCTCATCATCACCGAGGTCGTGACGGTCGAGCCTACCTATACCTATCTGCCGGGTGACATGTGCTGCTACGACGACACGTTTATCCCTGGCTGGGAAAAGCTCGCCGCAGCCGTCCACGAGTATGGCTGCAAGATCATGCCGCAGCTCTTCCACCCCGCCTACATGGCTTTTAACGTTCCGGGCACGCCGCGCCTGATCGCTCCGTCCTTTGTGGGCCCGTCTTACGCCCGCGAGGCACCGCGCCCCATCACGGTCGATGAGATCCACGAGCTCACGCACCAGTTTGGCGACGCTGCCGTGCGTATGCAGAAGGCCGGCGTCGATGGCGTCGAGGTCCATGCGGCGCACGCCCACGGTATGCTCGGCGGCTTTTTGACTCCGCTCTACAACAAGCGCACCGACGAGTACGGCGGCTCGCTCGACGCCCGCATGCGCTTCTTGCTCGAAGTCATTGCCGAGATTCGCGAGCGCTGCGGCAAGGACTTTATCATCGACGTTCGTATCTCGGGCGATGAGTACACCGATGGCGGCCTGACCCTCAACGACATGATCTACGTCTCGCGTCGCCTGGAGAAGGCCGGCGTCGACATGATCCATGTGTCGGGCGGCACCACCATCAAGCGCGGCTCCGCCATTCCCGCCGCCGGTACCCAGCAGGCCTCGCACGCCGCCTGCTCGCGCGAGATCAAAAAGCACGTCAACATTCCCGTTGCCACCGTCGGACGCATTAACGAGGCCTGGATCGCCGAGGAGCTGATCGAGGACGGTGCCGCCGACATCTGCATGATGGGCCGCGCCAATCTGTGTGATGCCGAGTTCTGCAACAAGGCTGCTGCCGGCAACGCCGACGATATTCGCCCCTGCATCGGCTGCCTGCGCTGCCTGAACGGCATTATGTTCGGCAAGCGCATCTCCTGCACCGTCAACCCGGACGTGGAGCGCGACGAGGCTGGCTACGAGCCTGCCGCCGAGGCCAAGAACGTGCTCGTTGTGGGCGCTGGTCCTGCGGGCATGGAGGCAGCCTACATTGCCGCCAAGCGCGGCCACAACGTGGTGCTCGTGGACAAGCAGGACGAACCGGGCGGCGAGATGCGTATTGCGGCCGTTCCGCCGGCAAAGCAGGAACTCACCCGTGTGATCAAGTATCAGTACCGTCGCCTGGCCGAGGTCGGCGTGAAGTGCGTCTTTGGCACCGAGCTTACTGCCGAGGACATTCAGCGCGACTACGCCGGCTACGAGGTCGTCCTGGCTTATGGCGCCGAGCCCATCGCTCCTGCCTTTATGCAGGGCTTTAAGCAGGTTATGACGGCTGACGACCTGCTGGGTGGCAAGGCTTTCCCGGGCAAGAAGATCGTCATCGTGGGCGGCGGCACCGTTGGCTGCGAGACGGCCGATTATCTGGCTCCGCTGGTCAACGACCTGTCGCCGGCCAACCGCGATGTCACCGTCATCGAGATGACCAAGACGCTCGCCGCCAACGAGGGCGGCGCCGGTCGCGCGGTGCTCATCACGCGCATGCTCTCCAAGGGCGTCCATGTGCTGACCGAGGCCAAGGTGACCGAGATCACCGAGGATGCTATCAGCTACGAGAAGGACGGTGAGGTCCACACCATCGCCGATGCCGATACGCTGGTGCTTGCCATGGGCTATCGTCCCAACACCAAGCTTGCCGACGACCTTGCCGCTGCCGGCGTTGCCACCCACGTGCTGGGCGATGCCAACAAGTGCGGCAACATCCGCGACGCCATCGGCGACGGCTACAAGATTGCCTGCGAGCTCTAGTTGACCCCTTGGTGCATGTGAGGCCTATCCCCGCGGCGTCAGTCGGTAGATAGCAAAAAGCGGCGGTCGTCCCGTACGTGGGACGACCGCCGCTTGCGTTAGCTGCAATGAGTCGTGCGATTAGAGCCCCAGGAGCTCCTTGACCTTGGCGATGATGGCCTCGTCGGTGGCGTTGGCAAAGAAGTACTCCTGGAAGTGCTCGCCGGCAAGTGCGCCCTTTACCAGGTCCTGATCGATCTCGCCCAGGACGTCGACGAGCGGGCGCATGGTCACAGCGCGCACGCCGTCGAGGATCTTCTTGTTGCGCTGCTCGGGCTCAACGCGCTCAGCAGGATAGCCGTTGCCCGAACCAAAGCCAAAGAGCTTCTCGAAGGTGTACTCGAGGTTGAGCTCCTGGCCCCAGCCGTTCTTAAGAGCGAAGGGCATGGCGACGGCGTTGCCATCGTTGACCTGGGCAAAGGTGTAGGCGTCGAGCGGGTCGGCAACGTGGCCGCACAGCACGCCGGGGAAGGAGTTGCAGGCGAGCATGGCGCCCTCGCCGGTGCCGCAGCCGGTCACGACGTAGTCGGCAGCGCCGGAGTTCAGCAGCACGGCGGCAAGGATACCGTTCTGCACGTAGGTGAGGGGCTTGGAGTCGGCGTCGGCATACATACCATAGTTAAAGACAGTGTGGCCCATGGGCTCGACAACCTTCTTAAGCGCAGCCTCGATCATAGGGTTCTTGGAGTTCTGAGAGTTCTCATTGATCAGAGCGATCTTCATTGCGAATTACCTTCCTATTTCTAACTTGCGGTGGAATACGGACTGTTTTGCCTGATAGAAGCCAAAACCAATCCTTATCTCACCGCAACTCAAATGAAAAACGAGTGGATGAAACCTGATGTGGGCAGTTGCGGCGACGCTTATTGAGGCTGCTTTCCAATGTATGCGAGGATTCCGCCGTCGACGTAGAGGATGTGGCCGTTGACGAAGTTCGACGCGTCGGAAGCCAAGAACACGGCGGGGCCCTTCAGATCCTCGGGCGTGCCCCAGCGGGCGGCCGGCGTCTTGGCAATGATGAACTGGTCAAACGGGTGACGGCTGCCGTCGGGCTGCGTCTCGCGCAGCGGCGCGGTCTGCGGCGTGGCGATGTAGCCGGGCCCAATGCCGTTGCACTGGATGTTGGCCTCGCCAAATTCGGAGCAGATGTTCTTGGTGAGCATCTTGAGTCCGCCCTTGGCGGCGGCATAGCCGGCGATGGTCTCGCGACCCAGCTCGCTCATCATCGAGCAGATGTTGATGATCTTGCCGTGGCCCTTGGCGATCATGCCGGGCAGGCAGGCCTTGGACACGATAAACGGTGCGTTGAGGTCAATATCGACGACGCGGCGGAAGTCCTCGGCGCTCATGTCGAGCATCGGGGTGCGTTGGATGACGCCGGCGTTGTTGACCAGGATGTCGGGCGTGGTGCCAAAGTCGGCCTCGATCTTGGCGATGAGCTCGGCGACGACGGCCTCATCGGTGACGTCTGCCACGTAACCATAAGCCTCAAAGCCCAGCTCGCGGTAGTGCTTCTCGGCCTCGGCGACCTTGTCGGCGTGACGGGCGTTAAAGGCGATTTTGGCGCCGGCCTCTCCGAGCGCCTCGGCAATGGCCATGCCAATGCCGTAGGTGGCGCCGGTTACCAGTGCGACCTTGCCGTCCAGACGGAAGCTGTCCATAAGATCAGACATAGCGATCCTTTCAAAAGAAACGTTCATCTATATAAGTCTTGCTTTCCATACAAGGTCAGTATAGGAGAAGAGGAGGATTTAAAAATCAGATTCTCCTAAAATCAGGTGAACGTTCACTTTTAAAAGGTAAACGGTTTAGATGATTGTCTCGATATCTGCTATCTGTTTTCCGCCTGCGTGCCCTCTGCGATCATGTTGCGGTTGTACACCAGGTGCAGATACATCGCGTCGTGCGCTGCGGTGGGATTGCGCGCGGCGATGGCGTCGGCCACGCCACGGTGGGTGCGGATGGTCTCCTCAACCAGCTTTTTGCCGGTCACGTCAATAAACAGGGGGACGGATGCCTTGAGCACGCCCATCAGGCGGGGAACGACGAGGTTTCCGGAGCTCTCGGCAATGGCATTGTGGAACGCGGTGTCGGCGGCGGAGTAATCCTCACCGGCCTCGGCCAAGCGCTCGGATTCATCGCAGAGCTCTTTGATACAGACTACCTGGTCGTTGGTTGCATGCTCGGCCGCCATGCGTGCAATCTGCGGCTCGATCATAAAGCGCACCTCGAGTAGGTCGCGCGCCAGACGCTGCTTGTCGTCGATAAAGGTAAAGCCCAGCGGGTCGTCGGCAACGCCGGGGTTTGACGCCACATAGGTGCCCGAACCCTGCTTAATGCGCACGATATTGCGCGACTGCAGCAACTTCATGGCTTCGCGCACGGTGCTCCTGCCGGCGCCCAAGCGCTCGACCAGTACGGTTTCCTTAGGCAGGCGATCGCCTTGCTCAAGGTGTTCATCCAGAATCAATTGAATGATTTTCTCCGATATTTGCTCGGGGAGTCCCGATTCGGCGCGGGCCATAGCTATACCTCTCATTACAAAATTCATCTGAGCTATTTTAGCGCACCACGGATGCGGTATTGGCTGCTGAATCTGGGCTGAGTGGCTCAGATATACCGTTCACAGTGTAAATACGACCGTTCGCCAAATACATCAGATGTATTTCGAACAAATTTCAAAATGAAACGTCAGACCTATTGAAAACACGCTATAGTCATCAGTCGAATTCAAAAGGTCTGATGAATTGGAGGAAAGATGTCAGACCCAACGTTTATGGCAGACCCCACCAGGCTGGTTATCGCCGCCATCGTGGGCATCGCGCTGCTGCTTGCGCTCATCATTAAGTTCAAGCTGCATCCCGTGCTTTCGATGATGGTCTCGGCGCTCGCGATCGGCATCGGCGCCGGTATGCCGCTCGACCTGGTGGCGGACACTGTCACCAAGGGCGTGGGCACCACGCTGCAAAACATTGCCCTGCTCATTGGTTTGGGTTCGATGTTTGGCCAGATTCTTGAAGAGAGCGGCGGCGCCAAAAAGATTGCCCAAACCTTCATCGATACCTTTGGGCAGGGTCACTCTAGCTGGGCGCTGGGCATTACCGGTCTGGTCATCGGCACTACGGTGTTCTTTGAGGCCGGCGTAGTCGTTTTGATTCCGCTTGCGTTTAGCGTGGCATCGCAGACCAAAAAGTCGACGCTCTACTATGGCATCGCGCTTCTCGCGGGACTTGCCGCTGGCTATGCGTTTGTGCCGCCATCTGCCGGGTCGGTTCTGGTCGCTGGCACGCTCGGTGTCGACCTGGGCACCATGATTCTCGTCGGTATCCCCACCGCCTTCATCGCCATGGCGATTGCCGGCGTCATCTGGGGCCGCAACGTGGGCGGTCGTATTTTTACCGATGTTCCGGAGCACTTTACCTCTGCCGAGGGTGCGAGCGACGAAAAGGAGCTTCCCTCCTTTGGCATGGTCCTCGCGATCGTGCTCACGCCGCTTTGTCTGATTTTGCTGGGAACGCTGTCTTCTTATATCCCCATGCCCGCCGAGCTCGCCTCGATTCTCGCCTTCCTGGGCAAACCGTTCGTCGCTTTGACGCTCGCCACGCTCGTCGCGATGTATCTGCTGGGCGCGCGCCGCGGCTACTCCGGCGCCGAGCTCAAGGCCTTGCTCGACCGCTCTCTTAAGCCCGTCGGCATGATCTTGCTGGTTATCGCTTGCGGCGGCGTCATTCGCTGGATGCTGCAGGACTGCGGCTTGGGCCAGGTTATTGGCCCTATGCTCGAGGCTTCACCGCTGCCTTTGGTGGTTGTTGCCTTTTTGATTGCCGTCATGGTGCGTGCCTCTGTCGGCAGCTCCATCGTCGCTATGACTATGGCATCGGGCATTATGGCCGCCATGCCCGCGGTTGCCGGTGCTTCGGTGCTCATGCGTGCCGCTATCTGTCTTGCTATCTGCGGCGGTGCCACGGCCCTCTCGCACGTCAACGATGCCGGTTTTTGGATGTGCTCCTCGTTCCTGGAGATTGACGAGAAGACCACCCTCAAGTCCTGGACCATTATGGAGACGCTCATCGGCCTTTCGGGTCTTGCCTGCGCCCTGGTGATTTCGTTCTTCGCCTAGTTCGCGTAGCTAAGCATCTTTTGCCGAGGGCATCGCTCGGTACCCATTTACACCTGATTCATTAACCAACGATTGGTACAACCGTTCAAATCAAAAGAGGAGAGCATCATGGACGAGAAGACCAAGGCACAGATTCAGCAGGAGGCAGCCGACCTGGTTGTCAAGCTGCAGCCGCGTTCCGGCAAGTTTCGCACCATCAGCCCCGAGATGGACCCGCTGCGTCTGGGCTCTGGCTGGTCCATCGAGGATCTGGACAAGCCGCAGGTCATTATCGAGTCGACGTTCGGCGACTCGCACCCGGGTTCTGCCGGCCTGTTTGATCTGGTCGAGGAGGTCCGTGCTGGCGTTGCCGAGGCTGGCGGTCACGGTGCTCGTTACTTCTGCACCGACATTTGCGACGGCGAGGCCCAGGGCCACGACGGCATTAACTACTCGCTGCCCAGTCGCGACATGATCGCCAACATGATCGAGATTCATGCCAAGGCCACCCCGTTCGACGCCGGCGTCTTTGTCGCCAGCTGCGATAAGGGCCTGCCTGCGAACCTCATGGCCATGGGTCGCATCAACATCCCCTCCATCGTCGTTACCGGCGGCGTCATGGATGCAGGCCCTGACCTGCTGACCCTGGAGCAGCTCGGCGCGATTTCTGCCCGCTACGAGCGCGGCGAGATCTCTCGCGAGGAGCTTGAGTTTGCCAAGCACAACGCATGTCCCAGCTGCGGCGCCTGCTCCTTTATGGGCACCGCGTCGACCATGCAGGTTACCGCCGAGGCCCTGGGCCTTATGCTCCCCGGCACGGCCCTGCTGCCCGCAACCAGCTCCGATCTGCGTGAGTTTGCGCGCGAGGCTGGCCGTCAGTCCGTGTGGCTCTCCGAGCACAACCTGTGCCCCCGCGACATCGTGACCAAGGAATCCTTCGAGAACCTCATCATGGTCCACGGCGCCATCTCCGGTTCCACCAACTCGCTGCTGCACATTCCCGCGATCGCCCGCGAGTTTGGCATCGAGATGTCCGCCGACGATTTCGATCGCCTGCACCGTGGCGCCCACTACCTGCTCAACGTTCGCCCCGCAGGCGAGTGGCCGGCGCAGTTCTTCTACTATGCGGGCGGCGTGCCGCGCATTATGGAGGAGATCAAGTCGATGCTCCACCTCGACGTTATGACCGTCACCGGCAAGACTCTCGGCGAGAACCTCGAGGACCTCAAGAACAACGGTTACTACGAGAAGTGCGGTCGTTACCTTGAGAAGTGGAATCTCAAGCGCGAGGACATCATCCGTCCGTTTGACCAGGCCTTCGGCACCGACGGTTCCATCGCCATCCTCCACGGCAATCTTGCTCCCGAGGGCGCGGTCGTCAAGCACACCGTCGTTCCGCGCGAGATGTTCCAGGCTACGCTCAAGGCCCGTCCGTTCGACTGCGAGGAGGACGCCATTCACGCCGTCCTGACGCACGAGGTCAAGCCCGGCGATGCCGTTATCATTCGCTATGAGGGACCCAAGGGTTCCGGTATGCCCGAGATGTTCTACACCACCGAAGCTATCGCCAGCGACCCCGAGCTGGGCGCGAGCATTGCCCTGATCACTGACGGCCGCTTCTCCGGCGCCTCCAAGGGCCCGGCTATCGGTCACGTTTCGCCCGAGGCCGCTGTGGGCGGTCCGATTGCCCTGATTGAGGAGGGCGACCTTATCCGAATCAACATCCCCGAGCGCTCGCTGTCCATCGTGGGCATCGCCGGCAAGGAGATGGAGCCGGCCGAGGTCGACGCCGTCCTGGCCGAGCGCCGAGCCGCTTGGAAGCCCAAGGCTAATCGTTACACCTCCGGCACGCTCAAGTTCTTTACCGAGCATGCAGTTTCCGCCATTCAGGGTGGCTACATGGAGTAGCGCACGTACGCATCGAATTTCTCCTCTCATAGATGTGCGGCACAAAGAGCCCCGAGTTCAGCCACGTCACCGGGGCGCGTTGTTCAGCGCCGCCGGGGCGCTCCACTCAAACGACAAGAGACGTCTTACGCAAGCGCCCGCGTCCGTGGATAAAACCACGGGCGTGGGCGCTTCACTTTATTCCCAGCCCTTCCACACGTCAGGCTCGTAGCCAACGGTTGCCTGGCGGCCGTTGCGAACGATGGGCTCACGAAGAATCTGCTGGTTATCGAGCACCTTTTCGAACTTCTGGTCGGCAGCAAGATACTGTACGAGCGCAACCGTGTCGGCATCTTTCGCCTTTGGATCGATCACAGCGTCGATCCCGCCGACGGCGCGCGCCACGCTTTCGAGCTCGCCTTTGCTCATCCCCTTTTCCTTCAAGTCGATGAACTGGAACTTCACACGACGTTCCTTGAAATAGCGCTGCGCCTTCTTAGTATCGAAGCTTTTCTTCGTGCCGAATATCTGGATGTTCATACGTACCGCCTTCGCTCAATTCTCGTCCGTCCATGATACGACAAGGGAGCCGAGCAAAAACAGAGCAGGCGGAGATGGAGGAGGACGGCGACCGACCGTCGGCAAGAGTCGGCCGGATCGGACTGGCGCCCAGCGCGCGCCGGCGACACGCTCGCAGCTGCACACATAGCCGATGTACAAGCTCGCCGCGGCGTTCCCTCGCCCCGCGGTGTGGCGATAGAGAAGCACGCCACCCGTCAACGATGGCGCCTCGGTGAGGAAAATCAACGTCTGGGTTACATCCCTTGAAAGGGGCGAAGACGGCTGCTAGAATACCTCCCCGCTATGAAGGATTTGACCAAAGCATACATCGCAATTCGGCGGCCCCTGGTATACGGGGCCTCTCCTGTTGTTCCCCAAGTGCGCTCTGAGCAGCCGCTTTCTTCCTGTCGTATCTGATGCACGCATAGCACGTGCATGTTATTTCGCCCGTGGGCCGGCGCGCCTTCGGCGAAGAATCGAATAGATACGAAGGAAGCTTATGTCTGATAATTGTACGGTCGCGCCCGCCAATGGGCGCATTACCGGTACCCAGATCCGCATCGTCGCGGTCGTCGTCCTGGGTGCCTTCTTGGCGCTACTGAACCAAACGGTGATGTCGCCTGCGCTGCCGGTCATCATGTCCGATTTCGCCATCGATGCCTCGACTGCCCAGTGGATCATGTCCATATACCCGCTGGTGAGCGGCATCATGGTCCCCGTTTCGGCGTTCCTTATCGACAAGTTCAGCACCCGCGCGCTATTCTTCGGGGCGACGCTGGTGTTCGCGCTGGGCACGCTGCTGTGCGCCGCAGCCCCTGATTTCCTGTTCCTCATCATCGGTCGCGTGTTGCAAGCGGCGGGCTCAGGCGTGCTCATGCCGCTTGTCTCGGTGGTTCCCATGCTGGTGTTCCCCGTCGAGAAACGAGGAACGGCTATGGGCATGGCGGGCATCGTCATGTCGGCGGGTCCCGCGGTCGGCCCCGTCGTAGGCGGCGCGGTGATCGACACGTACGGCTGGCGCACCATGATCGGCGCCATCGTCCCCCTCGCAATTCTCGTGCTGGTGCTGGGCGTGTTCATGCTGAAAAACGTGGGCGAGCTGAAGAACCCCAAGCTCGACCTGCCCTCGGTCGTCCTCTCCACCATCGCCTTCGGCGGACTTCTCTACGGGTTCTCGAGCGCCTCGTCGATGGGTTGGGGCAACCCCGTGGTGCTCGGCTCGATCGTCGCGGGTGTCGTGTGCTTGGTGCTGTTCGTCGTACGCCAGGGCAAAATCGAGGACCCGCTGCTTCAACTGGGCACGCTCAAGACGCGCGAGTTCCGCGTGGCCGCCATCATCGTCACGCTCATCAACGCCGCATGCCTGGTCACCAACACGCTGTTGCCGTTGCTGCTGCAAACCTCGCTTGGCGCTTCGGCCTTCGAAACCGGCATGGCCATGCTTCCCGCCGCGGCGGTGGGCATCATCATCAGCCCTATCTCCGGCGTGGTGTTCGACAAGTTCGGTCCGCGTGCCATCTCGATCGTCGGCCTGGCCCTCATGACCGGCGCTCTGTTCCTGCTCTCGCTTTCGACGGTAAACACGCCCATCTTGGTGGTTGCGCTGTTCTGCATGCTGCAGTCCGCCGGCCAGTCGCTCGCGAACATGCCGGTGAACACATGGGGTGTCAATGCCTTGAAAAATGACATGATCGCCCACGGCAACGCCATCGCGAACACCGGCCGCCAGGTCGCCGGCGGTTTGTGCACGGCGCTCATCATCACGGTCATGACAAGCGTCACCGCGTCGGCCGGCGTCGATGCGAGCATCCAAGTAGCCACCGCCGTGGGCGCGGGCGTCGCTTACAAGGTGTGCGCGGCAATCGGCCTCGTTTCCCTTATCTGCGCCATATTCAGCGTGCGCACCAAGAAAACCGCACCGAAAACGAAGGAGGCATAAGCGATGTCCGAGATTCTGTCCGAGCGCATCCCGCTCGAGCTCGAGGGGACGCCCGTTTCGAGCATCATGATTGAAGAGCCGTTCACCTGCACGCAGGATTGCACGATTTCCGACGTGGTGCGCATGCTCGCCGAAAACGAGGTGAGCAGCATGCCCGTAATCGATGAGCGCAACCAGGTGGTCGGGTTCATCTCCGACGGCGATGTCATGGGAGCCATCGCGCAGCATCGCGCTCACACCATCTTCACGGGCGGCGACGCGTCCATGCTGTACTTCGACGATCAGAGCCTTGAGCAGCGCATCGAAGACCTGAAGGATCGCTGCGTCATGGATTTCGCGACGCGCCAGGTAGTGTGTGCCCGTCCCGAGCAGAGCATCGCCCGCGTCGCCGCGCTGCTGGCGAAGAAGAAGTTCAAGAAGCTTCCTGTGGTTGATGACGAGGGCAAACTCGTGGGGGTCATCCGCCGCTCCGCCATCACCAAATACATCTTCGGCATCCTTTTCCAATAGGGGCAGGTCGCACTTGAGGCGAACATCTCGAGGCATCGAGCCAGCAACTGGACCAGACAACCTTGACACGCACGCGCTTTCCCTCGATGCTTCGGTAAGGGGAGCTGCGAAAATCGCAGCACGGGTGATCGGCGCCGCGCCCCCGAAGGCAAAAGCGAACACGGGAGCGATACGATGGGAAAAGTCCTGGACGAAGATTTGGTTTATGAGATTCTCTCCGTCGTGGCAGAGATTCCGGCGGGATGCGTCGCCTCGTACGGTCAGATAGCGCGCCTCATCGGCAGGGAGAAAAACTCTCGCCTGGTCGGAGCGGTGCTGAGCGAGGCGGATCGCTACGGCGATTATCCCTGCCACCGCGTCGTCAACCACGCGGGACGCCTCGCGCCAAACTTCCCCGACCAGCGAGCACTACTGACGGAGGAAGGAGTCGCCTTCCGAGACAACGGCTGCGTCGACATGAAAAAGCACCAGTGGAACGAGTAGCCAGGCAGCGTAGCGTCGAAAGGAGCGACGCCACGGGGAACGACCTGCGCCCCGCCGCCGGACAACCTATGGCAAAGTGACACGTCCCACAAAGAGCGGCGCACCAGTACGAGACACGACCGCGACGTAAAAAGACCCTATGATACTCGTAAGCATCTATCTGATTGCCCGCCTCGAGGTACCCAAAGAACGAGAGATGCCGAAACCCCTAGACAAAGAAAAGGTCGGGAGCTTTTATGCTTCCGACCTGAAGTTTCATGGTCGCGGGGGGCGGATTTGAACCACCGACCTTCGGGTTATGAGGTCGCTACGACGTTGTTTCATTCAGACATTTCGACCCAAATTGAAGTCAATATAACTCCAGGTCATTTGATGTTTTCATAGATTTACGAAAGAAAAGTACGCGGAATAATTCGACCCAAATTCGACCCACAACGAGCTTGAAAGCGGTCAGGCGGAGCATTACCCTTGGGGTGTGACCCCACGCAGGGCCCACCACCAAGGGTAATGCCCACCCGCCCCAGCCCTTTGCGCCATTCCGCGCAACCGAGCGCGATTCTCAGGCACTTCAGGCAAGGAACACGATGAACGACCGACCTCTCGTCATAGGCAAAGGAACGAAGCAACGCCGCGACAAATACACGTGGCGCTACCGTCACAGCCTCGGCAAGGATCCGGTCACGGGCAAATACCGCTATTCGCCGTGGCAGACCATACATACCACCAAAAGCCGAGAGGTCGACGCCGCACTCGAAGCCTACAAGGCAGAACTCAACAGCGGCACCTACGTCCAAAAATCGAGGGACACCGTCGGCTCGTACGCAAAAAAGTTCCACGACAACCGCGAAGGAACCATCACGCCGCTCGCCTACTCGACATCCTACTCAATCGAGAACCGGACGCGCACATCACATGCGTGATGCTCATGCTCGACACCGACATGAGAAGGGCAGAAGCCCTCGGGATGACGTGGTCCGATGTCTCCGTCGAGAACAGAAGCATCCTCATTGAGCAGCAGTTCGCGGCCGATCGAAGCGTTCGCTCGCCCAAAAGCAAGAAAAGCGTGCGGAGGATCTCGATAAGCGAGACGCTGACGTCGTATCTCGAATTCTGGAAAAAGGAGCAGGCCCGCGAAATGGAAGCCTTCGGCCTGGAACAAGTCAAAGGCACTCCGCTCGTCCACTCATTCGAACGAACGAAAGACAGGCATCCCCAAGTCAACTTCATGGACCTGAATGGGTTTTCGCGCTGGTTCAGAAACTTCAGCGTCGAGAACGGGTTCGGCAAGTTCGAAGGCGTTCGAACATACCATTATGTGAAGGAAACTGTCGACGGGGAAACGATTTCGAAGCGTTATGAGCATAAAGAGTGGCTCGAATTGAGGGATTACCTCAGGAAGCATCCCAAGGTTCGCGAGGCGAGGCATATCAGCACATATGAGAGCGAGCACCTTCCTTACGGATATTCGGGCCTATCGAGCCACACCGCTACTGCCGCTACTGCCCGCTACTGCCCGCCAGCTTCCGAACCAGCGGGCGGTAGCAGCACCCCGAACATCTCGCCGACAGCGCAGAGAGTCGTCGACCTGGCGGCCAAGGCCGACATCGAGGACGTGATGCTGTGCGACCTGCCCGGCGTCCTGTCCTTCCTAGGGCTGCCACCTGAGACGGAGATGCCGCCGGGCAACAAGGGGAAGACGAAGCTCAAGAAGCTCTACAGGAAGGTGGCGCCGAACAAGGCATACCACTCCGGCGAGCGCGCCAAGGATTTGATCTCGCACCTCGACATGGCAGAGATCAGGGCATCGGCGCCCGTCCCGCTCGGAGAGATAGACAGAGCGGTCGTAAGCGGCTGATGTAACTTCTGACACCCTAGAACTTACATCGAGCCCCGATTTTTGAGCTCGGGGCTCTTTTCGTCTAGATTGGGGACGCATGGCCGGACGAAAACAATTTGCGTCTGGTAATAAGCGTACGAAAGCGCAATTTACGTCTTAATTCCGTACGCAAATCAAGACGAAAATCGTTTACGTCTGCTTTA
>DBFBEA010000006.1:0-11136 GCA_048248475.1 Collinsella sp. | reverse complement strand
GCGAACCTGCTCAACGAGTCTGCGCTGCTGGCCGCTCGCCGTCATCGTTCCGTGATCTCGATGGACGAGGTCGAGGAGTCGATGGAGCGCGTGATTGCCGGACCGCAACGCAAGGGTCGCGTGATGACCGAGGCCGAGCGCACCACGATTGCCTATCACGAGAGCGGTCACGCCCTGGTGGGCCACATTCTGGAGCACTCCGATCCGGTTCACAAGATTTCGATCGTCAGCCGAGGTCAGGCTCTGGGCTACACACTGCAGCTTCCGCAGGAGGACCACTTCCTCAAGACCAAGAACGAGATGCTCGACGAGCTTGCCGTGTTCTTGGGCGGTCGCGTTGCCGAGGAGCTCATGTGCGATGATATTACGTCGGGCGCGAGCAACGATCTGGAGCGCGCAACCAAGATGGCGCGCGAGATGGTCACGCGCCTGGGCATGAGCGAGGAGCTGGGCACTCAGGTCTTTGGCGAGGCACAGCATCAGGTATTCCTGGGCCGCGACTATGCCGATCATCAGGATTACTCCGAGGAGACGGCGCGCCGCATCGATATCGAGGTTCAGCGCATCATGCGCGAAGCCCATCGTCGTGCGGTCGAGATTTTGGATGCCCGTCGCGATCAGCTCGATCTGATGGCGAAGGTGCTGCTTGAGCGCGAGACCGTCGAAGGCGACGCCGTGAACGCCCTGCTCGACAACGAGTGGAATGCCTACCTTGAGCGCGAGGGCGATATCCTGGCGGCCAAGGAGGAGCGCAATGCCAAGGCGGCCGGCATGCCGACCAAGAAGCGCGCGCCTCGAATGAGCGAGGAGGAGCTGGCGGCTGATGCCGCGGCCTTTGCGCAGGCGGCCATGCAGGAGGATGCCGAAGCCGCATCCGATGATGCTGACGATGACCATGCCGTCGTCGATGCCGACACCGACGCCGACAAATAGTCTTTGTGGCGAAAGCCTCCGCGGGGAAACCTGCGGAGGCTTTTTCTTTTGAGCGATATGGGGCCGTCTGTTGATTGGGGACAGACTTAAATGAGCGTTTTCACGCATTTAAGTCTGTCCCCAATCAACATTGCTGCGACACTTTGCTCGGCTAAAGCGTACAATAGCGCCTATGCGAAAGGGGAACAGATGATCAACGAAACTATGTATGCTCGCGGTGCGGAAAGCTCCATCATCCGTGAGATTTTTAGCTATGGCCTTGAGCGCAAGGCGCAGATCGGTGCGGAAAACGTATTCGATTTTTCGCTGGGCAATCCGAGCGTTCCGGCACCCGCTGCTGTGGCGGAGTCCATTAAGAAGGCCCTGGAGCTGCCGAGCGACCAGCTGCACGGCTACACGCCCGCACCGGGCCTGCCGCAATGTCGTGCCGCTGTGGCCGAATCGCTCAACCGCCGCTTTGGCACGAGCTATGAGGGCAAAGACGTCTTTATGACGGTGGGTGCCGCGGCTTCGCTCACCTGCGCGCTCAACGCCGTTACGAATCCGGGCGACGAGGTTATTGTTATCGCCCCGTACTTTCCGGAGTATCGCGTTTGGATTGAGAAGGCCGGCTGTACGTGTGTTGAGGCGCTCGCCGATGAAGATACGTTCCAGCTGAGCGTGGACAACGTGCTCAAGGCGATTACCGATAAGACGACTGCCGTTATCATCGACTCGCCCAACAATCCGACTGGTGCCGTATATACACGCGACACGCTGACGCGACTGGCCAATGCTCTGCGCGAGGCCAACGCTCAGCGCGATCCCGAGAATCCGATCATGCTCATCTCGGATGAGCCGTACCGCGAGATCGTGTACGGTGCCGAGGTGCCTTGGGTTCCTTCGATCTACGAGCACACCGTCGTGTGCTACTCGTATTCCAAGTCGCTGTCGCTACCGGGCGAGCGCGTGGGCTGGATCTTGGTTCCCAACACCAATCCGCAGGCTGCCCGTCTGATGCCGGCTGTTGCGGGTGCTGCCCGTACGCTGGGTTTTGTATGCGCACCGGCACTCTTCCAGCGCGTGATCATCGATTGCATCGATGAGCCGAGTGACGTTGAGGCCTATGCACGCAACCGCACGGCGCTCACCGATGCTTTGACGGACTACGGCTATACCTATGTTGAGCCGGACGGTGCTTTCTACCTGTGGGTGAAGGCACTCGAGCCCGATGCGAATGCGTTTTGCGAGCGCGCAAAGAAGTATGAGTTGCTTGCGGTTCCCTCGGACAGCTTTGGTATGCCGGGTTGGTTCCGCCTGGGCTATTGCGTGAGCTACGAAACGATTGTCAATTCGCTACCCGCTTGGAAACAGTTGGCGGACGAGTATCGTTAAAAGTAAAGCGCTCTGCCTACAATGTTTTACGTGAAACGGGGTTTGGTGTTAAGCCGGACCCCGTTGTCATGGACGTTGTGTCTTTGGGATGGAGTGGTTTTACGACTATCGAAGGCTATGCGTACAATGAATATAAGCGACGGCCGTGCCAGATAAGGAGACCTGATGCCCTACCTGCTTTCTTGTGACATTCATACCCATACGATGTTCTCTGCGCATGCATATTCGACCATTGAGGAGAATGTGTACTGGGCGGCAGAGCGTGGTCTGCAGGTGCTCGGATCTGCCGACCATTTGAGCTCTATGGTTACGGCTTGCCCCAATGACCTGCGCAGTTACCAGTTCTTTATCAACCAGGATATCTGGCCGCGCATTTGGAGCGGCGTGCTGGTGCTGCGTGGTGCCGAGGCCGATATCGTTTCGCTGGACGGAAGCCTGTTTGGCGAGGACACCCCTGTCACGCTCGATATCGCCGGCGATTCGTACAGCCGTCAGCATTCACTGTTCGATTTGGTTACGCGTAATTTGGATTATTTGGTTGCAAGCGTGCATAATCCGCAGATTGCTGAGGGCGCGACGCTGGCCCAGACGACCGAGATGTATATCAATGCCCTGGAGCACCCCAAGGTGTTCATGCTGGGTCACACGGGGCGTTCGGGCGTGCCGTTCGATATCGACGAGGTGCTGTTGGCAGCTAAGGCCAAGCACAAGATTATTGAGATCAACAACCATAGTCTTGAACACGGTGTCGACACTGAGCATTGGGCCGTATGCCGCAAGATTGCCGAGCGCTGCGCCGAGCTGGGCGTGGGCATTGGCGTTTCGACCGATGCGCACATTGGCATGGCAATTGGTAAGCTCGATTACGCTCGCAAGATGCTCGACGAGATTCACTTCCCGTTGGATCTGATCGTGACGCGCGATCGCGAGACGCTGCTGCGCGAGATGGCGGCAGCCGGCGTGTGTGATCTGCGCAATGGGATGTAGCGGAATTTATAAACCAAGCGAAGGGGGGGCGGCCCAGACGGGTCGCCCCCTTTCTTGTCCCAAAAATCTACTGAGGTTGGTTAGCGGCGTTCGAGGACCGCTACGGTTTCGGTGTGGTCGGTGTGAGGGAACATGTCGACGGGCGTGATCTTGAGCAGTCGGTAGCCTCCGTCGAGGAGCTGATGCAGGTCGCGCTCTTGAGTTACGGGGTTGCAGCTGATATAGGTGATGCGGCGCGGCTTAAGCGCGCAGGCAGCTTCGAGGAACTCGGGGGTAGAGCCGGCGCGCGGCGGATCGATGGAAAGGACATCGATCCGCTCGTTGTTATCGGCGGCGTCCAGGATGTAATCGGTGGCGTCGTCGGCCATAAACCAAGCGCTGCGGGTGAGGCCGTTGAGCTTGGCATTGCGACGTGCGTCGGCAATGCCCGCCGGGTTGCGCTCCACGCCAAGCAGCATAATGCCGATACCCTTGTTCTGGGCATCTTTAGCTGCGCAAAGACCGATGGTACCGCTGCCACAGTAGGCATCCATGAGCACATCGCCCTGGTGCAAATCCATGCCGTCGATAGCGAGCTGATAGAGCAGCTCGGTCTGTTGCGGGTTGGTCTGATAAAACGCGGTGGGGGAGATGTCGAATTCGCAGCCGAGCAGCTGGTCGCGCATGCACTCGGCGCCATATACAATGCGGGTTTCCTCGCCGAGGATGGCGTTGCCGGGACGTCCGTTGATGTTTTGGGCGACGGTGACGATGTGCGGATTGAGTGCGGCGACAGCCTCAAAGAACTCCTGCGCATGCGGCAAGTCGCGCTGAGCGGTCACGAGCGTGACCATGACCTGGTCGGTACGCCAACCGCAGCGGACGACGGCATAGCGAAGTAAACCAAGATGCTTGTCCTCATTAAAGGCGGGAATATGCAGCCGCTCAGCTTCGCGTGCGATGCCGTTGAGAATCTGACGGGCACCCGGTGCCTCGACAGGACACTCGGGTACGGCAACGATCTTGTGCGTGCCGCGCTCAAAGAAACCGCAACGGACGGCACCCTCCTTGCCGGGAGCAAAGGGAGTGGCAGCCTTATGACGAAAGCCACGCGGCGCGGGATATTTACCCGGGTCGCCCAGGGTGACGCCCATACCACGAATGGGGTCGACGCTAATACCCTCGTGCTCGCAAAGAGCAGCAAAAAGCTCCTCCATAGCAGCCTGCTTGGTCGCCAACTGCTTCTTATAAGGACGATTGAGCGCCGTACACCCACCGCAAGCTTTCATGATCGAACAAGGAGACTTGGGATCAACGGCCTTGCGCGCAGACGGAACCGGATTCTTATACGGGCGCTTGGAGCGAGTCTGAGATGCCTTATCCTCGCTCCGACGAGAGCCGGGACGCTTGGCCTTAGCCTTGCCCTTGGCCGACTTACCCTTCGCGTCCTGAGACGACTTGGATTTCTGAGAAGATTTTTTCTCCTCTGACCCCTCAGCCGCCTCGATCAAAGCACGACGAGCCTTACGCTCCGCACGAGATTCTGCCATGAATTAACCCCACTAATTTACAAATTGAAAGCTGAAAGCATTGTACCGTGCCAAGCTAGCGGACGATATACAAGCGCCTATTTCATGTCAGTGATAAGTCCAACGATGTTTGCCCGGCGTGGGCGGGAAGCGGCGCGTAATTAAGTTTATCGCGAGTTCCGCACGCAAAGGAAAGCACTTAATGTGCTTTCCGTCTTGCGCAGGACTGTAGAGCAGGAAACTTAATTACGCGCCGCTCCCCGCCCACGCCGGGCAAACCCTCCCTTGTACTCCATCTCACTAAAGTGTATGATTCTGGACGTTACACGAATCACTTTACTTAACTAAAGTGCCACCAAGGGGGAATACCATGAATACCGATATGTCTCGTCGTCAGTTTGTTGGTCTAGCCGGTTCGCTCGCCACGGTGCTTGGCCTTGGTCTTGTCGGCTGCGGCGGTGGCGCCGGCAAGGGCTCCGCTGCTGGCTCTGCCGCGGCCAAGGACGTGAAGGGCGCTGCGGAGTCCAAGAAGCTCGTGGTGGGCTTTGATAAGTCCTATCCTCCGTACGGCTTTGTGGGCGACGACGGCGAGTACACCGGCTTTGATCTCGATCTGGCCAAGGCTGTTGCCGACAAGCAGGGCTGGGAGGTCAAATACGAGGCCATCGACTGGGATGCCAAGGATACGCTGCTCAACTCGGGTGCCATCAACTGCATCTGGAACGGCTTTACCATGGAGGGTCGCGAGGACGACTACACGTTCTCCGAGCCGTACATGCTCAACGAGCAGGTGCTGGTGGTAAAGAAGGATGCAGACATCAAGAGCTGGGACGATCTTGCCGGCAAGACCGTGATTACCCAGACCGATTCCGCTGCGCAGGATGTGCTCGAGGGTGACCAGAAGGATCTGGCGGCGACGTTTGCCACGCTCGACACGATCGGCGAGTACAACACGGCCTTTATGCAGCTCGAGAGCGGCGCGGTCGATGCCGTGGCTTGCGACCTTTCGATTGCCCAGTATCAGCTTGCCGCCAAGCCCGATGCTTATACGCAGCTTGATGAGCCGCTGTCCAGCGAGCACTACGCCGTCGGCTTTAAGAAGGGCGACACCAAGTCGGCCGACGCCGTGACCGAGTCGCTCAAGGCACTCTACGATGACGGTACGGTTAAGGATCTCTGCGACAAGTATTCAAGCTATGGTCTATCTTTCGATAATTGGGTGCTCAAGTAATGTCTATTCAGGTCATGATGCAGATGCTTAGCCAGGGTTTCTTGGTCAGTTTGCAGTTGTTTGTGCTGACGCTGTTGGGGTCGATTCCGCTGGGAATTCCCGTGGCGTTTATGCGCATGAGCAAAATCGCGCCGCTTCGCTGGATTGCGCGCATCTACATTTCGGTCATGCGCGGTACGCCGCTCATGCTGCAGATGTTTGCCATCTACTTTGCCCCGTACTACGTGTTTGGCATTTCGCTCACGCCCGATTCCAAGTGGACGGCGTGCGTCGTGGCGTTCATCATCAACTACGCCGGTTACTTTGCCGAGATCTATCGCTCGGGCTTGCAGTCCATTCCGCGCGGTCAATACGAGGCTGCCGAGGTGCTGGGCTATTCGCGCGTGCAGACGTTTCTGTATATCGTGATGCCGCAGGTCGCCAAGCGTATTCTGCCGGCGATGGGCAACGAGATTATCACGCTGGTCAAGGACACGTCGCTGGCGTTTGCCATTGGCGTGGGTGAGATGTTCTCGACGGCCAAGGCGCTGGTCGCCTCGCAGGTGAGCATGGTGCCGTTTGCGATCGCGGCGCTGATCTACTGGGTCTTTAACTTTGTGGTCGAGATGCTGCTGGGCGCCGCCGAAAAGAAGCTGGACTATTATCATGACTAACTCAGTGATGAAAATCGAAAACGCGCGCAAGGCGTTTGGCGGCAATGAGGTGCTCAAGGATATCTCGCTTGAGGTGAAGCGTGGCGAGGTCGTGGCGATTATCGGGCCTTCGGGCGGCGGCAAGTCCACGCTGCTGCGGTGTGCCACGCTGCTCGAGACACTCGACGGAGGCTCGCTCTCGTTTGGCGACCTTACCGTTGCGACGGATGCGGGTTCGGGCGCGGTCTATGCGAAGGGCGATGTGCCCAAGCAGGCGCGCTCGCGATTCGGTCTGGTGTTCCAAAATTACAACCTGTTCCCGCACTATACCGTGATGAAAAACATCATCGACGCGCCGATCCGCGTGCTTAAGCGCCCGCGCGAGCAGGCGGAAGCCCGCGCTCACGAGCTGATTGCGCAAATGGGGCTGACGGGCAACGAGAACAAGGTGCCGTGTGAGCTTTCGGGTGGCCAGCAACAGCGTGTGAGTATCGCCCGCGCCTTGGCGCTCGATCCGGAGATCCTGTTCTTTGACGAGCCGACCTCGGCACTCGATCCCGAGCTGACGGCCGAGGTGCTGCGTGTCATTAAAGACCTTGCCGCGCAGAATATGACGATGGTGATTGTGACCCACGCAATGCAGTTTGCGCGCGATGTTGCCGACCGCGTGGTCTTTATGGATGGCGGCCGCATTGTCGAGGAGGGGCCTGCCGAGCAGGTCATCGACCATCCGCGCGAGCAGCGCACGCGTGAGTTCTTGAGCCGTATCGAGGGGTAGGCTCAGGTATTTACTCAACTATTAATTGAGGCGAAGCCGCCGCAGGTCTTACGGTCTGTGGCGGCTTTTTGTTTGCATCGACGGAGTTCAATAATCGCCTCACAAGTTTGTCTCTTCCTCTCGCCGCCTGTATTCATACGTGCGCCGAAAGGTATGCATGGACAGCCGCCCGTGAGGGTAGGGTGGTGGCATAGGACATTTGGAGGGTGAGTCGGCTCGGCTGCCGACCATGCTGCTCCCGGGATGGCACCGACCGCGAACTCTCCCCGTTGGCGTCGCGCATTGCGCGCGGCCCTGCAAGGAGGTCATCATGGGTGCTCCCAAGACCGGTAACGTAAGGAACGTGGTGCTCGTAGGCCAAGGCGGGGTGGGCAAGACTTCACTCGCCGAGGCCATGCTCCACCTTTCCGGCAAGACCGCCCGCCTGGGCGGCCACGACGGCACCAAGCCCACGCTCGACTATGACCCCGAAGAGGTTAAGCGTGCGTTTTCCATCTCGACGACCATTGCGCCGATCGACTGGAAGGGCGCGCGCATCAATGTGCTCGATGCCCCGTGCTACCCCGATTTTATCGGCGACGCCTTTGCCGCGATGAGTGTTTGCGAGACGGCTCTGTTTGTGGTCGACGCCGAGGCCGGCCCGCAGCCTACGACGGTTAAGCTCTGGTATGCCGCCGAGGACCTGCGCCTGGCGCGTGCGGTGTTCGTAAACCGCCTGTCGCGCTCCGAGGCCAGCTTTGCGACCACGATGGGCCTGCTGCAGGAGCGCTTTGGCACGCGCCTGGGCGCCGTGACCCTTCCCTGGGGCGAGGGCGAGGACTTTGACGGCATCATCGACCTGGTGCGCATGAAGGCGCGCCATTGCAACGGCACCGAAGCCGTTGAGTCGGAGATTCCCGAGGAGTATCGTGCCCAGGCCGAGGAAGCCCATGACCATCTGTGCGAGCTGGTGGCCGAGGCTGACGATGAGCTGATGATGAAGTACCTGGAAGGCGAGGAGACGCTGACGCAGGAGGAGCTTGAAGGCCTGCTGTCGAAGGCGATCGCCGAGCGCATCTTTGTGCCGGTCTTTGCGGGCGATTGCATTAAGGAGCAGGGCGTCAACTCGCTGATGGACGACATTGCGACGTACTTCCCGGCGCCGACCGACTACGGCGAGATGCCGCTTATCGACGGCGATTCGCTCAAGATCTCGAGCGACGATGATCGTCCGGTGGCGTTTGTGTTTAAGACCCTGGCCGATCCGCAGCAGGGTCGCATCAGCTTTATCAAGGTGCTGACGGGTACGCTTGAGCCGGGCCTTGAGCTGGTCAACGCGCGCACGCGCAAGGGCGACCGTCTGGCCCACCTGTATGTGATGTGCGGCCGCGACATGACCGAGGTCGGTCACGCCTATGCCGGCGACATTATCGTGGCACCCAAGCTGGCTGCCGAAACGGGCGATACGCTCTCGATTACCGGCAAGGTCGAGGCTGCGGCGTTTAAGTTCCCCAACTCGCAGTACCGCATTGCCATCGAGGCCGAGAATCGCGGCGACGAAGAGAAGCTCTACACGTTTATCGAGAAGGCCTGCAAGGCCGATCCGACCATGAGCATCGACCGCGACGAGGAGACCGGCCAGACCATTATCTCCGCCGTTGGTGAGGCGCAGGTTTCGGTGCTGCTCAACCGTCTGGAGGACCGCACCAAGGTCGTTGCCAAGAGCGTGCCGATCCGCATCCCGTATCGCGAGACCATCCGCCGCACGGCGAGCGCTCAGGGCCGCCACAAGAAGCAGACCGGTGGTGCCGGTCAGTATGGCGACTGCTGGCTGCGCGTTGAGCCGCTCATTGGGCCCGACGGCACGAGCGATGGCTATGAGTTTGTGGACGAGGTCGTAGGCGGCCGTATTCCGCGCTCGCTGATCCCCGCCGTGGACAAGGGTGTCCAGGAGACCATGAAGGACGGCATCATTGCCGGCTACCCGCTCACGGGCATTCGCGTGGCTGTGTACGACGGCTCGTATCACAGCGTCGACTCCAACGAGATGGCGTTCCGCGCGGCGGCTCGCATCGGCCTGCGCAAGGCATGCGCCGATGCCGACCCGGTGGTGCTGGAGCCCATCGAGGAAATCACGGTGACTATCCCCGAGAGCTACGCCGGCGCCGTGATGGGCGACATCTCGGCCTCGCGCGGTCGCGTGACAGGCATGGAGACCGATGAGCGCGGCGACACCGTGGTCATCGCCCAGGCACCTCTCGCCGAGCTGACGGATTACTCGACGCGCCTGCGCTCTATCACGCGCGGCACGGGTGACTTTACCATGAAGCCCGCTGGCTACGAGCAGGTTCCCTACGATGTTCAGGCCAAGCTGGTCGAGCGCTATGAGGAGGGCCGCGCCAAGTAGCGTGTGGTTTTGCCTGCAATGTGGACGCTGACGAAAAGGCCGCCCTGGGTAATCCAGGGCGGCCTTTTTTGATCCCATGGGGACGGAGGAAAACGAATCATTTTTGGGTTACGGGCGGTGCGGTCGGCACTAGTCTCCGGATGCCTGGTTGCGGCCGGTGGCGTAGTCGATCTGCACGTGCGGCTGCAGGTTGTAGCAGTACACGTGGAAGCAGAGGGTCTTGCCGTGGTCCTCGACCGATTGCGCCTCAAGGCGCACGCCGCGGCAGACAAGTTCCTCTTCGTTATACATGGGTGTGACGCGATAGAGCACGTGGTTGCCCGTCTCGCGGATGTAGCCGAGAATCTGCTCCTCAAACGGCAGCATGCCTGTCTCGTTGAGATAACGCGTGCCGGTGAGGAGATTCTTGCGGTTGGCGTTTTCGCCGCAGAGCGACCAGGCGATGAGATGGCAGCGGTTGTAGAGGCTCTGGCCCGGAATAAAGCCGTAGCGCTGCTGGCGCCATCCAGCGGGATGGATACGCGAGATATCGCCGCGCTCGCCTTGACCGAGTGATTCGGGGCCCACGCAGGCGAGCGCTTTGCGGGTGCGGCCCAGGCTGTCAAGCTTGGAGAACTTCTTAAAGCAACCCTCTTCTGTAGCGCGCTCGTATTCATCGAGCGTGAATGATGGTGTGCCGAGCGGGTGCGTGCTGTCGGCGCGCAGGGCAACGTAGGGGTTGCCGGCGTAGTCGGGAATGCTGCTGAGATAAACACCGCGGGCGCGGTTGAGGTCGGGGTTTTCGACCTCGTCGATGGGGGTGGCGGCGCTGTCCGCGGAAGCGCCGTCGCCGGTGTCGGTTGCGGCGGAATCGGAGCCATCGCCAGAGTCCTGGCTGTTTTGAGGGTCCGGGGAGCTCGCCGTTCCTGATTCGAGCCGATCGACCAGGTCCGCCTCGTCGTCGGTGCGGCTGGGACTTTCGTTTTGTTTTTCGGCCAGAGCTGCCGCCTGTTCATCACTTTGCGGCGACAACAACTTGGGCGCTCCGTCGAGCGACCCTGTGAACAGCGCAAACCCCAGCACCACGGCGGCGCCGATGGAAAGTACTTGCTTGTAGGCGGACTTGCGCGACATTGCGGCTCCTGGATGGACGGTTGGGAATCTACCAGTCTAGCAGGAGCCGACAGGGGCCGCTCCACCGAACAAATACTCAAGATTTGGGACAAACGCTACGGATTCATTTGCCTCATATGGAGCTGCGGCGGTTGTGAATGTGGGGCCATTCGGCGTTTCCCCAGATAAAACCCGCCAAAATAAACCTGTCCCTT
>DBFBEA010000005.1:0-29000 GCA_048248475.1 Collinsella sp. | reverse complement strand
AAACTTCATCAGTGCCCGCCCCACGGGAAACCGGCGGGATGGACCAGTTCAGATGGGGCTTTGATGCATGGGTGGTCTGTTGGTGGGCAAATGGGTATCATACTGTGGTTACTGCATCGACTCTGTGATGCATGTTTGTACGTTCCCGGCGGTCGGTTTGCCAGAAGCGCCCCGTCGGTTGTTCCAGACCCGTTTCGAAGAAAGGAAACCACACGATCCTATGACAGCTAAAAAATCATCTCCCGTGAAGATCATCCCGCTCGGCGGCCTTGACGGCATCGGTAAGAACATGACGGTCTTCGAGTGCGGCGACGACATGGTGCTCGTCGACGCCGGTCTCATGTTCCCGGATGACTCCCAGCCTGGTATCGATCTGGTGCTTCCCGACTACACCTATGTTCTGGAGAACGAGGAGAAGCTTCGCGGCATCATCGTCACCCACGGCCACGAGGACCACACTGGTTCGCTTCCGTATCTGCTACAGGACCTCAACAATAAGGTGCCCATCTTCTCGAGCAAGCTGACGCTTGGCTTTATCGAGGGCAAGCTTTCTGAGTTCCGCATCCGCGCACCCAAGTTCCGCGAGGTCAAGGGCGGCAGCCATGTCAACCTCGGTGGCATCTCGCTCGACTTCTTCTCGATGACGCACTCCATCCCCGGCGCTCTGGGCGTGTTCATCCGCACCAATCAGGGCACCGTTATGCACACCGGCGACTTTAAGCTCGACCAGACGCCCATCGACGGCGTCACGCCCGACTATGCCGCTATCAGCCGCTTTGCCAAGCAGGGCATCGATCTGCTGCTTTCCGACTCCACCAATGCCACGGTTCCTGGCTTTACCAAGTCCGAGGCCGAGGTTGGTCCCAACCTGCTGCATGCCATCAAGAACGCCCCGGGTCGCGTGTTCGTCGCGTCGTTCTCGAGCCATATCCATCGCCTGCAGCAGATCTGCGATGCCGCCCGCAAGTGCGGCCGTAAGGTCGTTGTGACCGGTCGCTCCATGCTCACCAACACCCGCGTCGCGCGCGAGCTGGGCTACCTCAACATCGACGATGCCGATATCATCGATGCCTTCGATATCGATAACCTGCCCGACGATAAGATCGTCGTCATGTGCACCGGTTCGCAGGGCGAGCCGCTGTCGGCGCTGTCCCGTATGGCCAACGGCGAGCACAAGACGCTTTCCATCCACGAGGGCGATACCGTCATCCTCTCAGCAACTCCCGTTCCCGGCAACGAGAAGGCCGTCCAGCAGGTCGTCAACAGCCTGGCCAAGCTCGGCTGCGACGTGTGGGATAAGAACCGCGCTCTCGTCCACGTCTCCGGTCACGGTAGCCAGGAGGAGCTCAAGCTCCTGATGGCCATGGCCAAGCCCACGTACTTTATGCCGGTTCACGGTGAGGCCGTGCATCTGCGCGCCCATGCCCAGCTGGCCCGCAAGATGGGCATCAAGGACGATCATATCTTTATCCTCGATAACGGCGACACGCTCGAGATGCGCGGCGGTATCGTCAAGCGCGGTACGCCCGTCGAGTCCGGCGTCGTCTACGTCGACGGCCTGCGTATCGGCGATACCGACCCCATCGTCCTGCGCGATCGCCAGAAGCTCGCCAACGACGGCATGGTCACGGCCGTTGCTATCGTCTCGCTCAAGCACAAGAAGATCGAGGCCATCGAGTTCTCGGGCCGCGGCGTCTCGTTTGCCATCGACGACCAGTTCTCCGAGGATGCCTCCGCGTCCATCATGAAGACGATCGAGAAGGGCAAGTTCAGCTTTACGAGCAGCGGCTCCGATGCCATTCGCAAGGCCGTGCGCGATTCGCTCTCCAACTTTATTTGGAGCCGTACGCGCACCCGTCCGATGATCATCCCGGTCGTCATGGAGGTTTAGTTTGGCGCGCGGATCTGCACAAAACGCCAAAGGCAATAAGGCCAATAACCAACCGGCATCTGCTAAGGGTGCCGGTTCCCATCTTCGTGCCAATAAGGGCCACGAGGCGGACTTTGACGATTTTGAGCCCTTGGTCGAGCCCTCGGCCAACCGCGATATCGCCGGCGTGGTCATCGCCGTTTTGGCGATTGCGTCCTTCATTGCTGTGATTTCGCCGGCGACTGCACCCGTTACGGCTGCGGTTGCCGGTTTCTACCACCTGGGCTTTGGTCTGGGTGCCTATGTGCTGCCGATCGTCATCTTGCTGTTTGCCGCCACGCTCTTTTTAGGCGAGGACTCGCCGCTCAACATTCGCTCGGTCGCGGGCGGCGCCGTGGTCTTTATCGCCGTCGTCTCCATTCTATCGCTGATGGTGCCGGGTACGAGCGACTCGTG
The DNA here is from genome assembly GCA_048248475.1 of Collinsella sp. Taxonomy (GTDB): domain Bacteria; phylum Actinomycetota; class Coriobacteriia; order Coriobacteriales; family Coriobacteriaceae; genus Collinsella. The sequence continues at coordinate 26,674 of DBFBEA010000005.1, read as the reverse complement.
TGACCTTATGTTCACGCCGCAAAATCTGTCCGCCTCGGGTGGCTACATCGGTGCGTTTATTGCGAGTGCGCTGCAGAATGCCCTGGGAAAGCCTATCGCGATGGTGGTCCTGCTGGGCCTTGTCGTCGTGGGCCTGGTTATCATCGGCTTTTCGGTGGGTGGCGTGCTGCGCTCTGCTCGCGACCGTGCGGCCGATTTTGCCGAGCGCCGTCGTGCCGACGTCAACGCGAGCCCGTGGGGTGACGACGAAGCCCTGTCGGTGCCCGGCGTTGCCCGTCCGCACCTGAGCATTCTTCGTCAAAAGGGCTCCGATGCTGCCGTGACCACAGTCATGGGCAACGATGTGGACCCGGTTTTGGACGATGACGACGAGGACGAGGATCCGTTTGTCGACGTGTCCGATGCCGTGGAGGCCGAGCGTGCTAAGACGACGCTGCTGCCGCGCCGCCATGCCAAGAAGGGCAAGGCTGCGCCTAAGCTCAATACGAGTGAGCCCGACCCGTCTTGGTCCGATAGCGAGATTGAGCTCACCGAAGGCGATGACGAGGATGACGAGGCTCCGATTGAGACCGCAAAGACAACTTTGCTGCCGCGCCGCCATGCAAAGCGCGACCAGGTAACCGGTCAGCTTTCGATGGAAGACGACCCCGATAAGATCGACGAGTCCGAGCCGCCGTTTGCCGTGAATCCTGTCTCGGCTGCACCTCAGATTCCCGACTTCTTGAAGCATACCAAGGTTGCCGATACGGTTGTCGCGGGCGCTGCCGAGGCGCCTACTTCTATCGATGGGGGAGCGGTCAATGCCCCCGCGGATAACGAGGGCGAAGAAGAGGATGGCCTTAAGCTTCCGCCACTCGAAATCCTGCATGCCAACCCGCAGTCGGCGTCCTCCGCGTCTTCTGACAAGGAGCTGGAACAGACTGCCGAGTCGCTTCAGTCCACGTTGCTTGAGTTTGGCCGCAGTGCCCGCGTGGTCGGCTGGATCGCCGGCCCCACGGTGACGACCTTTAAGCTGCAACCTGGCGAAGGTGAGCGCGTGAGCAAGATCTCGAGCCTCGAGGACGATATCGCGCTTTCGCTCGCTGCCCAGTCGGTGCGTATCTTTGCCCCGATCCCCGGCACCTCGCTCGTGGGCATCGAGATCCCCAATCGCAAGCGCCAGAACGTCAACCTGGGCGACGTGCTGCCCTATGTGAAGGGCGGTCCGCTTGAGCTCGCAATCGGGCGCGATGCCGAGGGCACGCCGGTCGTCGCCGACCTTGCCAAGATGCCCCACCTGCTGATCGCCGGTACCACGGGTTCCGGTAAGTCGGTCATGATCAACTCCATCATCACGACTCTGCTCATGCGCGCTCTTCCCGAGGACGTTCGCCTGATCATGGTCGACCCCAAGCGCGTCGAGCTTGCGGGCTATAACGGTCTGCCGCATCTTTACGTGCCTGTAGTGACCGAGCCCAAGCAGGCCGCGAGCGCTCTGCAATGGGCCGTGTCCGAGATGGAGCGTCGCCTGAAGGTCTTCGAGCGTCTTAACGTGCGTAAGATCTCGACCTACAACGAAAAGCAGGCCGCCGGCGAGTTTGAGCATTACGACAATCCGCCGCAAAAGATGCCCTACCTGGTCATCATCATTGACGAGCTCTCGGACCTGATGATGGTCGCCGGCAAGGATGTTGAGGCCTCGATCGTACGTATTGCACAGCTGGGCCGTGCCGCCGGCATTCATCTCATCGTGGCCACGCAGCGCCCCAGCTCCAACGTGGTGACGGGCCTCATTAAGGCCAACATCACCAACCGCATCGCCTTTAACGTCGCCACGGGCATCGACTCGCGCGTCATCATCGACCAGATGGGCGCCGAAAAGCTCACCGGTTTGGGCGACATGCTGTTCTCCAAGGTCGACTGGGGCAAGCCCCGCCGTATCCAGGGCTGCTTTGTCTCGGATGATGAAATCAACGAGATTGTCGAGTTCGTCAAGTCGCAGAGCGAGCCCGACTACCACGAGGAGATCCTGTCTGCCGTGACGCCCGCTTCCATGTCCATGGCGGGTGGCGGCGGCATTGTCCGCACCGGAGTCGCCGAGCCGCAAGACGACGATCCGCTCATTTGGGAAGCCGCCCATATTGTGGTGGAATCGCAGCTTGGCTCCACATCTGGCCTGCAACGTCGTCTGAAGGTTGGCTATGCGCGTGCCGGGCGTATTATGGACATGCTGGAAGAAAAGGGTGTCGTTGGTCCGCCTGACGGTTCCAAGCCGCGTGAGGTTCTGCTGGACGAAGAGGGTCTTGCCGCGCTGAAATCTGTCGACGCCGAGATGGCACGTGAAGATCGTGAGTTTGGAGGATTCTGATGGCTGCACGCTTTGGTGACATGCTGCTCGAGCAGCGTCGCCGAATGGGCCTTTCCATTCAGCAGGTCGCCAACACCATCAAAATCAGGCCGCAGATCATCGAGTTTTTCGAGACCGGTAACTTTGCTTCGATGCCGCCGCGCGGCTATGCGCAGGGCATGATTTCGAGCTATGCTCGCTTTTTGGGCCTCAATCCGCGCGAGGTCGTCAATGCCTACTTTGACGACCTGATGGCATACGAACGCGATACGTCCCAGCAGGGCGGTCGTTTTCAGGACGCCGCCGGCTACGTCAATTCGCGTTCCTCGGTCGATAACGGGCGCTTCCTGATGGTTCAGGGCGGTCGTTCGACTCGCTATGGACAGCGTCCTCAGCAGGCCGGTTATATTACCGAGACGGGTTCGGGCGAGGAGATTCGCTCACAGCGTGACCGGTTCCGCAGTACGCCGATGCCCGAGGACCGTGCACTTCCCGCTGCCCGCGGCGTGGCGCGTGACCCTCGTGCCGGCTACGGCGACGGCGGCTATTCCGATCGCGGTTACCGTGGTGCCTCTATGGGACGCTCTCGCGGTGGCTATGCGGATGCCGATACCACGCAGGTGACGCCGCGTCTTCGCTCTCAATCACAGCCGTATGGCCAGCGCTCTTCGGCTTCGCGTTCGGGCCAGCGTGGCTATCAAGGCCGCGGTGAGCTTGCGCCCCGCTCGGGTCAGCGCAGCCTTCAGGGCCAGGGCGGCTATCGCGGCCGTTCCGATAGCAATCGCGGTCGCATGCCTCAGGGAGGCGGCCGCAGCAGTTCCGGTCGTGGACGCGGCGGATCACGTACTCCTCAAAACAACGGGCTCGATCCGCGTATCGTCTACGCCGGCATCGGTGCCGTTGTGCTGCTGTTGATTGTGCTCATCGTGGTGCTTCTGCGTGGCTGCGCATCTTCGGCGCCCGAGAACACGCCCGAGACGCCCACTGCTACCAAGATGACGACCAAGAAGTCTTCTAAGAAGACCGAAACGGTCGACGAGGACGATGACACCGATGAGGCGACGGATGAGTCGACTGATTCGGACGCTACCAAGACGACGGCCAAGAAGGAAGAGAACGAGGTCACGAAGGTCAAAGTCTCCGTTGCCAAGGGAAAGACCGCGTGGATTGAGGTCAAGGTTGACGGCAAGTCGGTCTATGGCGCCCAGGCGACTGGCCCCTTTGAGCAGGAGTACACGCCCGAGTCTTCGATCGAGATCACCACGTCCAAGCCTTCCGATGTCACCGTTACCAAGAACGGTGAAAAGGTTCGTTACGATACCAAGACCTCGGGCGTGGCGCGTGTGACGATCACCGTTCCCAAGAAGGAGACGTCTGATTCCGAGAATGGTGAAAGTTCTGATGGTACCGACACCACCGATGGTACCGATACCACCGACGGTACCGATGCCCAGTCCACGGATGGCGCCGATACCGCAACTGACGGTCAGACACCCACCGATTCTACCGACAATTCGTACGATAGCTACTAGGCCGCTCGTACGCGAAAGGAAACATCATGGCTAAAGATTCCAGCTTCGACGTCGTGTCCGAGGTCAACATGCAAGAGGTCGATAACGCCTTTCAGCAGACCACGCGCGAGATTTCCCAGCGCTATGACCTTAAGGATTCCGGCGCCACGATCGAGCTTTCGAAGGGCGACAAGCTCTTTACGATCAACGCCCCGGCCGACTTTGTCTCCAAGCAGATTGTCGACGTGCTGAGCTCCAAGCTCATCAAGCGCGGCATCGACCTCAAGGCCGTCTCGTGGGATGCTCCGCAGGCGGCATCGGGCGGCACCGTGCGCGTGCTCGGCCATATCGTCGAGGGTATCGACCAAGCGACCGCCAAGAAGATCAACAAGGACATCAAGGACCAAAAGCTCAAGGTCAAGGTGACCATCGAGGCCGACAAACTGCGTGTTTCCTCTGCTTCGAAGGACGCGTTGCAGTCCGTGATCCAGTTCCTGCGCGACCAGGACTACGGCCAGCCGCTGCAGTTCACCAACTACCGCTAATATCAATCGAAAGGACCGCTCTCCAACATGGATACACCGTTGGGCTCCGTGCTCTACATCACCCTCGGGTGCGCTAAGAACGAGGTTGACACTGACCGCATGCGTTCTCTTTTGACCGCCGCGGGCTACGAGGAGGCATTCGACCCGCAGGATGCCGATATTGCCATCGTCAATACTTGCTCGTTCCTCGCCTCAGCAACGTCCGAGAGCATCGAGACCACGCTCGAGCTCGCCAACGAGGTTCAGGACGGCGTTCGTTCTTGCCCCATCGTCATGTGCGGGTGCGTGCCGTCGCGCTATGGCGACGACCTGCCTGACGAGCTGCCAGAGGTCGCGGCCTTTGTGAAGGCCGACGAGGAGGACGGCATCGTGGCGGTCATCGATGGCGTGTTGGGTGTCGAGCGTGAGATCGCAGCCTATATCCCGCAGGTCAAGCGTACCGTCGAGGGTGCTGTCGCCTATGTCAAGATTTCCGATGGCTGCAACCGCTTCTGCAGCTTCTGCATGATCCCCTATATTCGCGGTCGCTATCATTCGCGCAATGCCGAGAGCATCATCTCCGAGGTGCGCGACCTGGTTGCCGGCGGTGTGCGCGAGATCGTGCTGATCGGCCAGGACACGGGTATTTGGGGCACCGACTTTGCTGACGAGGATGTCGCCGAGGGCTCGCCGCGCAATCTGGCGCAGCTGCTGCGTGCCGTCGCCGAGGCCGTGCGCCCGCACAACGTCTGGGTCCGCGTGCTCTATCTGCAGCCCGAGGGCATGACCGATGAGCTTATCGATACGATTTGCGATACGCCCGAGGTGCTGCCCTATATCGATATCCCCGTTCAGCACTGCGACGCGCGCATCCTCAAGGCCATGCGTCGCTCCGGTTCGCGCCAGGAGCTTGAGGATCTGTTCCGCGACCTTCGCGAGCGCATCCCCGGTATCGTGATTCGCTCCACGGCCATGGTCGGCTTCCCGACCGAGACCGACGACGAGTTCCGCGACCTTATCGACTTTATGGACACCGTTGGCTTTGACTACACGAGCGTCTTTGCCTACTCGCAGGAGGAGGGCAGCCTGGCCGCTAAGATGGAGGGTCAGGTCGACGAAGAGGTTAAGCTCGAGCGCGCCCAGGAGGCCATGGACCTGGCCGAGTCGCTCGGTTTTGCCGCCACCGCCGCCCATGTGGGCGAGCGCGCCCAGGTAATCGTCGACGGTATCGAAGAGACCGAGGATGGCGCCGAGCTGATCGGCCATGCTTGGTTCCAGGCGCCCGATTCCGATGGCGCGGTGCATCTGGACGCCAGCGAGGCGTCCGTGGGCGATATTCTGACTGTCGAGTTTACCGATAGCTTCTGCTATGAGCTTATCGGTCATGTTGTGGAGTAGGAGAGCGTCGTGGCAAACGAGAGCAATAAGGAACTGACGAGTGTCTGGACGCCCGCCAACATCGTGACGTGCGTTCGCATCGTCTTTATCCCGGTGTTCATGATCGTGTCGGCGCTTTCTCACACGAGTGTTGCCGGTACGGATTGGAGCACCTTCGACGGCCAGCTCGCCGCCGCTGCCTTCATTCTGTATGTGATCCTGTCGTGCACCGATAAGGTCGACGGATATCTGGCGCGTTCGCGCAACGAGATCACCGACTTCGGTAAATTCTTGGACCCCATCGCCGATAAGCTGCTCGTGTTCTCGGCCCTGCTGCTGTTCTTGGATTTTGGCGCGGTGACCGTGTGGTCCGTGTTCATTATCCTATTCCGTGAGCTGCTGGTGAGCGCCCTTCGCATGGTCGCGAGTGCGGCCGGTGTGGTCGTTGCGGCCGATAAGCTCGGCAAGTACAAGACGGCAACCACGATGGTCTCCATCTGCGGTTACCTGTGCGTTTTTGCTATGGCCGGCTTGCACCTTGGCCCGGTGGCACTGACGCTCGGCATCTACTCGGTGTCGCGCTTCTTGTACGCCGTTGCCGTTGTCCTGACCGTTATCTCGGGTGCCCAGTACTTCTGGAACTGCCGCAAGATCGTCTTTTCGGTCTAGGTCCTGGTGGGTATGACGGTCTCTTTTGAGCAGATTTCCGCACATAACGAGGAGCTGGCGCGCGATATTGTCGAGCGTGCGAGCGCTCGGGGCGTGACGGTTTCGACGGCTGAGTCGCTGACGGCGGGTATGATCGCCTCGACGATTGCGGATATCCCGGGCGCCTCGGCGGCGCTGCGTGGCGGTGCGGTGACCTACTGCGATGAGATCAAGCATCGTGTGTTGGGTGTTGAGCAGGAGACGCTCGACCGCTATACCGCGGTGTCGCATCAGACCGCGCGCGAGATGGCGTCGGGTTCGCTGGAGCTGTACCAGAGCGATATTGCAGTGAGCGCAACGGGTTATGCCGGCCCCGGCGGTGGTACTGAGGACGATCCTGCGGGCACTTTCTATATTGGCTGGGCGCATCGTTCCGCCGATGGGGGCGTGCCGGTCGTGGACTCTGTGCGCTGCCACTATGAGGGTGACCGTTCGTGTGTTCGTGCCCATGCGGTCACGGAGGCATTGGGTCGCATTGCCCTTGTGCTCAACTCTATGGAATAGACGTGTTTTAAGGGGCCTCCGAGCCCCTTAATTGTGGAGATAGGGACCTTAGGCTCATTTGGCGTTTGTGCTGGTTGTAGATGTATTTTTGCCTGCCTTGTTCATATTTGGTCCTTTGTGGTCAAGCATTTGGTCAGTGTTTGGTCGGCGTTTGGTTGGGTTTTGGAAAGACCGCCTGCATATGATTGGCCTGAACGGTTGACCACGAACAGCCGTTCGTTTATTATCGATGCAGGTTGTTAAGAGGAGGGCTATTCATGGCCAAGAATTCAGGTCCCGTACGTACCGTTCATGCTCGCACGACGGGTAAAGAGCGCGATGAGATGATCGCCACCACCAAGGCCGAGATCGAGAAGAAATTCGGCCAGGGTTCCATCATGAGGTACGGCGACGGTGGTCCCGAGCTCGAGGTCGAGGCCATTCCCACGGGTGCCCTGGCCCTCGATGCCGCGCTGGGTATCGGCGGCGTGCCGCGCGGCCGTATCGTCGAGATTTACGGTCCTGAGTCCTCCGGTAAGACGACGCTTTCGCTCGAGATCCTGGCCGAGGCCCAGGCAATGGGTGGCGTTGTGGCATTTATCGATGCCGAGCATGCGCTTGATCCCACGTATGCCGCGCGCATCGGCGTGGATATCGACGAGGTGCTCATTTCCCAGCCCGATACGGGTGAGCAGGCGCTCGAGATCGTTGACATGCTTGTGCGTTCTGGTGCCATCGATGCCATCGTCGTCGACTCCGTCGCCGCGCTGACCCCGCGTGCCGAGATCGAGGGAGAAATCGGCGACACTACGGTCGGTCTTCAGGCTCGCCTGATGAGCCAGGCGCTCCGCAAGCTCGCCGGCTCGCTGTCCAAGTCCAACACGACGTGCATCTTCATTAACCAGCTGCGTGAGAAGATCGGCGTCATGTTCGGCAACCCCGAGACTACGACGGGCGGCCGCGCCCTTAAGTTCTTCTCTTCGGTGCGTATCGACATTCGCCGTATCGACAGCATTAAGCTTAAGGACGAGGTTATCGGTAACCGCGTGCGCGCCAAGGTCGTTAAGAACAAGGTGGCAGCTCCGTTCCGTTCTGCTGAGTTCGACATCATGTACGGTACGGGCATCTCTAAGGAGGGCTCGATTCTGGACATGGCTGTCGAGTGCGGCATCTGCAAGAAGATGGGCTCCTGGTTTGCCTATGGCGAGGACAAGCTCGGCAACGGTCGCGAGGCCGCCAAGGCGTTCCTGCGCGAACACCCCGATTGCGCTGACGAGATTGAGCATAAGGTCCGCCTTGCCTGCGGGCTTGAGTTTGATGACGATGCTCCGTCCGAGGTGGAGCTGACCGATCAGCCTGCGCCTGAGGAGTTTGACGAGCTTTACGCTATCGATGGTTCCGCCATGCTCGATGATGACGACGAGTAGCGGTTACGCTCATGTCGTATACGGTGACCGAGGCCACGGTCGTCTATCCCGATAAGAAAGCGGCCTCCTCGTTCTCGAGCGGATATGCGTCCAAAAAGCCTTGCGCACATATCGATTGTGAGCTTGAGGGCGGTTTTGAGCGGTCCATTTGGATTCCCGTGCGGGTTGCGCGCCTGTATGTCAAAAACCGCCCCGATCTTCCCTGTGATTGGGACAACTTTCGTGAGGCGGTGCAGCTCATCGAGCGTAAATGTGCACTTACCATGGTGACCGAGATGTTATCGCGCCGCGACCATGCGACGGGTGAGGTCCGTGACAAGCTGGCTCGCTACGGCTTTCGCCAACCCGCGATCGATTTCGCCGTCGAGCGCGCCACCGAGTATCGCTTTTTAGACGAGAACCGCTTTTGCTCGTATTTTATCGAGGAACGCAAGCGGCGCGGTTGGGGACAGCGCAAAATCGAGACCGAGCTCAAGCGCCGTCATGTCGTGCTCGATGACATTCCCGGTTATCCCGAGGATTATTTTGCCGTCGAAGACGATTTGGCGCGTGCGTCAGCCCTGCTCGCCAAGCGGCGTGTTCCAGAGACGCGCGGATTCGAAAAACTGGTTCGGTTTTTGATGGGCAAGGGCTTCTCGTATCACATCGCCGCCGATGCCGTTAAGGCACGTCTCGATGCCGAATGCGAGGAATGTGCGGTTTAGGCGTATGCGTTTTGTGGTCCTGCCGTTCACCGCGTTTTAGCCGCCGTACTGGGGCCATTTATTTGACAGTTGTTGTGGTTCAACGTACGATAAACACTGTCATTTGCTTTGTGATATGTGCTCATCTGTGATGAGTTTGTTTATATGTTTATCTGTATCCGACCCGCATAAGCTGCGCCCATATTACTCAAATGTCGCGAGCCGTTCGTAAGGACGGTTCGTTTTGTTGTGTAACGAATCCATAAAAAGGAGTGAGCATGCCTATCATCGCAGCGCTCGTTGGCATCGTTTTGGGTGCCATCGCCGCCATTGCCTACATGCGCACCGCCAAGCAGGGTAGTCTTCACGAGGCCGACGAAAAGATCCAGTCGGCACACGCACAGGCTGAATCCCTGATCGGTGATGCTAAGCGTCAGGCCGAGACCCTCAAAAAAGAGGCTCTGCTCGAGGCTAAAGAGGAGATCATCAAGAACAAGCAGGCCGCCGAGGCCGAGGATAAGCAGCGTAAGAGCGAGATTCGTACGCTCGAGAACCGCGTGATGCAGCGCGAGGAATCCCTTGATCGCCGCAACGACGCTCTCGACAAGCGCGAGCATCAGCTGTCCAGCCAGGCCGGTCAGGTCGAGAAGCGCTCCCGCGAGCTCGAGGAGCTCTGCGCAAAGCAGACCTCCGAGCTCGAGCGCATCGCCGACCTGACCCGCGAGGACGCCCACAAGGAGCTCCTCGATAAGGTTCGCGGCGAGGTCACCCACGAGGCTGCCACGATCATTCGCGAGTCCGAGCAGCAGGTTCGCGCCGAGTGCCACAAGACCGCCCAGGAGATTCTGTCCCTGGCGATTCAGCGCTGCGCTGCCGACCACACAGCCGAGGTCACCGTTACCTCCGTGCACATTCCCTCTGATGACCTCAAGGGCCGTATTATCGGTCGCGAGGGTCGCAACATCCGGACCTTCGAGCAGGTTTCCGGCGTCAACCTCGTGATCGACGACACGCCTGAGACCGTCGTTCTTTCGAGCTTCGACCCGGTCCGTCGTGAGACCGCCCGTGTTGCCCTCGAGAACCTCATCGCCGACGGCCGCATTCACCCCGCCCGCATCGAGGAGATGTATCACAAGGCTGCCGACCTGGTTCAGCAGCGCGTGCGCGAGGCTGGCGAGCAGGCTGCCTTCGATACCGGCATCCACGACCTGCACCCCGAGATCGTCAAGACCCTTGGTGCCCTGCGCTACCGTACCTCGTTTGGTCAGAACGTGCTTCAGCACTCCCTCGAGGTCTCCGACCTGTGCGGCGTGATGGCTTCCGAGCTTGGCCTGGACGTTGTGACCGCCAAGCGCGCCGGCCTGCTGCACGACCTGGGCAAGGCAATCGACCACGACGTCGAGGGCCCGCATGCCGTCATCGGCGCCGAGCTTGCCCGCCGTTATGGCGAGAAACCCGTTATCGTCCACGCTATCGAGGCTCATCATGCCGACGTCGACCCCAACACGGTGCTCGATGTCCTGGTACAGGCCGCTGATGCCGTCTCTGCTTCTCGCCCCGGTGCCCGTCGCGAGTCTGCCGAGAACTACATCAAGCGTCTCGAGAAGCTCGAAGAGATCGCCAACTCCCATGACGGCGTCGAGCGTACCTATGCCATGCAGGCTGGTCGCGAGGTCCACGTCATGGTTCAGCCTGACAAGATCTCCGATGCCCAGTCCACGGTTCTGGCTCACGATATCGCCCATCAGATCGAGGAAGAAATGGAGTATCCCGGTCAGGTGCGCGTCGTCGTGATTCGCGAGAGCCGTGCTGTCGATATCGCTAAATAACATGAGCGACGCGAACGAGCTCATCTCATTTATCGCGTCGATGTCGGGGGAGGGCAACCTTCGCGTCGAGGAGAACCTTGGCGAGGGGTATGTCCGTCTCCGCGTTTCGGAGGCCGAGCGGCGCCAGGCGAAGCACGACATTCAGCATGTCGAGGATATCGTCATCGAAATGCTCCGTAATGCTCGCGATGCCGGCGCCGACAAGGTCTATCTCGCCACGACCAAGGAAGATGGCGTCCGCACGCTTGTCTTTCTGGATAACGGCTCGGGCGTTCCGCAGGATATGCAAGAGCGAATCTTCGATGCTCGCGTTACCTCAAAGCTCGAGAGCATGAAGATGGACCGTTGGGGCGTTCACGGTCGTGGCATGGCATTGTTTTCGATCAAGCAGAACACCGACGAGGCCCGTGTGGTCACGTCCGGCGTCGATCTTGGTTCAGCCTTTAAGGTGAGCGTTGCAGCCGACCGCCTCAGCGAGCGTGCCGATCAGTCCAGCTGGCCCCAGGCCGTCAAGGATGAGGACGGACGTTATGTCTGTGCTCGCGGCCCGCATAATATTATTCGCGCTGCCTGTGAGTTTGCGCTCGAGGAGCTGCGTGGTTGCGATGTCTATCTTGGTTCTCCGTCTGAGATTGCCGCGACCCTTTATGCTCAGGCGTCAAGTCGGCTCGATACGTCTCGTCTCCTGTTTATTGATGACGAGAGCGAGCTTCCGGTTGTCGATCGTTTAGGCATTGCCTCTGATGCCGAGGACTTTATCCGTATCTGCTCGGGTTTGGGTCTTGAGATGTCCGAGCGCACGGCACATCGCATTTTGGCAGGGCAGATTAAGCCCGTTCGCGGTGTGACTGCGCGTCTGCTGCGCGAGCGTGATTCGTCCTCGCATGCGCCGGCTCCTGTCGATCTCGCGAAGGATCGTCGCGGGCTACGTATTGCCAAGGATGACATGGCACAGTTTTCGCGTGCTGTGGAGCGCGACTTTAATGACCTTGCCGCCCGGTACTATCTCAACCTTTGCGGCGACCCAAAGATTCGCGTTTCGCGTGATCGAATCACCGTGACCTTCGATCTTGCCAAAGAAGAATAGTGCCTTTACCGAGTCCACTCGGTACGATAAAGTTATTGCAGTTAAAACGTACTTTTAAACGCAGGAGTTTCTTCATGGATTGCCTGAAGGTATCAAGCAAATCATCGCCCGCGTCCGTTGCCGGCGCCATCGCCGGCATGGTCAAGGATGGTGTACCCGTCAACATCCAGTGTGTCGGCGCCGGTGCGGTTAACCAGGCCATTAAGGCCGTGGCTATCGCGCGCGGTTTTTTGATTCCAACCGGTTTTGATATTTCCTGCGCGCCCGTGTTCTCCGACATCCTCATTAACGGGGAGTCGCGCACGGCCATCCGCCTTTCTATCTACGTTCACCAGATCAATCGAGCTGCAATGGATAACGTCGTCATGGATGATGTTAAGCCTGTGGCATAGCTTCTGCTTGCCTCGATTCGCCTCCCTTCCATCGTTAGGACTTATGCACATGGACCAGCGTTCCGTACGCGATATTCTTGCCGGTAAAACCTACTTTATCCGCACCTTTGGCTGCCAGATGAATCAGCACGATTCCGAGCGCGTGAGCGGTCTGCTCGATTCGTATGGTTGCCTTATGGCACTCGATCCCGAGCATGCCGATATTGTTGTCTTCATGACATGCTGCGTGCGCGAGGCCGCTGATACTCGCCTGTACGGTCAGTGCAATTCCTGCAAAAGCCTACCGCCTTCGCCTTCGGGCAAGCGCGTGGTTGCCGTTGGTGGTTGCATCGCGCAGCGCGATGGCGAGGGGCTGCTCACCAACGTCGATAACGTCAATGTCATCTTTGGTACGCATTCCATCGCACATGTGGCCGAGCTCATTGCCGAGGCGTTCCTTGACGGCAAGCGTCATATCCGCACCAATGAGCATGAGGATAGGGATGCCATGAGCATGCCGTGGCATCGCGAGACCCAGTATCACGCCTGGGTGCCCATCATGACGGGCTGCAATAATTTCTGCACCTATTGCATCGTGCCGTACGTGCGCGGTCGCGAAAAGAGCCGCCCCTTCGAGGAAATTGTCGACGAGGTGACCGGTTTGGTGCGCCAGGGCGTGCGTGAGATTACGCTGCTGGGCCAAAACGTTAACTCATATGGTCGCGATCTGTTTGGCAAGCCGCGTTTTGCCGATCTGCTGCGTGCCGTGGGCGATACGGGTGTGGAGCGCATCTTCTTTACGTCTTCGCATCCCAAGGACCTGTTGCCCGAGACCATCGACGCCATGGCCGAGACGCCTGCCGTTATGCCGCAGCTGCACTTGGCCGTCCAGTCAGGTTCGACGCGGATCCTCAAAGAGATGAATCGCCGTTATACACGCGAGGACTATTTGGGCCTGGTCGATCGCATTCGCAACCGTATGCCCGATATCGCGCTCTCGACCGACATTATCGTCGGCTTCCCGGGCGAGACTGAAGAAGACTTTGAGCAGACGCTCTCGCTTGCCGAGACGGTCCGCTATGCCCAGGCCTATACCTTCATCTATTCCAAGCGCGCCGGTACCCCGGCCGCCGAGATTGACGATCCTACGCCGCATGAGGTTATTCTCGAGCGTTTCAACCGCCTGGTTAAGGTTATCGAGACCACGGCACATGAGTATAACCAGGGTGAGCTTCATACTGTGGTGCCGGCGCTCATTGAGGGAACGAGTAAAAAGAACGACGCGGTCCTGCTTGGCAAGAGTCCCAAGAATCAGACCGTGCATGCGCCTATCCCCGAGGGTTACAGCATCGATCAGCTTGTTGGCAAGATCGTTGATGTTGACGTTGACGTTGCCAAGACCTGGTATTTGTCCGGTTCCGTTGTGGGCGTGCCGCGCTAATGGTTTCTTCCGAGGCAGGTCTTTCCGCCGTTGCGATCGTTGGTCCGACGGCGGTTGGTAAGAGTGATGTTGCCGACCGTTTGGCCGCTCGTCTTTCGTCCGAAGTGCTGTCGTGCGATGCGATGCAAATCTATCGCGGCATGGACATCGGTACCGCAAAGATGGCGCCCGATGAGTGTACGGCGCCGCTGCGTCTCGTCGACATTGTAGAGCCGGGTGTGGCATATTCTGCTGCGCTTTATCAGGCTGACGCTCGCGCGCATGTTGAACGTCTCCTTGGTTCGGGTTGCCTGCCGGTTTTTTGCGGAGGTACGGGGCTGTATCTCAAGGCCGCCCTAGATGAGATGGATTTTCCCTCGGGCGAGCTTGAGGACGATCGCCGCGCGGAGTATCAGGAGCTTGCCGAGCGCATTGGCGAGGAAGCGCTGCACGCGCTGCTTGCCGAGCGTGACCCCGAGTCCGCTGCGGTCATCCACCCCCATAATGTTCGTCGCGTGATTCGCGCGCTCGAAATGCACGATGATGGTGTGTCCTACGCGCAGCAAAAGTCGCAGTTTAGTGTTCCGCGCGAGCATTATCATGCCCTATGGTTTGGTCTGACGCGTAATCGCGAGGTGCTCCACGAGCGCATTAACTTGCGTGTCGATATGATGTTTGAGCAGGGTCTTGTCGATGAGGTCCGCGGTCTTATGGGGCAGGGGCTGGGAGATGCCCTGACGTCGATGCAGGCAATTGGCTATAAAGAGATTATCGATGCCTTTAACGGCGTGATTTCTATGGATGAGGCTCGCGAACTCATCAAGATGCGTTCGCGTCGCTATGCCAAGCGTCAGCTTTCGTGGTTTAAGCGCGATGACCGCATCGTGTGGTTTGATATGGATGAATGTACGATCGATGAGGTCGTTGAGGATATCCTGCATCGTATTGAGGCTGTCTAATGGCTCGTTTTCCTCTTGTTTCCACGGCACCCGAGCCCGAGCGTGCCATTTTGGTTGGTGTTGAATGGCGCGACAATGCATGGCCGCTCGATCGATCGCTTGACGAGCTGGAGCGCCTTGCCCATACGGCTGGTGCCCGGTGCGTGGCGCGCTTGTCTCAGCGTTTGGTAAAGCCGTATCCTAAATCGTTTATCGGTTCCGGTAAGGTTGAAGAGCTGTGCGGCCTGGTGCATCGCATGGATGCCGATGTTGTTATCTTTGACGACGACCTGACGCCCTCGCAGCAATCCTATTTGGAGAAAGCCGTGGGCGAGCCGGTAAAGATTATCGATCGTACGGCACTGATCTTGGATATCTTTGGCCTGCATGCTCAGACGCGTGAGGGACGCCTACAGGTACAGCTGGCACAGCTTCAATATCTGTTGCCTCGTCTGCGTGGCATGTGGAGCCATCTTGCCAAGGAGCAGACGCGCGGCGGCATCGGTTCGCGCTTTGGCCAGGGTGAAAGCCAGCTCGAGGTTGACCGTCGCTTGATTCGCAATAAGATTGCCGCGCTTCGTCGTGAGCTTAAGCAGGTTGAACAGCGTCGCGATGTCCAGTCCAAGAGTCGCATTGAGTCACCGGCGTTTCGCGTCGCGTTAGCCGGTTATACCAATGCCGGTAAATCGACGTTGCTCAATCGCCTGACCGGCTCTACGGTACTTTCGCAGGACAAGCTGTTTGCTACGCTCGACCCGACGACGCGTTCGTATCACCTGCACGGCGGTCGCGGCATGACGATCACCGATACCGTCGGCTTTATTCAAAAGCTGCCGCATGGTTTGGTCGATGCCTTTAAATCGACGCTGTCCGAGGTGTTGGGTGCCGATCTAATTCTCAAAGTCGTAGATGCGTCTGACGAGGACTATGAGCGACAGCTGGAGGCTGTCGACCGCGTGCTTGATGAGATCGGCGCTGGAGAGCGTTTAACGCTGACCGTATTCAATAAAATCGATCTTCTCGATGGCGTTGATCGACTGAGCTTCCGTCGTCGCTATCCCGAGGCCGTTCTGTTCTCGGCCCAAACGGGCGAGGGGCTCGACGATCTCGTCGATCGCATTGCTCGCGAGGCGGCTGCCACCGATGTGTTGCTCTCTGCTGATATCCCGTATCGCGAGGGCGCCCTCATCACGCTGGTGCATGAGCAGGGAACCCTTTTGCACGAGGAATATCTCGAGGATGGCGTTCGTATTGTGGCGAAGCTGCCGGCTCGTATTGCGCCGCGGCTCGAGCGTTATCGCACCGAGTAGGCGAGCTCCAAAATGCCCAGTATGATGGGCTGATGCAGCAGATAAAAGGGGAGTGCATGGCGTCCAAGGCTAGCGAGCGCCGGGACGGGATTGGCGTAGGCCCAGCTTGGGGCGGGATGTTCACATCTTTGAGCGGTACGCGCAGCAAAGTATCCTGTGAGGTACATGAATATAAACGGGATGATTGGATAATAGTCGCCTGAAACAAACCTGGGGTCGGGAAATCCTAGCCACGCCAAATAGGGGAATGAATAGGTCGATTTCGGAATGCCCCATGTCGCTGCGAAGAGAGCGAGGCATATCGCAATGCCCAATGTGCTGGGAAATTTCTGAAGCATCGGTCGTGCTACGGCTGCCACAGCGGTACACGCCGCCATGCAATAAATGATGCCAAAGTTCACTGAATCGTCGACCGATACAAGCGTTGTTACGATCCAGACGACCAAAGCTGCGGCAGCGTATTTGGCCGCTCGTTTAGCATTGTTGCGTGAGAGCGTGCACATCCAACCCGCGATAAACAAGAATACCCAGCTGATGCTGGCACGCCAGATGTCTTGAAAGACAGTCTGTGTAAACCAGGGCATATCCCAACCGTACAGGTAGGCGAGATCGTAGCAAGCGTGAAAACCTGCCATTGAAATCATCGTAAACCCGCGGACGGTATCAAAGATGGTGATGCGTTTTTGCATTACGAGAACCGGCGCATCAAGCCGACGACTTTGCCCAAGATAACGGGATTCGTTGCATAGATAGGCTCCATGGTGTCATTCTCAGGCTGCAGGCGTACGCGTCCCTGCTCCTTGTAGAACGTTTTGACGGTCGCTGAACCATCAATCATGGCCACGACAATTTCGCCATTCATGGCACTCTTTTGTTCACGGACGATGATGTAATCGCCATTGAAGATGCCGACATTGATCATTGAGCTCCCATGCACCTCAAGGATAAAGGAACCCTGATCGGTGGCGATTTCGGTCGGGATAGTAAAAGTGTCTTCGATGTTCTGCTCGGCCAGAATGGGGATCCCAGCCGCGACGCGACCAACGAGCGGTAGCGAGACCGTTCCCCGAGGTGCGGTGGGCTCGTCAGATTTAGAAATTGAGACAGAGGAGCCGTCCTCGTTAAAGAGTTCCAGGGCGCGCGGTTTGGTGGCATCGCGCTTGAGCAGCCCGCGCGCCTCCAAGGCAGATAAGTGGGCGTGCACGGTGCTGGGGGAGGAAAGGCCCACGGCAGAAGCCATCTCGCGCACGCTGGGCGGATAACCCTTCTCTTGCTGATATTCCTTGATGAAGTCGTAAATTTGCTGCTGACGCTTGGTAATTTTGCGAGCCATCAGGGCATCCTCTCTACCCATGTCAAACAAATGTTCGAATTTTGCTTGACAGGAACAACTGTTCGAAGATAATAATAACCGAACATTCGTTCTCGCGCTAGACATTTTTGTCCGCGCGGCTTGATAAAACTGTTCTCAGCAAAACACGCGAGAGGAGAACATGATGAACGCAACGAATATGGTCCAGGGAAACCTCGCCCTTAAGCTCGAGACGCCTGCAGAACCCACTTTTACGGTTGTTCAGGGCGGCCGCTCCGGCTTTCAGCCTTTGACCGTAAAGCCTGCTCGCAATCAGCAAGCTGTAGTCGCGCCGGCTCGCGTTGCCCTGAAGGTTCCGACGATTGTCGCCGTTGCCGTTGCGCTTACGCTCTTCTTTGTCCTCGCTACGTCGGTCTTTAGCGCTCGTCACGCCGCGTATGCCGAGTCCGTTTCCAATGTTACCTACGAGACCATTCGCGTTCAGCCTGGCGATTCTCTTTGGTCGCTTGCCGAGGAATATCCAATCGAAGGCCTTTCCACGCAAGAGACTTCCGACATGATTCGTAGTGTCAATCATCTGGAGCATGGTTCGCTCGCCGCCGGTGCGCATCTTAAGGTTCCTGCTCGTTCGTAATCATTATCGCGCTGCGCATGGTACCCTTGTTATCGTTTAAGAGGAGGTACCATGCGCTGTCCCAAATGTGGCAAGGCACATACCCGCGTCGTTGATTCCCGTATGCAGGAGTCAAATAACACCATTAAGCGCCGTCGCGAATGTTGCTCGTGTAACTATCGCTTTACAACGTTTGAGCGATGCGAAGACCCAATCGAGGTCATTAAGTCGGACGGAACCAAGCAGCGGTTCGATCGCAATAAGCTGCTCGTCGGCTTGATGCGCGCCACTATCAAGCGTGATATCGACACTAAGAAGCTTAATGAGATTATCGACGACATCGAGGTCGAGCTGCGCTCTCGCACGCTGACGGCTGTCACGTCCCATGAGTTGGGTGACATGGTGCTCAAGCGCTTGGCCAAGATTGACAAGGTGGCGTACATCCGCTTTGCCTCGGTCTACCGCGATTTCAAAGACGTCGATGAGTTTCTGCAAGAGCTCGACAAGCTAAGGTGATTCCATGTCCAACATTACCGTCAACATAAAGCGTCTCGACCCCACCGTCGAGCTTCCCAAATACGCCCATCCCACCGATGCCGGCTTGGATCTGCGCTCCAACGAGGACTGCGTCCTGAAGCCCTTCGAACGCCGTCTGGTCTCTACTGGGCTGGCCATCGCCCTGCCCGACGGTTACGCCGGCTTCGTCCAGCCCCGCAGCGGCTTGGCCATCAAGCAGGGCCTGTCTATAGTCAACACGCCGGGCCTCATCGACGCCCACTACCGAGGAGAACTCAAGGTTATCCTCATCAACCTGGATCCCTCCAACAACATCAAAATCAACAAAGGCGACCGCATAGCCCAACTCGTCATCCAAGAAGTCCCCACGGTCAACCTCATAGAGGTAGACGAGCTAGACAAAACCGACCGAGGCAACGGAGGCTTCGGCTCCAGCGGCGTCGCCTAGGGCGCTCGTATCCCTCCCGCCCGGGGCTTACCTATATCATTCCATGCTCAAACATTCTCGCGTCGCTTCGCTCGCTGCGAAACTGCGCGTGGAACGATATAGGTAAGCCCCGGGCGGGCGGCTACTCGCTTGAAAATAATAATCATTCTTTCTGATAAGCCGATGCGACAAAGGGTTGGATCCTTTGTCGCATCGGCTTGCTGTATCTTTATTTTCCGGTTTCGCCTTTGCAGGTTCTAGTGGTGGGGAATCTGGTATATCTGCTAGTACGTTAACGCAGCTTACCTGTGGGAGGCCCCTATATATCGTCCCACGCGCAGTTTCGCAGCGCAGCGAGAATGTTTGAGCATGGGATGATATATAGGGGCCTCCCACAGGTAAGCGGACAGTCCAATGCTAGCGGATATGCGCGGGTTTTTCGCCCCAGTAGAAGCGGCAGAAGGCTCGTTTGCGCTTTTGGGGCTTGCCTACGAGCTCCATGGTTGCGATGGCGATGTCCTCGGCTGCGCGTGGACGGCGCAGCACTTCGCCATTGATGAGCAGTGCCTTGAGCGACTCGGGATGATCGTGGAGATGGCGTAACGTCACGATGAGTTCTCGTGCGGTGGTGACATGCATGCTGGCGCCCATGCCGGTGAGTATCGTGGTGTTGGCCTTTTCCTGGCCGTATGATTTGCCCAGCAGGATCATCGGCAGATGTGCGCACAGGCACTCGGTGACGGTGAGTCCGCCCGATTTGAGGATTGCCAGGTCGCAGCCGTGCATGAGGGCCGCCATGTCGTCCACGTAGTCCAGAACCGTGACGTTTTCGAGCTTCATGGCGTCGAAGAGCGTCTTGAGGCGGGTGGCGTATTCCTCATCCTTGCCCGGCAAAAAGACAAAGTGCATGTCCTCGAAGCTGCGCAGGAAGGGGAGTGTGCGGTCCATCTCCGCGCGAAAGCGAACGTACGGTTGAGGCAAACTGGCACCGGCCATCACCAACACAACGGTCTTGTCAGCGGGGAGATTGAACTTCTCGAGTTCTTCCTCGCGATTGTAGTCCGTATCAAACCCGGCGCGAATGGGGATGCCTGTAATGCGGATTTTGGTCTCGGGAACTTTACGGGGGCGAAGTGTCTCGGCCATAAATTCGTTGGCTACGCAGAACAGATCGGTGTCCTTGTGGGGCCAAAAGCCTTCGACTTCATAGTCTGTTGGTACGCAGATGACGGGATAATCGATACCCGTGATGACGCGGGCGCCCACAGCAACATTAGCTGCCGTAATGTGTGTTGCAACCACGGCCATGGGCCTGCGGGTGCGGACATATTCATTGAAGGCGGGGAACATAATTCGTGACCATGCTGTGCCGCCACCCCAGAGAAGATGTCCTGTAAGCGTATATCGCCAGGTCAGGTCGTAAATGGGGCGCGTGGCTCCCGTAAAAGAAGCCGCGGTCTTATTGCCGTCGAATTTAATACGTCCAAAATCGAGGATATCCAGGACTTCGATCTCAACATCCTCAGGGATTCCCTTGGTGCCGCTGATAAGGTCAAATGCTTGTGCAATCGCGTTGGCGGCGGCTTTGTGGCCCGATCCAACCGATGCGTGCACGATGGTTACTAGGGGTTTTTGTGCAGGTGAAACGGTCATTTGCTCCGGTTGGGGAGTAGCTTGCATGGGCAGGGGAGCGCTATTGCTCGTCTGCATTTGATCCATCGATAACTCCCCTTCAGCTTTGTTACGCGATTTATCATTGTAGTGCATGAGTGTCATGTTCACGTAAATTTGGGTATGAGCGCAAAGAACGCCAATCTTTCGACAGGAGGTCTCTTCATGACTACCCATCAGCCGATCGATGTTGCTATTATCGGCGGCGGCCCTGCGGGCTATGCTGCAGCCATTTACGCGGCGCGCGCCAACCTAACGACGACCGTGATTGAGCAGGGCATGTCGGGAGGACAGATCGCCACAACCAATGAGGTCGAGAACTATCCGGGCATTCCGCTACTGAGCGGCGCTGAACTCGGTGAGCGATTCCAACAACATGCAGAAGGCCTAGGGGCTCAGGTTGAATGGAGCATGGTGACGGGTGTCGATTACGATGCCGGCTCCAAATTGTTTACCGTTCATCACGATGTTGGTGATACGACGGCTAGGAGTGTTATCGCTTGCGTGGGTGCCACGCCGCGTCCGGCAGGTTTCGCTGGCGAGGATACGTATCGCGGTCGTGGCGTTTCGTATTGCGCGACGTGTGACGGCATGTTCTTCCGTGGCAAACAGGTCTTTGTAATCGGTGGTGGCAATTCGGCATGCGAGGAAGCTCTGTTCTTGTCAGAAATCGCCAGCAGCGTGACCATCGTTTTGCGCCGCGATCAGTTCCGTGCCCCCGATGGTGTGGTTCAAAAAGTTCTTGCAAAAGATAATATTTCAGTTAGGTACCAAACTAGTATTGTGGAGCTCTCGGGCGAAGCCATGCCAACGACGATTACCTTTAAGGACAATGCATCCGGTGAGACTCATACCGATTCATTTGAGCCCGGCTCGTTTGGTATCTTTGTCTTTACCGGGACGCAACCCCATACCGAGCTTGTTGAGCATCTAGTCGATCTGGCGCCTGATGGCGGCATTCTGACTGATGAATCCATGGCGACCCGCACGCCAGGTCTATTTGCCGCTGGCGATATCCGTTCCAAACGTTTACGCCAGGTTGTGACCGCTGTTTCGGACGGAGCCATAGCAGCAACGAGCGCATACGCGTTTCTCCGTGGATAAGTACGATAATATATCTTATGTAAGGTTGCTATCTTTAAAACAAAGTGGTTGGACGGTGCATCAATGTGCTGTCCAACCACTTTTACTTGCCGGCTATATGGTATGCAAAACTAGATAACCTAGAATACAATATAGCTAATGAACGGAGGATCCTTATGAACCACGCCAAACGCGTTATCCCGATGTCCGATACATCGGTCAGCATTAAGCCTGAGGATATTCAGCCCACTGTGCTGCCCGATGCATTTATTCAGTCCGATATCGTGCGCAAACTTAATACGTTGAGTCTGCCGCGCTATAACCAGTTGCCCAATGTGACGCTCTACCGCGACCAGGTTATTGAGTATGTTGCGCTGTGGATGGAGCCGCTGTCCATTTGCGTTGAGCAGCCTGTCATTACGCCATCGATGATCAATAACTACGTGAAGGTCGGCCTGGTGCCTGCTCCGGTCAAAAAGCAATATGGCCGCGAGCAGATTGCCCGCCTGATCGCTATCTGCATCTTTAAGCAGGTGCTACCTATTGCTGCGGTGCAGGCACTCTTTAACATTCAGCGTTTGAGCTACGATGCCCCGACGGCCTTTGATTATGTGGTCGATCAGCTCGAGGCATCGATTCGTTCGGCGTTTTCCGTCGAGCAGACGCCGGTTCCCGATACGGCGCATCAGGTAACGCGTGAGTCGCTGCTTGTGCGCAGCGCGGTTTCATCCTTTGTTTCGAAGGCTTACTTGATGAGCTATCTCAAGTTCAACGGGTTTAATAGCTAGCCGACGTATAAAACGGGCGGGACAAAGAGCCATCTGTCGCTTTGTCCCGCCCGTTTTTTTGCTTGGTTGGACTTTATTTGCCCGAAGCTACGCCCATGCCGTAGCCGATGATCAGGCCGTGCATCTCGGCGTAATAGGAATCCAGGCCGTTGCAGGGCATGATGATGGTCTTGGAGCCGGGCCAATGTTCGACTATGCGATCAGTAAGCGCCTGGGCTCCAGCTTCGTTCTCAACGTGATCGATGATGACCTCACCGCCCGTAAAGCCCTCGGCTTCCATAGTGTCGATGATCTTGTTGAGCATCTTCTTTTCGCCACGCGTGTGCCCGACGAGTTCGATTTTACCGGCCTCACTCGCCGTGCCCAAAATGCGGATATTGAGCTTGTTGGCAATGACACCGGCTGCCTTAGGGATACGTCCGGCTTTGGCGAGGTTTTCGTAATTGCACAAACTGAAGAGGATTTTGCTGTTCTGTTCAAGGCTATCGAAGTATGCGCAAGCATCCTCGAATGAGACATTCGGATTGCTTGCAAGATAGCGGTCGAACAGCAAGAAAATGAGGTCCATTTTGCCGCCAGCTGCGCGTGAATTGACTAGATGAATCTGTCGGTCGGGCTCCTCGGCAAGAACCATATCGCGAGCCGTGGCTGCCGCGTTGTAGCTGCCCGACACGCCCTCAGAGATCGGCATGCAGATGGTCTTGTCTGCCAATTTGAAGAGCTCGGCCCACTCCCCCACGCTGGGACAAGCGCTCGAAGAGGCATTCGTCTCCGCCTGAACAGCGCAGTTGAGCTCATGAACATCGAGCGAAAGGTCATCGACGAATTCACGCTCCCCCACTCGAATTTTGAGGGGAGCAAATGCAAAGGTGGTATGGGGTGCGATCGGTTGCCAATCGCGGAGGTTGCAGCTTGAATCGGAGATAAGTGCCCAGCTCATAGAGGGTCCTTTCTAATCGTTCCCATTCAATTATAGCCATCTTGCAGACCGATTGGGCCGCTATCTAGTATTCAAAACTAGATAGCGGACTGCACTAAAGGCAAAAGAATGGACCCCATGACTCAAAGCCACGAGGTCCATATCCGTTTGCTTTATCTGAATACTTAGTAGCGCACGAAAATGTAGTTGTTGTTCATGCCGGCGGCAACGGAGCTGATGATAACACCCGTGTTGTAGTCGGAAGCATGAATCATCTGACCACCACCGATGTAAATGCCGGTGTGGTACGAGTTGACCACAACGTCACCGGGCTGCGGATCGGACACACGCGTCCAGCCCATAAAGGTGCCCGTGGTGCCCAGGCGGCAATAGCGACCAGTGAGGCAATAGCTAACAAAACCAGAGCAGTCGAAACTGTTCGGGCCAATTCCGCCCCAGGAATAGGCGCAACCAAGCTTGCTGTATGCACGCGAGACAACAGAACCGCCATCGACGGACTGGCTCGGAGCAGAAGGCGTCGGAGCCGGGGCAGGCGTGGAGGGC
Source organism: Collinsella sp. (assembly GCA_048248475.1). Classification (GTDB taxonomy): domain Bacteria; phylum Actinomycetota; class Coriobacteriia; order Coriobacteriales; family Coriobacteriaceae; genus Collinsella. The sequence goes on along the minus strand of DBFBEA010000005.1, from coordinate 2,787 downwards.
TGCGGTGTCGGAGCAGGTGCCGGCGTAGGAGCCGGAGTGTTGCCGCCCTGGTTGTTGTTATTGCTGGTCTGGCCACCGTTGTTGGTGTTCTCGGTCGCACCGGCAGTCTCGTTGCTCACCGTGGCCTTCTCGGCGGTACTGGCGTTGATGCCGGCCTGCAGCGCGGCGTTGGCCTCGGCCTCAGCGGCAAGCTCAGCCTGCAGCTGTGAATCCAGAGAGTTTACGACGTTCTGTGCTTCAGCCTGCTGGGCGTTAAGCTCGTCGACCTTCTTTTGCGTGGTGGCGACGTTCTTTTCCTGCTCGGCCTGCTTATCGGTGAGCTGCTGTTTGAGCTCCTTGACCTCTTGAATGGTCTGAGCCTGCTTATCGGAAACTTTGCCGTAGTAGAACAGACGGTTGAGCATATCGCTCAGGTCATCGACGCCCGTCAGAACCTGAAGCAGGCTCAGACCGCCGGTTTTGTACTCGCCGGCGACATAGGTCGAGAGCTTGGCCTGACCATCGGCGATCTCCTGCTGCTTTTGCGTGATCTCGCCAGCAGTCTGATCGAGCGCCTGCGTCTGCGTGGCGAGTTCATCGTAAATCTGCTGGGTTTGGGTACCGATCTGCTCGAGCTTCGTACGAGCAGCGGCAAGGTCGGATGCGGTATCGGCGTAGGCAGGAGCCGCGAGGCCCAAGCCCAAAACACAAGCGAGGGTTGCCGTAGCAGCGCAGCGTGCCATGTTTTTGTGCGTGTTTGCTGTGCGCATGTAGCTTCCTTTCCAGTAACTAAGGGTAACGGCTAGTCCACCGTCACCAGGCTAAAGAGCTCCACATCGTCATCAGACGGCGTGAGCTTCTCGCGCGGGTTGAGAAACGCAAGCTCAAGGATACAACCATAACCGACAAGCTTTGCGCCCATATCTCGCACCAGTTTACCTGTTGCCTCGACGGTTCCGCCCGTCGCGACCAAGTCGTCCAGAATCAACACGGTATCTTTAGAGCTGATAGCGTCGGCATGGATCTCAATTGAATCGGTGCCGTACTCGAGCTCGTAGCTCTGGCTCACGGTCTCGCGCGGCAGCTTTCCCGGTTTACGTGCGGGAACAAAGCCGGCGCCAAGGGCTACAGCCACCGGTACGCCAACCATAAAGCCGCGAGCCTCGGGACCCACGACCTTGGTGATTCCCATGCCGGCAAAGTGCTCGGCGAGGGCATCGGTCATGGCTTTGAGAGCCTCGGGATTGCCAAAGAGTGGCGTGATGTCCTTAAATACGACTCCGGGTTCGGGATAGTCGGGAATATCGACGATATGAGATTCGAAGTCATACATGGCGTGACCTTTCATGGATTGCCGAAATTTCAGCAGCGGTTATTTGCCCGCGGTGGCGGCGCCGGATTGCGAAGGGGCGACGACTTTGAGCGGCTTTACGAGAGAATCCTCGTGCGAAACAGGCGCGGCTGGCTCTTCGTTTTTGGCCTTGGTGGACTCGGAACGCGTGATTTCCTCATCGAGTGCATCGATGTCGGCGTCCTCGACCACGGCGTTGAGCGACTCAAAAACGCGGTTCTTGAGCAGCGCGGTGTGCACGCCCTCCGTCAGGTCGTGAAGCTTCTTAAACGCACGCTCGAGCTTGGCGTCGCGCTCGTCATCGGAGGTATCCATTCCGAGCATGCTCACGAGCACCTGCTCAAACATCGAGGACTCGCGGTTAGCGGAAGACACGTACTGACGCAGGTTGCGTGGCTCGATATGGAAGCGTGACAGCTCGGAGCAGTAGCGGATGATCGGGAAATCTCGGCCATCGACGAGCTCACGATTCTGCGGACTCTTGATGATGCGAATGAGGTCGTTCTCAGCGAGCGAGCGGATAAACGAAATCTCGACGCCCAGCATATCGGGAATGGTCTCGATGGGATGCAGCTTTTGCTTAGTCTCCTTGGGCTCCGTCTTGAGCGGAACATCGGACAGCAAGCCCACCTCGTAGGCGAGCGTTGACAGGTCCGTGGCGTTTTCCAAGCGCTGCTTAATCACGTTGAGCGGCATGTAGCGAGTCTTCTGCAAGTGCAGAATGACCTCTAGGCGATCAACGTCCTCCTTGGAGTACTGACGGTATCCCTTAGGCGTACGATGAGGGGTAATGAGCCCCTCATCCTCTAGAAATCTAATTTTTGAGTTCGAAAGATCGGGGTATGCGCCTCGAAGTAGGTTGACGACTTGGCCGATACTCAGATAGTTGCGTTCGGCCATGCCCTACTCACCGGTTTCGATGCGCTCCGGCGTGCTCTCGTGGTAGATGAGCGTAAACGTACCGATCTGGACGGAAGAACCGTCGTGCAGCGGGGCCGCGTTGACTATGGCACCGTCGACCCAGGTGCCATTGAGCGAGCCCAGGTCCTCGATGCGAGCGCCGAGGCCCTCGCGGATAATGCGCGCGTGGCTGCGCGAAACGGTCATGTCATTGAGGAAGATGCTGTTCGCAGGATCGCGGCCGATGGTGGTCACTTCGTCCTCGAGCTCAAAGGCGGCACCAGTCTGCGGACCCTTGACGATGGACAGAACGGGGGCGGTGATGCGCACGTTGGCCATGAGGTCGGGAACGGTGACGTCGCTTGAAGGCACGCGGAATACGCAGGTAGCGTCAGCAGTCTTATCATTCTGAGACATATTGTTAACCATGTTGTCCATGACAACCCCTAACTTATCGCGGACGTGCCGCAAATAATGAACCGTACGTAATCATACCCCAACGAATCAGTCTTCGATTTCAGGGTTCAGAAAGTCGATGTCCTCGTCCTCGGGATGCG
>DBFBEA010000004.1:0-11505 GCA_048248475.1 Collinsella sp. | reverse complement strand
TATCTGGACGATTGTGGCCATCGTGCTGCTGGTTGCGATGCTCTTCCAGATCTTCCGTCCCATGCCCAAGCATGCATGGACCGACGAGGACGAGACCAACACTGCTTCCGCCGCAGTTTCCGCTTAAGTCCGAATAAGGATCAACCCCTTTCCACGAGCCCGGGTGTCCCAGCGACACTCGGGCTTTTTGGTGGGGGAGATGTGGCGTTTCCGCAGATAAAACCGACCAAAATAAACCTGTCCCTTTTTGGTAGGTGGAGAATGGGGTAAAGTAAGTGATGGTTAACTAAAGGAGGCTTGCTATGGCACCTATCGATATTGTTGTACTGGCTGTTATCGGCGTTGCGTTTGTCGCCGTGTGCGTGCGCATCTACCGCAAGGGCACCTGCGCCGACTGCGCTCAGGGTGGCGTTTGCACGGGGCATTGCTCCAACAAAAAGACGTGCGCTGCACTTAAGGGCGTAGACAAAATCGCCGAAGACTTGGGTCGCGGTATCAAATAAGGTCCGGACATCCAAGCGCTCCGCGGGCATCCGTTCGCGGGGCGCTTTGTGCATTTGAGGGAGAGCACGGCGAGCCGAAGAGTATTTTTGGGGTATCGTTAACTGGACTATTAATTGGCAACTTATCTATAACGGAGTAACCGCATGAGCGCTCGCGTAACCATGAAGGACATAGCCGCCGAGCTTGGCGTTTCCATCAATACCGTGCACAAGGCTCTGACGGGAAAGGCCGGCGTGAGCGAATCCGTGCGCGCCAAGGTGAACGCTAAGGCCGAGGCCATGGGCTATCACCGCAACACAAGTGCCTCAAGCCTGCGCCGCAAGGATATCAATCTGGTGTTTTGCCTGCCCCGCGCATCGCGCGAGGGAGCGTACTTTTTCCGTTACCTGTGGGAAGGCTGCAATCGCTTTGAACAGGAGGTCATCGACCGGGGCATTACGGTTGAGCGCGTTGAATTTGGCGTGGGCGGCTACGCTGATGCACTCGAGCAAATCGACGAGCGTCTGCAGGTGGGCGAAAAGATTGATGGCTTGCTCGCCTATGCGCCGGGCGACGATCGTGCGACTGAGCTTTTGGGGCAGATCGCCGAGGCGGGCGTGACGATTGAGCTTGTCGACGGCGACCGTCCGCATTTGAATCGTTTGGGTGCGAGCTTGGCCGATTATTCGACGGCAGGCAGCCTTATGGCCGAGCAGGCGGCAAACCTGGTCCATGCTTCTGGGGCCGACGCCCGCGTGCTCCTTTTGACAGGCGACCCATATACCGATTCGCACTATCTAACCGCCCGCGCCTTCCACAATTACCTGCGCGAACGTGATATTCCATGGCAGGTTGAGGATCTTGCAGGTGCCCATGCACAAGTCAAACAACTCGAGCATGAGCTCGAAAAGCGCTTGAGTGCGCCGGACGCCCCTGAACTTATCTGTAGCGTTTTTGCCGTTGGTTCCGAAGTGGTTGCCGACGCGCTCGTCTCGACCGGCAAGGCCGGTCAGGTCATGGTGATCGGCAACGACCTGTTTCCCGAAAGTGCTCTGGCCTTGCGCCGCGGTATCTTTACCAATATTGTCTATAAGGACCCGACGAGCCTGGCGTATCGCGGCGCTAAGACGCTGGGCGATTATCTGCTGTGGGGAAGGACCCCGACGGTGCCCGTCCAGAAGGGCGCCGTCGAGATGGTATTTGCCAGCAATGTCGACCGCTACTGCGAACTTGCGGGTATTTAGTCGATTGAGCAGGTACCCCCTCTTGCGACGTGCAATTTTGGGAGTATTCAGCATTGGCATGCCTTGAATGAGGTGCAGAACGACTGTTTTAAGTGCCCCCGATGGCGTAATTTGCCATCGGGGGCACTTTTTATGCCGATCGGGCGCTATCTGCGTTCCAAATAGGACGCTGAGGATGGCGCACGGCGCGCTCCAATGCTGAATACTCCCAAAAATGTACGTCGGGACATGACCCACCTGAGCAAAAGCGCTCAAGTTTGGTGATCGGGGACGCCAACCAGTCCGCAATACATGCAAGTCACATCTCCAGCAACCGTTGAACGGGCAAAATCTACCGTTCACCCCGTGGTGGTTAGGTGAACGTTCACCTTTTGAGGTGCAATAGATTAGTATAGTGAACGTTCACCTAAAGGATAACGAGCGCGCCGTGCGCCCGCGTTGCCAGCAAAGGGGCTGTTTGATGAAAAACTTTATGGACGATCAGGATTTCCTGCTGAGCACCAAGACCGGCGAGGAGCTGTTCCACAACTTTGCCGAGGGCATGCCCATCGTCGACTATCACTGCCACATTTCTCCTAAGGAGATTTGGGAGGACAAGCGTTTCGAGAACATCACCGAGGTTTGGCTGGGCGGCGACCACTACAAGTGGCGCCTGATGCGTGCCAACGGCGTCGACGAGCGTTTTATCACTGGCGACGCCCCTGCTCGCGAGAAGTTCCAAAAATGGGCCGAGACCCTGGGTCGCTGCGTTGGCAACCCCGTCTTTGAGTGGAGCCACCTGGAGCTTAAGCGCTACTTTGGCTACGAGGGCGTCCTCAACGGCAAGACTGCCCAGGAGGTCTGGGACCTTGCCAACGCCAAGCTCGCTGAGGCTAGCTTTACCTGCCGCAACCTGATCAAGCAGTCCAACGTCCGCATGATCTGCACTACCGACGACCCCGCCGACAGCTTTGAGTGGCACAAGAAGATTGCCGCCGACGACAGTTTTGACGTCCAGGTCGTTCCCGCCATGCGCCCCGATGCCGCCCTGCGCATCGAGCGTGGCCAGGAGTTCGCCGACTACTGCAAGCACCTTTCCGAGGTTGCCGGCGTTGAGGTCAGCGACTTCGAGGGCATGAAGGCCGCCATCTCCAAGCGCTACGATGTCGCCCACGAGCTGGGCTGCCGCGCTTCCGACCACGCGCTCGACTACGTTATGTACGCCCCGGCTACCGCCGAGGAAATTGAGGCTATCTTTGCCAAGGGCCTTGCCGCCGAGCCGCTTACCGAGGACGAGGTCCTCAAGTACAAGACGGCCTTCATGCAGTTTGTCGCCGGCGAGTATGTGCGCCTTGGCTGGGCCATGCAGCTGCACTTTGGTTGCAAGCGCGACAACAACCGTGCCATGTTTGCCAAGCTCGGTCCCGATACCGGCTACGACTGCATCTCCAATTACACGCCGTCCGACCAGCTCGCTGATTTCCTCAACTCCATTCAGGAGACCTGCGGTCTGCCCAAGACCATCCTGTACAGCCTGAACCCCATCGACAACACCATGATCGATACCGTCATGGGCTGTTTCCAGGAGGCCCCGACCGCCGGCAAGATCCAGAACGGTTCCGCCTGGTGGTTCAACGACAACGAAGTCGGCATGCGCGAGCAGCTCACCGCCCTTGCCAACGAGGGCGTTCTGGGCAACTTCGTCGGCATGCTCACCGACTCCCGTTCCTTCCTGTCCTATCCGCGCCACGAGTACTTCCGTCGCGTGCTGTGCAGCGTGATCGGCGAGTGGGTCGAGCAGGGCAAGTACCCGGCCGACATGGAGCTGCTGGGCACCATCGTGCGCGACATCAGCTACAACAACGCGGTCCGCTACTTTGGCTTTGACCTGGACACCGTCGAGGCCTAAGCCCGCATCGAATCACATCGAACCCTGGGCGCCGTTGCCACACGCGGAGCCCCGTTTTGCTTGCACGCTAACAGACATCTAAGGAGACACATAGATGGAGAACATCAGCTACGATGCGCTCGAGAAGATCGGCTACAAGGGCTATTTGCTGCCCAAGGATGCTCCCGAGAAGGTTCTGCAGTTTGGCGAGGGCAATTTCCTGCGCGCTTTCGTTGACCGCTTCTTTGACATGGGTAACGAGGCGACCGGCTGGAATGGCAAGATCGTCATGGTCCAGCCCATCAGCGGCGCCTTTGGCTTTGCCGACGGTATCAATGCCCAGGACGACCTGTATACCGTGCTGGTGCGCGGCAAGGAGGACGGCAACACGGTCGACGAGTCCCGCGTGATTAGCGCTTGCAGCCGCTGCATCAACCCGTACCGCGAGGACGACTACCGCGCCATGATGGAGGTCGCCGTCTCTGACGACCTGGAGATTATCGTCTCCAACACCACCGAGGCCGGTATCGCCTATGACCCGTCCTGCAAGGCCGACGACATGCCACCCGCGAGCTTCCCCGCCAAGCTTGCCCAGGTGCTCCACACCCGCTGGGCTGCCGGTAAGCCGGGCGTCATCGTCCTCGCCTGCGAGCTCATCGATCACAACGGCGAGGAGTTGCTGCGCATCATGAACCAGTATGTGAGCGACTGGGGCTGGGAGGACGAGTTTGCGCAGTGGATGGCTAACGACTGCACCGTCTGCACCACGCTCGTCGACACCATCGTCCCCGGCCGCATCCGCGATCCTAAGGAGGCCGCGGCGGTTGCCGAGCGTCTGGGCTACGAGGATCCCTTCCTGGCCGTGCGCGAGCCCTTCCAGATGTGGGGCATCCAGGGTGACGAGTCGCTTGCCGAGAAGCTTCCCTTTGTGAAGGCTGGTCTTCCGGGTGTCTTTGTGACTCCCGACGTCACCCCGTACAAAAAGCGCAAGGTCCGCATCCTCAACGGTGCCCATACCGCCTTCGTTCCGGGTTCCTGGGTTGCCGGCTTTGATATCGTGCGCGACTGCATGCATGACGAGACCATTCGCGGCTTCATGAACACCATGCTCTACGACGAGGTCATTCCGACGCTTGCCGCCGACTTGGATGTCGAGGACTGCAAGGCCTTTGCCGCCGCCGTCGAAAACCGCTTCGACAACCCGTTTATTGATCATGCGCTGCTCTCCATCTGCCTCAACTCCACGGCTAAGTGGCGCGCTCGCGACCTGCCCACGCTCAAGGACTACGTTGCCGAGACCGGCAACCTGCCCAAGTGCCTGGCGACGAGCCTCGCTACGCTCATCTCCTTCTACACGCAGGAGCTCGTGTCCCGCGAGGGCGACGGCCTGCACCTGCGTCGCTCCGACGGCACCGAGTACACCGCTCAGGACGACGCCTTCGTGCTCGACTTCTACGCCGCCCATGCCGGCGCCGACGATGCCCAGCTGGTGCACGACGTGCTCACCAACGAGCAGATGTGGGGCGAGGACCTTACGCAGATCGCAGGTCTTGAGGAGTTTGTCGTCAGCGCGCTCGCCGTCGTGCGTGCCGAGGGCGCCAAGCAGGCCTTCGCCAACGCTCAGGCGTAAATTTCCGGCGCAGACGCGGGCGCGGGACGGCGTGCCCGCGTCTCGACTTCTGCTCAACCTGTAGGGTTAGGACCATTTGCAATGAACACTATCCAGATCAATCCGGCCGACAACGTGATCGTCGCGCTGTCGCCGCTTGCCAAGGGCACCGCCGTCGCGGTTCCCGGGGTAGGCGAGGTCGTGGCCGCGGAGGATATTCCGCAGGGTCATAAGATGGCCGTGCGCTCGATTGCCGCGGGGGAGGACGTCATCAAGTACGGCCTTCCTATCGGCCATGTGACGGGCGATGTCCAGCCCGGTCAGTGGCTTCATACACATAATGTCAAGACCAACCTTTCGGGCGAGGTCGAGTACACCTACAACCCCACACATCCGGTCGTGGATCCGGTTGAGCCCGAGACCTTTATGGGGTTCCGCCGCGCCGACGGTCGTGCCGCGACGCGTAATGAGCTGTGGATCATCCCCACGGTCGGCTGTGTCAACGAAGTCGCCCGTGCCATGTGTGAGCAGGCCCAGGATCTGGTCGATGGCTCGCTGGAGGGTGTTTACTACTTCCCGCATCCCTTTGGCTGCTCGCAGACCGGCGCCGACCATGCCCAGACGCGTCGTCTGCTGGTGGCGCTCTCGCGTCATCCTAATGCGGCCGGTGTGCTGTTCCTGTCGCTCGGTTGCGAGAACTGCACACACCAGCAGGTGCTCGACGAGCTCGGTGACTTCGATCACGAGCGCGTTCGCTTTCTCACCTGCCAGGATGTAGCCGACGAGCAAATCGAGGGCCACAAGATTCTGGCCGAGCTGGCAGACCTGGCAAAGCAGTCCAAGCGCGAGCCCATTCCGGCCTCCGAGCTGGTCATTGGTCTTAAGTGTGGCGGCTCCGACGGTCTTTCGGGCATTACCGCCAACCCCACGATCGGTCGCGTGAGCGATATGGTCGTCGCCCGTGGCGGCACGTCGGTGCTTACCGAGGTGCCCGAGATGTTTGGCGCGGAGAGCATCCTGCTCGACCGTTGCGAGAACGAGCAGGTCTTTAACGCTGCCTCCGACATGCTCAATGGATTTAAGGACTACTTTATTAGCCACGGCGAGGTCGTCTACGAGAACCCGAGCCCCGGCAACAAGGACGGCGGTATTACCACGCTCGAGGACAAGAGCTGCGGCTGCGTGCAAAAGGGCGGATCTGCCCCCATCGTCGACGTGCTGCCGTATGCCGGCCAGGCAAATAAACACGGCCTGAACATGCTGTGCGGTCCGGGCAACGACATGGTATCCACCACGGCGTTGACGGCTGCCGGCTGCCACGTGATTCTGTTCTCGACCGGCCGCGGCACACCGTTTGGCGCGCCGGCGCCTACCCTCAAGGTGTTCACCAATCAGCGTCTGTGCGACCACAAGGCCAACTGGATGGACTTTAACGCCGGCGTGATTGCCACGGGTGAGCGCACGCTCGACGAGGCTGCTCACGATCTATACCAGCTGGTGCTGGAGACGGCGAGCGGTAAACTCACGAGTGCCGAGCGCCGTGGCTGTCACGAGATCAGCATCTGGAAGGACGGCGTCTGCCTGTAGTGGCAAATGCACCCAAGCGTAGCGCTATGTCGTCGGCCCCATCGGGAGTGTTCCCGGCGGGGCTTTTTCGTTTCGTGGTTAAGTGAATATGTTGGAAAATCTGATAAACGTTCACCTATCTCATGGCTGTCCAGCATGGCACCTTTACCAGCAGAAAATAGGTGTGAGGATCTCAATTGTGTCCGTTCAGCGGTAAAAATCGACCGTTCAGGGATAATATACAAGTGAACGTTCACCTGCCGTAAGCAATCGCGCATAATCTAGCTAAACGTTCACCCTGAACGCTGGGCAGACAGATGTCAGTGTGGACTCAAATGTCTTGTTACAAGACAATCGAGAAAAGAGAGGGAGCTCGATGACTAATAAGATCGGAAAAAAGCGTAAGATCACATTCTGGACGCGCTTGGGCTTTGGTATGGGCGGTATGCTCAATTCCGGTGCCCTGACCTTTACGCACAGCTACATGGTGCTGTTCCTGTCCACGGAGTGTGGCCTGTCCGCAGGCGAGGCTGCACTGATCAGCTCGTTTGCCATCTATGTCAACGCCATTCTTTGCCCGCTGATGGGCTTTGTGGCCGATAACTTCTATGCCACCAAGATTGGCCGCATCTTTGGTCGTCGTCGTTTCTGGATCTTGCTGGCCATCCCGATGATGATCGCCGAGCCGCTCATCTTCGTGGCTACGCCGTTTGGCTTCCCGTACTACTTTGTGCTGTACCTGATCTACAACGTCGCGTATACGTTCTGCACCGCCAACCTGTCGCCGCTTACCATCGAGATGAGCGACGACTTTAAGGAGCGTACGTACCTCACCGGCTACAAGCATCTCTTTGGTAACGCCGCCGGCTTCCTGATGGCTGCACTTGTGGGCTTCGGCTTTGGCACCTTCGGCGAGACCAACCCGTTCAGCTACTTCATCATCGCTACGGTCAACGCTTCGGTCATGGCAATCTCGCTGCTCTGCGTGTACCTGTCCACGTGGGAGCACACCCCCGAGGAGGTCGCTCAGGAGAAGATCGAGAGCGTCGGCGAGGGCATCAAGAAGTTCTTTGTGGACGTTATCTCCACCTTCCGCAACAAGTCCTTCCGCAAGGTCCTGTATGCACAGGTCTCCACGAAGCTCGCTGCTGCCTGCTGGTCTGCCTGCCTGTCCTTCTTCATCGTCTACTGCCTGCAGATTCCTAAGTCCTACGAGTCCGTGATGGAGATGCCTGGCAAGGTCGTCGCTATCGTCTGCACCGCCATCTGGGTTGCCCTCATGGCCAAGAAGGGCTTCCACAAGTCTTGGTACCTCGCAAATGTCGGTTGCGCTGCGTGCATCATTGCCTACAACTACTTCGCCTTTGGTCAGATCAACGGCACCTCCACGGTCGCCATCGCCATGATCGCCTACCCCATCATCTTCGCCATCTGGAAGTTCTTCTACGTCGGCTTCCAGTACCTGCCCGATGTTCTGCTCAACTACATCCCCGATGTCGATGAACTCATCACCCTGCGTCGTCGCGAGGGCATCTACAGCTCCGCTCAGCAGCTCTGCCAGCAGATCGCCCAGGCTATCGCCGTCAACGTGTGGGCTATCGTCCTTGCTGCCTCCGGCTTCATTCAGACCGCCGGCAATAGCGACGCCGTGACCCAGCCCGCTACCGTGCCTCTGTATATCTGCGGCTACATGATCATCGGCTGCGCCGGCTTCTTCCTGCTTGCGGCCGTCCTTGCCCGCGGCATCAAGATCGACAAGGAGCAGTGCGACATCCTTTGCGACGAGATTCACCGCGTCAAGGAGGGTGGCAAGATGGCCGACGTCAAGCCCGAGGTCAAGGCGCTTTGCGAGGAGCTCTCTGGCTTTAAGTACGAGGACTGCTTTGCCCACAACAACGTTGGCTTCCAGGACGGTAGCGTAACCCCCGCCGAGTAAGGCCGACATATCGTCCAAATCACAGGGCCGTGCCACCGGAATTCCGCCGGCAGGCACGGCCCTTTTTTAACAGCGTACAATTTGCCTTTAGAGCATCTTTTTGAGGGAGAAATCCATGGAGACGAACGTTATCTGGCGCAACGCCCGCGCGGCCGTGATCGAGCTTGACGACGGCGGCTACTTTACCTGTGCCGATACGTGGGAGATCTTTGTCAACGACGAGCCCGCTGGTACCACGAATACGGTCGAGACCTATGTCGACGGCCTGACCCCCGGCAAGCGCAACCTGGTCCGTTTTGTCTGTGGCGAGCGCGAGCTGAGCGTAGGTGTCACCACGCCGGCTGAGCCCTTTACCATCAACGTTCGCGACTGTGGCGCCAAGGGCGATGCCGAGCATGATGACACCACCAACATCCAGGCTGCCATCATGGCCTGCCCCAAGGGTGGCCGCGTGCTGATTCCCGCCGGCAGCTACCGCATCAAGTCGCTCTTCCTTAAGAGCAATATCAACATCGAGCTCGCCGAGGGAGCGGTGCTGCTGGCCCGCCACGATCGTGCCTCGCTTGCCTACATTCCGGGCACGGTCACGGGCAACGAGGGCGCCGGGTATGCCGGCACCGATATGCTGCCCCTGGGCCGCTGGGAGGGCGAGAACTTCTCGACCTACTGCTCTACCTTTACGGGTCTGAGCGTGCACGACGTGTGCATCTATGGTCGCGGCGCGATCGACGGTCAGACTGATTTTGCCGAGGACAACTGGTGGAACAAGGACTTTAAGAACATCTTTCGCCCCGAGGAGGGCCGCGAGGTCGCCCGCCCGCGCATGATCTTCCTATCCGAGTGTGAGAACGTGAGCTTGGCCGGCTTCACCGTGCGCAACAGCCCGGCGTGGAATATCCACCCCATCCTGTGCGAGCACGTCGATGCGCTCTGCCTGTCGATCGAGGGCCCCAAGAACTCTCATAACACCGACGGCTTCGATCCCGAGAGCTGCGGCTTTGTCCGCATCCTTGGCTGTCAGTTCTCAGTGGGTGACGACTGCATCGCCATTAAGAGCGGCAAGCTGGGCATTGAGCCCGAGCTTCGTCCCGCCACGCACGACGTGCTGATCTCTCACTGCTACATGCACGATGGTCACGGCGCCGTGGTCCTGGGTTCAGAGGCTGCCGGCGGCATCAAGGACCTTACCGTGAGCAAGTGCCTCTTTGAGCGCACCGACCGCGGCCTGCGCGTCAAGACCCGCCGCGGGCGCGGCAAGGATGCCGTCAACGAGGGCATTACCTTTGAGCACATTCGCATGGACGAGGTGCTCACGCCCTTCGTGGTCAACTCCTTCTACTTCTGCGACAAGGACGGCAAGACCGACTACGTGCAGTCTCGCGAGGCACTGCCCGTCGACGACCGCACGCCCGGCTTTGGTGCCACGACGTTTTGCGATATCGAGGCCACTAACTGCCACGCGGCCGCTGCCTACATCACGGGCCTGCCCGAGAGCAAAGTAACGCGCCTGACGTTCCAGGATGTCCACGTGACCTTTGCCGACGATGCTGAGCCCTTTGTTCCGGCCATGGCCTGCGGCGTTGAGCCCATGGTGCGTCAGGGCATCATTGCGCAAAACGTCAAGGTGCTCGACCTGCAAAATGTGGTGATCGAGGGCCAGGACGGAGAGGAGCTGCAGCTCCAGAACGTCGACAAGGTTGTCCGTTCCTAACTCGGGTTGATGACCAGGGCTGCATTGTCGGATAAATCGGCAATGCAGCCCTTGTGCGATACGGCCGTGTGCGCTGCGCTACGCATCATGGTGAAAGGGAATACATGCTCAATAAAACGATTCCTGTCGGGGTCGATGGCTCGTCTGCCACGATTACGTCTTATGTTTTTGCCCCGACCGAAGATGCTTATGCTTTAAAACCGCTGCCTGCAGTTGTGGTCGTGCCAGGAGGCGGCTACGATCACGTTTCGCCGCGCGAAGGCGAGCCGGTAGCGCTCCGTTTGTTGGCGATGGGCTACCAAGCGTTTGTGCTGAACTATTCGGTTGCTCCGGCTGTCTATCCGCTGGCATTGCAAGAACTCGCGCGGGCGGTCGATACCGTCCGAAGCCATGCGGCAGAGTACTGTGTCGATCCTGATCGGATTACGGTCATGGGTTTTTCGGCCGGTGGGCATCTGGTTGGCTTGCTCGGGGCGCTTTGGGACCAACCCTGGCTTGCAGAGTCGATCGCGGCATCGCCTGAGTCGATTCGGCCTGACGCACTTTGCTTGGGCTACCCGGTCGTAAGCTCGGGGACCTATGCTCATCGTGGTTCGTTTGAACACCTAACGGGTGCCGATGACGCTTTGGCTCAAAAGTTGTCAATCGAGAATATGGTGGGCGAGGGTTTCCCTCGTACGTTCTTGTGGCATACCGCCGAGGATGCATCGGTGTCAGTTCAAAATAGCCTCCTTCTTGCGCAGGCTCTTGCCGACCACGGGATTGGCTTTAGCCTACATGTCTTTCCGCATGGAAAGCATGGGGCATCGCTCGCTACGGCCCTAACGGCATTTAAGGGCTGCGCCGAGCATATTCAGCCACAGGTTCAGGGCTGGCCCGAGCAGTTCGCTGCCTGGGAGCGTGATGGACGATGAGCGAAAGCATCTATACACTGCGCGTTTCGAGGGTTGCGGCAGGAGCATATCCAACGATTTCCGATGCCTTGGCGGCAGCCGATCAACTCTATCCGGATGCCGAGCAACCGGTGACAATCCATATCGAGCCGGGTGAGTACCGCGAACGGGTCGAGATTCATCGACCGTATGTGAC
>DBFBEA010000003.1:0-6346 GCA_048248475.1 Collinsella sp. | reverse complement strand
AATTGGTAAAACTGTCAAGAGTTTTACCACGGCAATTCTGCCAGTGGTATAAACATGTCGCTTACCGATTAAGCGCTCCCGCAAATCCGCTTTCGTCCATAAAACTAACGCACAGGTGTTATCGTAGTTTCTGCCGAAAGTTCCACCGAGCACGCGAGGTGGAACGAATCACAGAAACTTCGCCGTCCCTTCGATTCGTGCAGCCTTGGACCTTTCGCATCTAGTCACCAAGGCAACACGCTGCCGCGTCATGATGGGATCAAACGTGAGCGATACAAAGCTAAAGCCAACGGCTAAAAAGCCCGCAACCCGTAAGGCCGCTCCGCACGCACCGGAGCTCTCCAAGGACGATGTCTACCTATTTGGCATTGGAATGTGGGAGCGCAGTTGGGAAAAGATGGGCGCGCATCCCGACACGCAGCAGCGCACGCGCGGCTGGCGCTTTTGCGTTTGGGCGCCCGACGTGAAGAGTGTCCATGTCATTGGCGAATTTAACAACTGGGATGAGGAAGCCAACCCGCTGGTGCCCGTGCATACAAGCGCTATTTGGGAAGGCTTTATTCCTGGCGCCGAGCAGGGCCAGCTATATAAATATCTCATCGAGACCAACGAGGGCGAGAAGCTCTACAAGGCCGATCCGTATGCCTTTAAGGCCGAGTGCCCCCCGGGTACCGCGAGCGTGCTGTGGACCCTCGATGGCTACAAGTGGAACGACGCCGCGTGGCTCAAGCGCCGCGCCGGCCACAACCACATGTCGCAGCCGCTCAACATCTACGAGGTGCATATTGGCTCGTGGAAGCGCCACGGCGACGCGCCGCAGGGCGAGCCCGACGAGTACGGCAACTACCCCGGCCCCATGGATCCCTTCCCCGCGCAGCGCGGCGAGTTCTACACCTACGACGACCTGTCGGTGGAGCTTGTGGACTACGTGCACGACATGGGCTATACGCATATCGAGGTCATGCCGCTCATGGAGCACCCCTTTGATGGCTCCTGGGGCTACCAGACGACCGGCTACTACGCCGCCACGTCGCGCTACGGCAACCCACAGCAGCTCATGCACTTTATCGATGCGTGCCACAAGGCGGGCATCGGCGTGATCATGGACTGGGTACCCGGCGGTTTTTGCGCCGACTCCCACGGCCTTGCCACCTTTAACGGCCACATGCTGTTTGAGCACGAGATTCACCCCAACTGGGGCACGCACAAGTTTGACTTCGCCCGCGGCGAGGTCCGCTCCTTCTTGGTCTCCAACGTGCTGTATTGGCTCGAGAACTTCCACGTGGACGGCATTCGCATGGACGGCGTGTCCAGTATGCTGTACCTCAACTTTGGCATCGATGATCCGGGCCAAAAGAAGTTCAACAAGTACGGTACCGAGGAGGACCTGGACGCCAGCGCGTTTATCCGCCAGGTCAACTGCGCTGTAGAGGCGCACTACCCCGACGTGATGATGATGGCCGAGGAGTCCACCGCTTGGCCGCTCGTGACCTATCCGCCGCAGGACGGCGGCCTGGGCTTCCACTACAAGTGGGACATGGGCTGGATGAACGACACCCTGCACTACATGCAAACCGATTTTCCGTGGCGCCCCGGCAACCACGGCCTGCTTACGTTCTCCATCATGTACGCCTTTACCGAGAACTTTATTTGCCCGCTGAGCCACGACGAGGTCGTGCACGGCAAGTGCTCGCTGATCGGCCGCATGCCGGGCGACTGGTGGCGCCAGTTTGCCGGTCTGCGCACGCTGGCTTTCTACCAGATGACGCACCCCGGTGCCAAGCTCAACTTTATGGGCAACGAGATTGGCCAGTTTATTGAGTGGCGCTATTACGAGTCCATTCAGTGGTTCCTGACCGAGGAGTACGAGACCCACCGCCATCATCAGGCGTTTATCAAGGCGCTCAACCACCTGTACACCGCCGAGCCCGCCCTGTACGAGCGCGGCTACACCGACGACGGCTTTACCTGGATTGACGCGGACAACTCCAAGCAGTCCATCGTGAGCTTTGTGCGCCAGGGCGAGGACGTTGATGACGACCTGGTGATCCTGATCAACTTTGACCCGGCGAGCTACGAGAGCTTCCGCGTGGGCGTGCCGCGCGAGGGTGACTGGGAGGTCATCTTTGATTCCGACCGTCCCGAGTTCGGTGGCAGCGGATACGCCGGTGAGGAGCCCTACACCTGCTCGAGCGAGCCCTATCCTTGGAACGGGCAGATGGACTCCATCGAGATCAAGGTGCCCGGTCTGGCAGGCATGGTGCTTAAGCGCCGCGGTCCCAGTAGCTACAAGCCGCCGGTAGTTGAGGAGTCCAAGAAGGCTACGCGCAAGCGCGCGTCCTCGGTAAAGCCCAAGGCCGCGGCCACTGCCAAGAAGGCGACGGCTAAGGCGAAGGCTGCCAAGCCCGCTGCCAAGGCTACGGCCAAGTCCACCACGGCCAAGAAGGCAGCCACCAAAAAGGCTGCTCCCAAGGCTAAGGCAGCAGCTGTTAAGGCTCCTGCCAAGGATGCGTAACAAAGCCGTTACGGCTGTAATTACCCGCCCCGACAGGGCGTAGGATACAAGTCATAACCGTTCCGGGAGAAACATCCCCGGGGGAAAGGAACGTATGAATAAGATCTTCGACAACAAGCAGGAGTTTACCGAGCTCTATCGCGATGCCGTCATGAGCATCAGTGGTAAGAGCGTCGAGGCCGCCAGCGACCTCGACCGCTTTAACGCCCTGGCCAAGCTCGTGGCCGAGAAGGCACGCACCGTTGCCACCAAGAGTGACGCCCGCGCCACCGCCGAGGGCAAAAAGCGCGTGTACTACTTCTCGATCGAGTTTTTGATCGGCCGCCTGCTCGACAACTACCTGCTCAACTTTGGCGTGCGCGATATGGTCGCCGAGGCGCTCGACGACATGGGCTTTGACCTGTCCGTCATCGAGAACCAGGAGCCCGATCCGGCGCTGGGCAACGGCGGCCTGGGCCGTCTGGCCGCATGCTTCTTGGATTCCATGGCAGCCGAGGGCATTGCCGGCTACGGCAACGGCATGCGCTACCGCTACGGCCTCTTTAAGCAGGAGATCGTCAACGGCAGCCAGGTCGAGGCCACCGACGAGTGGCTCACCCATGGCTATCCCTGGGAGGTCCGTCGTCAGGACAAGGCCGTGACCATCAAGTTTGGCGGCCATGTCGAGGGCTTTGAGGAGAACGGCCGCACGTTCTACCGCACGGTGGACACGCAGGACATCCTGGCCGTCCCCTACGACATCCCCGTGGTGGGCTATGCCGGCGAGACCGTCAACAAACTGCGCGTCTGGGCTGCCGAGCCGGTCGAGGAGCACTTTGACCTTGAAGCCTTCAACCGCGGCGACTATGCCCTGGCCGATGCCGAGCGCGCCGAGGCCGAGGCCATCAGCGCTATCCTCTACCCCAACGACGCCGGCGAGCACGGCCGTCTGCTGCGCCTGAAGCAGGAGTACCTGTTTGTCTCGGCCGGCATCTACAGCCTGCTCGACACCTTTGAGAAGGAGCACGGCGCTAACTGGGAGCTGCTGCCGCAGTTTGTGGCCATCCACACCAACGATACGCATCCCGCCATGTGCGGCCCCGAGCTCATGCGCATCCTCATCGACGAGAAGAAGCTCGAGTGGGACGACGCCTGGAACATCGTGACGCAGGTCGTGAGCTACACCAACCACACCATCCTGCCCGAGGCTCTGGAGAAGTGGCCCATCGGCACGTTCTCCAAGCTCCTCCCCCGCGTGTACCAGATCATCGACGAGATCAGCCGTCGTTGGCACGAGTCGTTCGACACCACGCAGGAGGGCTGGCAAGAGCGTCTGCGCCAGACCGCCATCCTGTGGGACGGCGAGATTCGCATGGCCAACCTGTCCGTGATCTGCAGCCACAGCGTCAACGGCGTGGCCAAGATCCACTCCGACATCATCAAGAACATCGTGCTCAAGGACTTCTATGCCCTGACGCCCGAGAAGTTCAACAACAAGACCAACGGCATCTCGCACCGTCGCTTCTTTGCCGAGGCCAACCCCACCTACGCCAAGCTCGTGACCGAGGCCATTGGCGACGGCTGGCTCAAGGACGCCTTTGAGCTGGAAAAGCTCAAGGAGTACCAGAACGACTCCGAGTTCCTGAAGGCCGTGGGTGCCTCCAAGCGCGCCAACAAGGAGCGCCTGGCTGCCTACGTTAAGGCCGAGACCGGTTTGGTCATCGATCCCAACACCGTCTTCGATGTTCAGGTTAAGCGCTTCCATGCCTACAAGCGCCAGCTCATGAACATCATGAAGGTGATGGACATCTACAACCGTCGCATCGCCGATCCCAACTTCCACGTGACGCCGACGACGTTCATCTTTAGCGGCAAGGCCGCCTCGAGCTACACCTTTGCCAAGGAGACCATCCGCCTCATTAACTCCGTTGCCGACGTCATCAACAACGACCCGCGCGTCAACGAGGTCATGAAGGTCTGCTTTATTCCCAACTTCCGCGTGAGCAACGCCCAGCTCATCTACCCTGCCGCCGAGATCTCGGAGCAGATCTCCACGGCCGGCAAGGAGGCCTCGGGCACGTCCAACATGAAGCTCATGATGAACGGCGCCATTACGCTGGGCACCCTCGACGGCGCCAACATCGAGATTGCCGACCTGGCTGGCCGCGAGAATGAGGCCATCTTTGGCCTGACCGCTCCCGAGGTCGAGCAGCTCTGGGCATCGAACAGCTACTTTGCGTGGGATACGCTCAACAACGATCGCGACCGTCTGGGCCGCGTGATGGACGAGCTCAAGGACAACACGTTTGCCGGCCTTTCGGGCAACTTCGAGAGCATCTACAACGAGCTCATGAACAACAACGACCCCGACCTGGTTATGGCAGACTTCCGCAGCTACGTGGATGCGTGGGAGAAGCTCACCGGCAGCTATGGCGACCAGGAGACCTGGAACCGCAAGGCCCTGCTCAACACCGCCTCGAGCGGCTGGTTCTCGAGCGACCGCACCATTCGCGAGTACCGCGACGAGATCTGGCACGCGTAAAGGCGCGCGAGCTCCCCTATGCCAGCACGGCATTACTCGACGGGCGTGACGTTGCGCCGCGCCCGTCGCTAATGGGTTTAGGAACATCGATGACAGAAGGAGAAATCGATGAGTAAGAAAGAATGCATCGCGATGCTCCTCGCAGGAGGACAGGGCAGCCGATTGGGGGCACTCACCCAAAAGATCGCTAAGCCGGCGGTTAGCTTTGGTGGCAAGTTCCGCATTATCGACTTTTCGCTCTCCAACTGCTCTAACTCGGGCATCGACACGGTGGGCGTTCTGACGCAGTATCGCCCCTACCTGCTGCATGCCTACGTGGGCTCCGGCGAGGCGTGGGATCTGGACAGCCGCGACGGTGGCGTGTCAATCCTGCCGCCGTACGAGACGCAGACCGGCGGCGCCTGGTATGCGGGCACGGCCGACGCCATTACGCAGAACCTCGACTACATCAAGGCCAACGACCCCAAGTACGTCCTGATTCTTTCGGGCGATCACCTGTATCGCATGGACTACCGCAAGATGCTCAAGACGCACATTGAGAACAACGCCGACCTCACGGTGAGCGTTATGCCCGTGCCGTGGGAGGAGGCCAGCCGCTTTGGCATCCTGACCACCGACCCCGAGGACGGCCGCATCACCAAGTTCACGGAGAAGCCCGATAAGCCCGATTCGAATCTCGCGTCCATGGGCATCTACATCTTCTCGGCCGACGTGCTGATCGAGGCACTCGAGGAGGACGCTCTGGACCAGCGCTCGAGCCACGACTTTGGCAAGGACATCATCCCCAAGCTGCTCGGCGAGGGCAAGCGCCTGTACAGCTACGAGTTCCACGGCTTTTGGAAGGACGTCGGCACCATCGCCAGCTTCCACGAGACCTCGATGGACCTGCTGGGCAACAACCCCGAGTTCGATCTGTTCGACAAGCACTTCCCCATCATGTCCAACATCACCACGCGTCCGCCGCACTACATTGGCCCTGACGGCCGCCTGGACGACTGCCTGGTCTCCAACGGCTGCAAGATCTACGGCACCGCTCGCCACTCGATCCTTTCGACCGATGTCATCATCGAGGAGCGCGCCGTGGTCGAGGACTCCGTGCTGCTGCCGGGTGCGCACGTTAAGAGCGGCGCGCACATCTGCCGCGCAATTTTGGGCGAGAACTCCACGGTCGAAGAGGGCGTGAAGCTCGGCTCTGTCGATACCACCAAGGATACGGCCGTCGTTGGAAATGACGTCGTTATCGGGAAGGGGGAATGATCCGATGATCAATCGCAAGGCCATCGGTTATATCACCGCTAACTACTCTTCGA
>DBFBEA010000002.1:0-6759 GCA_048248475.1 Collinsella sp. | reverse complement strand
CTCATGGCCATCGGCGAGGCCCTGCCCGAGCACGTCTTTGCCCACGGCTTCCTGACCGTGCGCAATGCCGAGACCGGCAAGGCCGAGAAGATGTCCAAGAGCCGCGGCAACGCCATCGCTCCGCAGGACGTTATCGACATGCTGGGCGTCGAGGGCTATCGCTACTACTTCATGACCGACGTCGTCCCCGGCACCGACGGTGCCATCAGCTTCGACCGCATGGAGCAGGTCTACAACGCCGACCTGGCCAACAGCTGGGGCAACCTCATCTCGCGTTCGCTCAACATGAGCGGCAAGTATTTTGACGGTTGCGCGCCCGCCAAGCCCGCATCGTTCGATGCGTTCGACAACCCGCTGGCAAAGATCGCCGATGGTCTGGTCGAGCGCTACATGGCCAAGATGGACGTGCTCGATTACGGTGGAGCCAAGGACGACGTCATGGAGCTCATCCACGCCGCCAACCACTACATCGAGGACTCCGAGCCTTGGGCACTTGCCAAGGACGAGGCCAAGGCTGACGAGCTGGCGTTTGTGATCTACAACCTGCTCGAGGCCATCCGCATTGCCGCTCACCTGCTGATGCCGCTCATGCCCCAGACTTCTGCCGAGGCTCTGCGCCGCCTGTCCTGCGAGGACGAGGCCGCGAGCGACGACCTCAAGGGCATTTGCGCTTGGGGCCTGCTTGCTGGTGGTCAGCCCGTCGAGAAGGGCGATCCGCTGTTCCCGCGTCTGGCGTAGAGACCGCGCGAGCGCCATATCGGCAATTTGCTGTTTAGCTGTAAGGGCATGGCCGCCACGGTCCATGCCCTTTTGTTTCAAGACGCCGCCATCATGCTAAGGAGGCAAACATGACAACTTCGCCTTTGGCAAACCCCACGGCCACCAGGGAGCTGCTAGAGGAGTTTGGCCTTGCGACTAAGCATCGCCTGGGCCAGAACTTTCTAATCGACAATCATGTGATCGAGCGTATCTGCGAGCTTGTCGAGCTTGCAGGTGACGAGCGCGTACTCGAGGTGGGTCCGGGTTGCGGCACGTTGACACTTGCGTTGCTGCAGGAGGCGGCGTGCGTTACGTCGATCGAGGCCGATCCCGAGCTTGAGCCGGTGCTTGACGCCCACGCCGCCGACTATGCCAACTTCCGCTTTATCATGGGCGATGCGCTCAAGGTGGGCCCGGAGCAGATTGAGCAGGTTGCGGGCGGTAAGCCGACGGTGTTTGTCGCGAATCTGCCCTACAACGTGGCGGCGACGATCATCCTTCAGTTCTTCCAGACGATGCCCGCGCTCAAGCGCGCCGTCGTCATGGTTCAAAAGGAGGTTGCCGATCGCATTGCCGCAGTGCCGGGTAACAAGACCTATGGCGGCTATACGGCAAAGCTCGGCCTATATGCGCAGGTTACGGGTCGTTTTGAGGTGCCGCCGCGCTGCTTTATGCCGGCGCCGCATGTGGACTCGGCCGTCGTGCGTATCGACCGTGTTGACGGCGTGGTGCCCGAGGGACTCGATCGCGAGTTTGTGGCCCGCGTGATCGACGCTGCATTTGCTCAGCGTCGCAAGACCATCCGCAATTCCATGAGCGCCAACGGTTTTGCCAAGGACGTGCTCGATGCCGCCTTTGTGGCTTGCGATATCGCGCCCACCACGCGCGCCGAGACGCTTGACGTTGCCGACTTTATCCGTCTGGCCCAGGAGCTAATCCATGATGCCTGATGCCGAGCGCGTGACGTTTACTAAGAAAAAGAAGACGGTTGCTTGTCCCGTGCCCTTGGCACCGCTTGCCGACACGCATGCGCATCTGCTTTCGTTCTGGGGCAAAGAAGTGCCCGAGACGCTCGTGCGCGCCAAAGCCGCGGGCGTCGACCTGCTGGTGACGATGTTCGACCCCATCGCCGACAAGCGCAGCGTGACGGACTATAGTGACTGGCTCGTGCGCGAGATTTTGCCGATGCGGGATATTCCGCAGATCAAGTATCTCGCTGGCGTTCACCCCTATGGCGCGCCGGATTATACCGACGACATTCACGCGCAGGTCGTTGCCGCGCTCGATGACCCTTTGTGCGCCGGTATCGGCGAAATTGGCCTGGACTACCACATGGACTATGACGACGATATCGCGCCGGCACCCCATAACGTGCAGATTGACTGCATGGCGCGCCAGCTCGAGCTTGCCGTGTGCCGTAACGTGCCGGTGGAGCTGCATCTGCGTCACGAGGACACGGACCAGGAGCGCACCTCGCACGTGGACGCCTACAACGTGCTTCGTGAGGTGGGCGTGCCCCAGGCCGGTTGTGTGCTGCACTGCTTTGGCGAGGACCGCGCTACGATGGAGCGCTTTGTGGAGCTGGGCTGCTATATCGCCTATGGTGGTGCGGCCACCTTTAAGCGCAACGACGACGTGCGCGAGGCATTCGCGGCAACCCCACTCGATCGAATTTTGTTCGAGACGGATTGCCCGTATATGGCTCCGGAGCCCATTCGCGGTCTTGAATGCGAGCCCGCAATGATCTCCATTACGGCAAACGCGCTGGTTAACGACCGTGTCGATCGCACTGGTGAGGACGCCGAAACAATCGCGCAAGCCGCTTGGGAGAATGCCTGCAAACTTTTTCAAAAATAGTTCTTGCGTTCGTGGTGGCGCTCCGTTATTCTAATTCCTGCACGCGGGCGTGGCGGAATTGGCAGACGCGTACGGTTCAGGTCCGTATGGGGGCAACCCCATGAAGGTTCAAGTCCTTTCGCCCGCACCATTGATTGAAAAGCTCCCAGCAATGGGGGCTTTTTTGTTTTGGGCCCATCGCGGGGACTTGAACCTGCGAAGGAGCGAGCGCCAAGAAAACGCGGAGCGTTTTTAGCGAGCTGGCGAGGACGCCGGCAGGCGGCCGAAGCCGGTGCGAATCCGCGAAGCGGATACGCGGACGTCCTTTTGCTCGCACCATTGATTGAAAGAGCTCCCAGCAATGGGAGTTTTTTTGTTATGGGCCTCTTGTTGATGTCACGTTGCTGCTTCGTGCGGGTATCCTAGTGCCAACGTGTGCCTATCAGAGGAGAGACCATGCTGTTGTCCGGTATCATCGCCGCCCTTACCAGCCTTTTGATTCCCATCATCATCCTGTTGCTGCTGCTTCCTAACGCCTGCTATGTCGTTGAACAACAGCATGCCGTGATCATCGAGCGTCTGGGCAAGTTTAACCGCATCGTCAACGCGGGCTTCCACATGAAGGTGCCCGTGATCGACCGCAAGGCCGCCACGGTGAGTCTGCGCACCATGAAAAACGGTTTTGGCATCGACGTTAAGACCCAGGACAACGTGACCATCGGCCTTGAGGTCTCTGCTCAGTACCACGTGAGCTATGACATGGGCGCCGGCCCGGCAGATTCGGGTATCTACAAGAGCTACTACATGCTGCAGGAGCCCGTCGACCAGATGCGTGACTTCATCACCGACGCCCTGCGCTCTTCGATCCCCGTCTACACACTCGATGAGGTCTTTGCCAAGAAGGATGACATCGCCAAGGATGTCAACGCTACCGTTTCCGAGCAGATGGCCGCCTACGGCTTCACCCTCGTGTCGACGCTCATCACCAAAATCGCACTGCCGACCGAGGTTGAGAACTCCATGAACGACATCAACGCTGCCCAGCGCAAGCGCGCTGCGGCACAGGAGCTCGCTGAGGCCGACCGCATCAAGCGCGTCACCGAGGCGACCGCCGAGGCCGAGGCAATGGAAAAGGCGGGCGAGGGCATCGCCAACCAGCGCAAGGCCATCGCGCTGGGTATCAAAGATTCGCTCGAGATCATCCAAGAGACGGGTGTCGGCAATGACGAGGCCAACCAACTGTTCATGTTTACGCAGTGGTCCGAGATGATGACGGAGTTCGCTCGCACGGGTAAAACCTCGACGGTCGTGCTGCCGAGCGACTTTTCGCAGTCGGCCTCGATGTTCGAGCAGATGCTGACCGCCAGCAAAGTTCAAAACGATTCGAAGGAGTAGACGCGCGTGAAATACACCGTCGTTTGCGTCGGTAAGCTCAAGGAGCGCTTTTGGAAGGACGCGTGCGCTGAGTACACCAAGCGCCTAGGTGCCTATGCCAAGGTTGATATCCGCGAGGTGGCCGATATCGACCCGGCTAAGGCGGGCGGCGTGGATGCCGCGCGCGACAAGGAGGGGGCGGCAATTCTTGCTGCATTGCCGTCTCGGGCGCATGTGATCCTGCTGGCTATCGAGGGCAAGGAGCGTTCGAGTGAGGAGCTCTCGGCGCGGCTCGACGATCTTATGCTGCGAGGCAGCAGCGACATTGCCTTTGTAATCGGCGGTTCGGACGGCGTGAGTGATGAGGTGCGCGCCCGCGCCGACGAGATGCTCAGCTTTGGACACATTACCTTGCCGCATAACCTGGCGCGTGTGGTGCTGCTAGAGCAGATTTACCGTGCCTGCAAGATCAGCCGTGGCGAGCCGTATCACAAATAGGTCGGCAATACGAAACAATGGCGTGGGACAATACCTTTCGTTTTGAGGAATGTGTCTGAAAGGACTATGCGATATGAAGATTGGATTTGTCGGTTTTGGCAATATGGCGAGCGCTATGGCCGATGGCTGGATCGCTGCCGGTGTAGCTGCGAGCGACATGTGCGCCTGTGCGGGTCGCTACGACGCACTGGTTGAGCGCTGCGAGGCGCGCGGCATGGTCGCCTGCCACGATGCCGCCGAGGTCGTCGCCGCATCCGATATCGTGGTCGCTGCGGTCAAACCGTACATGATCGAGAAGGTATTCGCCCCGCTCAAGGATGCTCTTGCCAAAAAGGTCGTTCTGTCGGTTGCCTGGACCTGGGACAGTGCCAAGTGGGAGCAGGTCCTGCCGGGCGTTGCGCATATCTCGACGGTGCCCAACACACCGGTTTCGGTGGACGAGGGCGTCATCGCTTGCGAGAAGGCTTCCACGCTTAGTGATGAGCAGAGCGCAGTGGTGCTTGATCTGCTTGGCAAGCTCGGTGCGGTGGTCGAGCTCGATACGAGCCTGCTGTTTGTGGGCGGCACGGTGGGTGGTTGCGCTCCGGCATTTGTCGCTATGGCAATCGAGGCCCTGGGCGATGCGGCGGTCAAGCACGGTATCCCGCGTGCCGATGCCTATCGCATTGTGAGCCAGATGGTGCTGGGTACGGCAAAGCTGCAGCTTGCAACTGGCCAGCATCCTGCGGCGATGAAGGATGCCGTATGCTCGCCCGGCGGCGCCACCATCAAGGGCGTCATCGCGCTCGAGGATGCCGGCATGCGCAGCGCCCTGGTCAAGGCCATCGACGCCACCCTTCAGTAAAACCTTCCATTTAGGGACAGGTTTATTTTGGCTGGTTTTCCTGCGGTTTTATCTCTATAGCAAAAAGCGCCCCGCAACTGGCTCAATTCCAGTTGCGGGGCGCTTGCGTTTGCCCAGATAAAACCGACCAAAATAAACCTGTCCCTTTTTGGCAGGTTAGTCCCAGAAGCTGTCTTCCTCATCCTCGGACTTGGGTCCGCGGTCGACGTACATCTTATGGGTGCGCTTCTCCATTACAAAGGCAAGAATCGCAAATAACAGGATGCCGCCGGCGAAAAGGATGGCAAAACCGGTGCGGGTGCCAAACAAAAAGGAAAAAACTGCGTCCATTGGGTGCCTTCTTGCGTAGTTGAGTTGGGTCGTAAACGCTCATAAGTATATACTTGCCCATACATGTACAAGGTTGCAACCTAAATGGAATGTATATCGCCGGAGGATCTAATGCTTGATATCAAGTTTGTTCGCGAGAACCCCGATGCCATCGATGTCGCCATGGCTAACCGCCAGACGTCTTGGGATCGCGAGAAGTTCTTTGAGCTCGACGACGAGCGTCGTGCCGTCATCACCGAGGTCGAGGAGCTCCAGGCTACGCGCAATGCCGAGTCCAAGAAGATCGGCGCCCTGATGAAGGAGGGCAAGAAGGACGAGGCCGAGGCCGCCAAGGAGGCCGTGCGCGCCGTCAACGAGAAGATTGACGGTCTGGCCGAGCGCCGCACTGCTCTCGAGCAGGAGCAGTACGACTTCATGGCTCACCTGCCCAACATTCCTTGCGAGGCCACGCCGTACGGCAAGGACGAGGACGAGAACATTGAGCGCCGTCGTTGGGGCACCCCGCGCGAGTTCGACTTCGACTTTAAGCCGCACTGGGATCTGGGCACCGATCTGGACATCCTCGACTTCGAGCGTGGCAATAAGCTCTCCGGCAGCCGCTTTACCGTTCTCGGTGGCGCCGGCGCCCGCCTGGAGCGCGCCCTCATCAACTTCTTCCTCGATACGCACACCAGCCGTGGTTTTAAGGAGTGGTGGCCGCCCATCGTCGTCAAGCGTCAGACCATGTTCGGTACGGGCCAGCTGCCCAAGTTCGAGGATGACGCCTATCACGTCTCGGGCGACAACTTCCTGATCCCCACCGCCGAGGTCGTGCTTACCAACCTACACGCCGGCGAGGTCCTCGATGCCGACACTCTGCCGCGCCGCTACACCGCCTTCACCCCCTGCTTCCGCGAGGAGGCCGGTTCCGCCGGTCGCGACACCCGCGGCATCATCCGTCAGCACGAGTTCGACAAGGTCGAGATGGTCAAGTTCGCTAAGCCGGAGGAGTCCGACGAGGAGCTCGAGAGCATGACCGCCGAGGCCGAGTACCTGCTGCAGCAGCTGGGCCTTCCGTATCGCGTGATTAGCCTGTGCACCGGCGACTTGGGCTTCTCTGCCCGTCAGACCTACGACGT
>DBFBEA010000001.1:0-62033 GCA_048248475.1 Collinsella sp. | reverse complement strand
GACGGGTTACTTGCAGAGCCCCGTGAATCTCTGTAACAACACGTACTGTACATGGAGGAGTCTAAGTGATTTCGAAATCGACTCACTACGCCAAGCAGGGCGAGGTCCAGCGCAACTGGGTTCTCGTCGACGCCGATGGTGCTGTCCTGGGCCGTCTTGCCACCCAGATCGCAATGATCCTGCGCGGTAAGAACAAGCCCCAGTTCACGCCCAACAGCGACTGCGGCGACTTCGTTGTCGTCATCAACGCCGATAAGGTCCAGCTTACCGGTAACAAGGCCGACACGAAGACCTATTATCGCCACAGCGGCTACAACGGCGGCCTCAAGGCTGAGAGCTTCCGCCAGGCTATGGAGAAGCACCCGGAGAAGGTCATCGAGCGCGCCGTTCGCGGTATGCTGCCCAAGACCACCCTCGGCCGTGCCCAGATGACCAAGCTTAAGGTCTACGCTGGCGCCGAGCATCCGCATGCTGCCCAGAACCCCACGAAGATTGAGCTGGAGGCTTAAAGATGGCTGAGAACACCGTTGTCTACCAGGGTACCGGCCGTCGTAAGAACGCCGTCGCCCGCGTCCGTCTCGTCCCCGGCACCGGCAAGGTGACCATCAACAAGCGTGACGCCGAGCAGTATTTCGGCCGTCATCAGCTCGTTGAGAACGCCCTTGCTCCCTTCAAGGTGACCGACACCGCCGGTCAGTTCGACGTTATCGCTCTGTGCGATGGCGGCGGCATCTCCGGTCAGTCCGGCGCTCTGCGCCTGGGCATCGCTCGCGCTCTTCTGAACGCTGGCGATTACCGTGCTGACCTCAAGAAGGCCGGTTTCCTTACGCGCGATGCTCGCGTGGTCGAGCGCAAGAAGTACGGCCTCAAGAAGGCCCGCCGCGCTCCCCAGTTCTCCAAGCGCTAAGGTTTTATCTCCTTTCGAGATACAATGTACAAGCGGGGCCTGCCGATTCCTCGGCGGGTCCCGCTTTTCTTTTTCGACTAGGGTGGGCGGTTGCATATCGCCTGCTAGGGAAGGAGCGATCCTATGCCCCAGAACATCTTCGGTACCGACGGCGTCCGTGGCGTCGCCAATGCCGACCTCTCGTGCGACCTCGCGTTTCGCCTGGGCCGCGCGGCGACCAAGTTCCTTGGTCCGGATATTTGCATCGGCCGCGACACGCGTCTTTCGGGCACCATGCTCGAGAGCGCTCTGACCGCCGGTATTATGGCCGAGGGCGGCCGCCCGCACTGCTGCGGCGTTATCCCCACGCCTGCCGTGGCGCTGCTCACCGTTCAAAACGAGCTCGATGGCGGCATCGTCATCTCCGCTTCGCACAATCCGCCGGAGTTCAACGGCATCAAGTTCTTTAGCCGCAAGGGCATGAAGCTCCCCGATGCTGTCGAGGAAGAGATTAGCGCCTGGGTCATGTCCGAGGAAGCCATGGCTGCCGACACGCTGCCGACCGGTGCCGGCGTGGGCCACATTATCAAGATGAAGGACGCCCGCAAGGCATATGTCGACCACGCCATCGATACGCTTGATGGCCTGAGGCTCGATGGCCTGGTCGTTGCCGTCGACTGCGGCCATGGCGCTTCCTGCCAGACCACGCCCGCCGCGCTGCAGCGCCTGGGTGCCACGGTCCATGCCATCAACACCGATTACTGCGGCACCGACATTAACGTTGAGTGCGGCTCTACGCACCTCGAGCCCCTGCGCGAGCTCGTGCTGCGCACCCATGCTGACATCGGTCTGGCCCACGATGGTGACGCCGACCGCGTACTGTTCGTGGACAGCGAGGGCAATGAGATCGACGGTGACTACATCCTGGCTATCTGCGGTTCTGACCTTGCCGCTCGCGGCAAGCTTGCCAACTCCGAGATCGTCTCGACCGTCATGTGCAACCTGGGCTTCTCCATCGCTATGAAGGAGCAGGGCTTCGAGATGGTTCAGACCGCCGTGGGCGACCGCTACGTTCTGGAGCGCATGCTCGCGGACGGCGCCGTCATCGGCGGCGAACAGTCCGGCCACATCATCTTCCTGGAGCACAACACCACCGGTGACGGTCTGGTGACGGCTCTGCAGCTGCTGGCCGTGCTCAAGCGCACCGGTCGTACCCTCACCGATCTTGCCGGCATCATGAAGAAGTACCCGCAGGTACTCGTCAACGTGCATTCCGACAACAAGGCTGGTCTGGACGATTGCCAGCCCATTTGGGACGCCGTTGCTGCTGCCGAGAAGGAGCTTGACGGCCGCGGCCGCATTCTGGTGCGCCCGAGTGGTACCGAGCCGCTGGTCCGCGTGATGGCCGAGGCCGAGACGCACGAGCTGACTCAGCGCGTTGTCGACGACATCGTCGAGGTTGTCAAGCGCGAACTTCCCTAATGGTCAAAAACGGGTGCCAAGTGGTAAACTGTTAAGGTTATTTTGGTTGATCGGTATGTCCGAGGGGGAGCATGTTCACTAAAGTCCTAAGGTCTTTTGGTATGCGTGGTCGAGTCCTTACGTTGGATGCTCCCATCTCGGGTGACGTCATTCCGCTCTCCGAGGTAAACGATCAGACGTTTGCCACCGGCCTTTTGGGCCAGGGCGTGGCGATTCGGCCCACCGGAACGCGCGTGATTGCACCGGCTGATGCCAAGGTCGAGGCCATTTTTCCCACGGGACACGCCGTTGCGCTTGACACGGTCGATGGCTTGGACGTGCTCATCCACGTTGGCCTGGACACTGTTCAGCTCGAGGGCAAGCACTTTACCGTACATGCGCAAGTGGGTGACATCGTCCATAAGGGCGATGTACTCATTGAGTTCGATCGCGAGGCAATTGCTGCCGAGGGCTACGATGTGACGGTTCCTATCTTGGTGTGCAACTCCGTTGAGTTCTCGAGTATCAAGGGCTCCGTTGGCGTGCATGTCGAAGAGATGGACCAGCTCATCGTTGCTCGCGAGCGCTAGCAAGTGCACGTGGCCATTAGTCTACAATTCAAACACGTTTACGGAGGGCGCCCTTGAAAGAGGACGCCCTCAGTGGCAAGATGGGATTTGTCCGAAGCTAAAAGGCTTTGGGTCACCGTGGACGGGCAGGGGCCTCGACGCGGCTAGACACGAGACACATACATTACGCGACCTCGCCCTGGTGGCCGCACACGTTGGTTGCGGCCGACGCGGGCCGCGGGCAAGTGCTTGTAAGGGAGCCTTGCCTCTCTTGTACGAGAAAGGACGCGTAATGAAGATCATTAAAGCTAAAGACTACGAGGATATGAGCCGCAAGGCCGCTAATATCATCTCGGCCCAGGTTATCCTCAAGCCCGACTGTGTGCTGGGTCTTGCCACCGGCTCCACCCCGATCGGTGCCTACAAGCAGCTCGCTGCTTGGTACAAGAAGGGCGACGTCGACTTTGCCGAGGTCAGCACCTACAACCTGGACGAGTATCGCGGCCTTTCGCACGACGATCCCCAGAGCTATCACTACTTCATGCGTGAGAACTTCTTCGATCACATCAACATCGACCTTAACAACACACATGTGCCCGACGGTTCCAACCCCGACGCCGCCGCTGCCTGCTCTGAGTACGACAAGATCGTCGCCGAGGCCGGTTACCCGGATCTGCAGCTGCTCGGTATTGGCAACAACGGCCACATCGGCTTCAACGAGCCCGATGACCACTTCTCCAAGGGCACGCACTGCGTCGACCTCACCGAGAGCACCATTCAGGCCAACAGCCGCCTGTTCGACAGCATCGACGATGTTCCCCGTCAGGCCTACACCATGGGTACCCAGACCATTATGTATGCCCGCATGATCCTGGTCGTCGCCAACGGCGAGGCCAAGGCTCAGGCCGTGCATGACATGTGCTATGGTCCGGTTACGCCCGAGTGCCCGGCTTCGATCCTGCAGCTGCACACCAACTGCGTTGTCGTTGCCGACGAGGCCGCCCTTTCGCTCTGCGAGTAGCGCGAATCCTGCAGCTCGACATAGCCTTGCCTAAGGCCTCCGCTTTGCGGGGGCCTTTTTGCTATCCCTGTCCGCCCACTTGACCAAAATCTTGCCGCAAGCTTGACGAATGCCGGATGCCCAACAGCTTGATTCATTCCATACCAGATTCTATGCAAAAATACCACTAGAAGGTCGTAGACGGTAGCGGGTGCTAGGCGAGTTGAATGACATAACTGAACCTTGCTCATTTGCGTTACACTGCCGCTTAGATGGGACAAGCTGACAAGCTCATTTACCTGCTTAAAGACCGATTAGTCGGGGGATTAATAACAATCGGCCCTCGCTGTACAAAAACTTGCCGCTTGCGTACCAAAAGACAACCTAAAACACAAGGTCGCTCTATTCATAGCGCGGCTTGTATGGTCTTGCGGCTACAGTGTCCATACGGTCGAGTTGAGGAGCGGGCATGGTAAACGATTTGAGCGGTATAGACGACCTCGAGCTGATGCCGCTGGGCGGAGGCTATATGGTGCGACGCGAACGCTTGATGAATGAGCTTATCGCCAAGGGCCGAAAGGCCGGCATCGTGGTTCTTTATGCGCCCGACGGGTTTGGGAAGACCTCGGTGCTGTTACAGTACACCCATGAGGTTAAATGCGACCCGACGCGAGGCCCCGTGCGGATTATCGAGGCCGATCGCGCCACAGGGCGCGAGGTGTTTATGCAGCTCGAGGTGGTTACCGAAGAACTCAAAGACAAACCGCACTCCCTTATCGCGATTGATAATGTGCCAAACCTCGATCAGCACGATACCGAAGACCTCATCGACAGGATTCGCGGCCTGCGCGCTATGGGGATAGGGGTCTTTATCTCCTGCCGTCCTTCAAATCGTCAGTTGATTCATGGGCTGGGCGATTCGGTTAAGATCAATGCGCAGATGCTCAAGGTGCATGCCTATGAGTATTCGGCGTGGGCATCGGCGTTTTCGATCAGCACATCGCTCGACTTTTATCAGCTCACGCAGGGCGTGCCCGAGCTCGTTTCGGCATTGCAGACGGGTCTGTATGGCCAAGGCGACGTAGCCGGTCTGCTCGAAGACGAGATTGTCAACGTATATGGCGCGGCACTTGTCGATCTGGCTTCGCTCGACAATAATGCGCTGTTATGCGTGGCATGTCTCATGGTTTTGATGGGCGAGGGCAATATCTCAGAACTCGAGGCTTGCGGGGTGAGGCTGTCGATGGTCGACCAGTCCTACTTTGTACGCGACTACCCGATCTTTGGCTTGGATCCCGCCGAGCGGAGTTTTACGTGTCTGGGCACGGAGGATAACGGACGCTTGCGTTTGCGTAAGTTGGTGGCCGAGGTTCGCCCCGAACTTGTTCCGAGGGCGGCCCGGATTTTGCTTAAGGCGGGCCGATGCGATGCGGCGATGGGCCTGGCGGACGCCTTTTTGGACCGTGAAGCGGTCCTTGAACTTGCTGGACAGTATGGGGTCGATCTGGCTTTGACGGGGCACGGGGCCGATATCTGCCGAGCAGCGCTGGGCACAATCGATGCCGACGATCCGGCTCCAGAGCCAACGCCTGCCGAGGCGCTCGGCGTATATCTGGCAGCGGTCAGCGTGTCCAATACAAAGCTCGCCCGCTATATGGCATCGGTCATAGAACGCGGGGGCGAACGGGCGGCCTGCGAAATAGACCCTGTTTCATGGAGGGTGGCCCAGACACTGACGGCTGTTTGCTATGGGGACAACGGGCTTGGGCTTCCTACGAATCTGGCCGTGCCAGAAATCGAGACGTCCCACACCGCACTCGACATGCTGTCCACGCATATCGAGGTCAAGCGCTATCTGACCGAGCAGGGAGATGACGGCGGCGTTCTACAGCAGCTCAAAACGAGCAGGGCCTACGACTGCGAGCTCGACATCGCGGGGATTGTTATACGGGCCGATAGCATGCTGGTGGAGCTCTTTGACGGGTCGTTTGCGGGAACCGACGAGCGCGACGACGAGATGACGGTGGTGCGGGAGGCGCTCGACGTACGTGGGCTTAAGGCGATGGCTATCTGGGTGCGCATGGTGTTGGCGGCACGGCGGCTCCTTTCCGGCTTGCCGGTAACCGACGACGCGGCGTTCAACGAGCTCGATCGTTTTGCCGTGCGCATGCGCGACAACCAGATTCAGCTGTTTGGCCTGTTGCTAGAAGGCTGGCAGTCGCTGGCAGAGGGACGGCCGGTTAACGCAAAGTTCCGTGCGGTCCAAGTGCTCAAACTTGCCGAGGAGTCGATTGCGTACATGCGCGATAACGCATTGCTGCTGGAGCGCGCGGCATATCTACGTAACACCTCGATGGTTTCGGTGCGCGAGGAAGCGGAGCTACTCGATATAAGCCAGACGCAGGTTGGTGGAGCGGAGGCCTGGATGGTGGCGCTGCATTTGGCCTGTGCGGGCCGAGACAGCGACCTTGCGGCCTGGATGTCCATGAATCGTGCGGGGATTCTAGAGCTATCGTATCGGCTCTTTGCGCGCCTTGCCATGCATTGTCTGGGCGAGCCGGCGGGCAGGATACGCAAGAAGCTTCCCGTGCGCGAACTGTCGCGGTACTCGCTGCGCGACGATTTGGAAGGGGAGGGCGAGCGTCTGTTCCAGGCTGGCGAGGTTGAAGCCGTTGATACCATCGACCATATCGAGATTCGCATGTTTGGTGCGTTTCGCGCCGAGCGCGACGGGTTTCCCATCACGGATAAAATGTGGCGCCGCAAGAAGGCGGCGACGCTTGCCGAGCGGCTTGCGCTGGGCATGGATGCGCTCGTCGATCGTGAGACGCTGGCCATGGAGCTGTGGCCCCATGCCGAGTTCAATAGCGCCCGCAACAACCTGTACTCGACGATATCGCGCTTGCGGTCGGCTTTGGGGCCGACGCCGGATGGCAAGTCATGTGTGCTCATCCAAAATGAATGCATCGGACTCAACGGCGACTACGTCAAGACCGATGTACGGCTGTTTGACCAGATAAGCCGCGAGGTTTTGGGAAATCGCACGGGTGCGCGCGGGCCCCATCTGGTCGAGTTGTGCCTTAAGATTGAGCAGCTTTATGCCGGACCGTTGTATGTTCCCAATGGCTGTAATCCCACCTACTTTTTGCGCATGCGACGCATTATGCAGTCAAAGTACATCGATTGCATGATTAAGGGAGCAAATGCCGCTCTAGAAGAAAACGATCTGCAGTCGGCGATTTGGCTGGCGGAGTCGGGGCTTCGACAGGAAACGGCGCGTGAGGATATGGTGCGCTGCGCCATGCGCGTCTACAGTGCGGCGGGGCGGCGGCGTGATATCGTCGAGCTGTACAGCGGGCATATGCACCACCTGAGGGAGCAGGTCAATGGCGTGCCCGAGCCCGAGACGCGGCGTCTATACGAGCGCTTGGTGGAGGGGCGGCTCAATCGCGTGCTGGTCGAGCGATAAAAAACGGGCGCCCGAAGTACTCGAGCACCCGTAAGCTTGCTATGTGTTGGCTCGCCGGATCATTGGCTCTTAGACGAGCTTGATCTTCTCGATATCCTTGCGCGAGGACTCGCGATACAGCGAGAACTTGCGGCCGATGACCTGGACGACCTCGGCGTGGCAGCGCTCGGCGAGCTCCTCGGCGGCCTCGCGGGCGGAAAGACTGGAGCCATCGAGCACGGAGCACTTAACGAGCTCGTGCTTCTCCAGGTAGGCGACCGTCTGCTCGACGGTGCCCTCGTTGACATCGGACTTGCCGATGATGATGGCGGGGTTGAGGTGATGGGCCATGCTGCGAAGCTGCTTGACCTGGGCTCCTGTCAGTGCCATGGGTTCTCGCTTTCTATGTATGGGGCGCCCCTCGATGGGGCCTTAATCTACGTGAGCTGTCCCACGATAGCGCAGGAACGGCGCGGTGTGGGGCGCGTTTGCCCAGTTCAAAAAGAATGCGGATGCCGAGTGAGTGGGCGGCGTGGGCTGCGAACAGGCTATGAGCTGGGCGCAGAGACCGGCTCCCATGCAATAAACGCCCAACGGACCTTGCGGACGTGGTCGAGCATGTAGCGTCCCTGCGGCACACCCTTGGAGCCCGGCTCACCGGCATGGGGGTTCTCAATCATGTGCTGGGCGATGTAGTCGCGCAGGCGGTCAACCTTATCTTCGTTACCGTGCTCGAGCATGCGGGAGAAGTCTGCCACGCCCGCCTCAAGGCTATCGAAGGTGTCGCGACGGGGCGATTCAAAATACGTGACCTGCGGCAGCGCACCCATCTGAATAAGGATGTTAAAGGCATACACAAAGCCATTACTGCAGGTAACCGAGGCACCGATGGCGTTCATCAAGTGCAGATCATAGCGCGGGCTGGAGTTGGCGACCATCGTGACAGCACAACGCCGACGAGCCGTACGATCAAGCTTGGCAAGCGCGCCTTTTAGATTGGTCGTCGTAACTGACCGACTGGCAAAGGCAACATCCACCGCTTTCGCGACCGGTCCAACCAAATCCCAATCATCATCCCAAGCAAGCTCAAGCGGCGTAATGAGATCCTCGAGTCCATAGTACTCAATACCAGCATCAAGCGTGCCCAGCATAGCGGGGGAGAAGTCGGCAGCAATCACAGGATGCCCAGCCTGAGCAAGCGGAATAGCAATCGACCCAGCCCCACATCCCATATCCAGCGCCGACTCACCAGGCTCAAGAGCCAGCAATTTCATAAAATCCCGGGCATACGGAGCAGTCTCCAGTGGACGAAAATGCCGAGCCCGCTTATCCCATTCAAAAGAATCATCAGCCCGATGCCGAGCGGCCTGCAGACGCATCCATTCGCCATTCCAATCCGCAGAAAGCAGCTCAGAACGAGTATCCCCATCAACCACGGGCCAACCTCCTAGCAACAAAAAAGCGACTCCCCCCAAAAGAAGAGCCGCAACCAGCATATACCAGAAAAGAACCGTTCCAATGCCAAACCGCCGCACCAGCCAAGTGGTGCAGGAGCGAAGCAACTGCAACCGGGATAGATCCCAACTGAGGTCCCGTTGTGCGGGAGCCCCGGGGAGGGCAAATATATAAGGTCGATCGCGAGTTCCGCACGAGCCGGAGAGCACTTAATGTGCTCTCCGTGCGAGTCAGGACTGTCCGAGCAGGCGACCTTATATATTTGCCCTCCCCGGGGCTCCTCGCCAGTCCCCCTCAGCTAGTTCTTGAGCGAGTTCAGCGGAGCCGGGAAGCGTCCACCGCGGTGGGCAAGCACGGTGCCGGCGTTGGGGTTTACCGGCATGATGGGCGCACGGCCGAACAAGCCACCGTACTCGACGCAGTCGCCCACGCCTTTGCCGATGGCGGGAATCACGCGGACGGCCGTGGTCTTGTTGTTGATGACGCCGATGGCCATCTCGTCGGCGATGATGCCGGCGATGGTCTCGACCGGAGTGTCGCCAGGGATGGCAATCATGTCCAGGCCAACGGAGCACACGCAGGTCATGGCCTCGAGCTTCTCGAGCGAAAGCGCACCGGCCTCGACGGCGGCGATCATGCCGGCATCCTCGGACACGGGGATAAAGGCGCCAGAGAGACCGCCCACGCTGGAACTGGCCATGACGCCGCCCTTCTTGACGGCATCGTTGAGCATGGCGAGCGCGCAGGTCGTGCCGGGGCCACCGCAGGTGCCCACGCCGATGATCTCGAGGATGCGCGCGACGGAGTCGCCGATGGCAGGCGTGGGAGCCAGCGACAGGTCGACAATGCCCTTCTCGACACCCAGGCGATGGGCGGCCTCGCGGCTCATGAGCTCGCCGGCGCGGGTGATCTTAAAGGCGGTCTGCTTAATCTTTTCGGCGACTTCCATCATCGATGCGGAATCGGGCAGCGTCTCCAGGGCTGCGGCCATAACGCCGGGGCCTGAGACGCCTACGTTGATGACGGCGTCGGCCTCGCCACCGCCGTGGACGGCGCCCGCCATAAACGGGGAGTCCTCGACCATGTTGGCAAAGCAGACAAATTTGGAAGCGCCGACGGAATCCTGGTCGGCCGTGAGCTTGGCGGCATCGATGATGGTCTGGGCGGCCATGAGCACAGCGTCCATGTTGATGCCGGCACGCAGGCTGGCGACGTTGACGCTGGAGCAGACGCGGCTGGTGGTGGCGAGCGCCTGCGGGATGGACTGGATGACGCGGCGGTCGGCGTCGCCGATGCCCTTCTGGACGAGTGCGGAGAAGCCACCCAGGTAGTCGATGCCGAGGGTCTCGGCCGCGCGGTCGAGGGCATGCGCGATGGGGGTGAGGTCCTCATCCTTGCAGCACGCGGCGATCTGCGCCACCGGGGTGACGGAGACGCGCTTGTTGACGATAGGGATGCCGTACTCGCGCTCGAGGTTCTCGGCGGTCTCGACCAGATGCTCAGCCGTGTACGTCACGTGGTCGTAGATCTTCGTGCACATGCGGTCGAGGTTCTCGTCGCCGCAACCCATGAGCGAAACACCCATGGTGATGGTCCTGATGTCGAGGTTCTGCTCCTCAACCATGCCGCGGGTTTCCGCGATTTCTGCGGGCGTGATCGCCATTCTTGCGCTCCTATCTGCCAAAACGAGCATAGTCTTATCTATTCTAACGTGCCGCACGCGCCAAGTGGCGCATGCGGCACGTTTTGGTGCTCGGTTGTTTCCGTTGTGTTACTTCCCAAAGACCTCTTCGGCGATGCGCGCGCTCTCGGCGGCGTCCTTGGCGTAGTAGTCCGCGCCGATCTGTTTGGCGTATTCGGGGGTGAGCACGGCGCCGCCCACGATAATCTTGACGCCCGGCACCTCGGCATGAAGCAGTTTGATGGTCTCCTCCATGGCGACGACCGTGGTGGTCATAAGCGCCGAAAGGCCGACGAGCTTAATGTCGCGCTCCTGCACGGTCTTGAGCACCTCCTGCGGATCGACATCGCGACCCAGATCAAAGACGGTGTAGCCGTAGTTGTCGAGCAGCATCTTGACGATATTCTTACCGATGTCGTGGATGTCGCCCTTGACGGTGGCCACGCAGATCTTGCCCTTGTCGGCAATCTCACCGGCGGGCATCAGGCGCTTGATGGTGTCGAAGCCCACACGCGCGGCCTCGGCCGAGGCCATAAGCTGCGGCAAGAAGAACTTGCCCTGGTCAAAGAGGACGCCAACCTCATCGAGGGCGGGGATAAAGTGGTTGTTGATGAGGTCCATGGCGTCGTGGTCGGCCAGCAGGCGTTCGGTCTCGGCCGCGATCTCGCCCTTGCGGCCCGAGACGACCATGTGGCGGATGGGGTCGTCATCGGTGCTTGCGGTGGTGCTTGCGGCAGCCGCGGCATCGCTCGATGCTGACTGAGCGGCCGCCGGGTTGGCGGCGATCTTGTACGGGTCGGTCCAGCCGGCGTAACGCTCGATGTATCCGGCCGAGCCCTCGTCCTCGACGCTCAGCACGCGATAGCTGTAGGCGGTGTCCATAAAGCGCTTGGAACCCGGGTTCATGATGGGGGCGTCCAGACCTGCACCAAAGGCGGCGGCCAAAAAGACCGAGCCCAGCAGCGGCCGCGCGGGCAGGCCAAAGCTGATGTTCGATACGCCGAGTGCGCACTTGACGCCCAGGCGCTCCTTGCACAGGGACATAGCGCGTAGAATCTGCTCAGCCTGGCGCTGGTTGGTCGAGGCGGTCATGACTAGGCAGTCGATGAGGATGCGGTCCGGGCCGATGCCGTAACGGGCGGCTTCGGCCACGATGCGCTCGGCGATGGCGAAGCGAGCCTCGGCGGTATCGGGGATGCCGCCTTCGTCGAGCGTGAGGCCGACGACGTTGGCGCCGTAGTGGGCGACCAGCGGGAAGATCTCGTCCATGATCTGCTGCTTGCCGTTGACCGAGTTGATGATGGGCTTGCCGGCGTAGCGGCGCACGGCGGCCTCGACGGCGGCGGGGTCGGTGGAGTCGATCTGCAGCGGCAGCAGCGTGGAGCCTTGGAGCTGCTCGGTCGCTTGCTGGATGACCTTGACCTCGTCGATCTCGGGCAGGCCCACGTTGACGTCCAGGATGTCGGCGCCCTGCTCCTGTTGGCTGATGCCCTGGCTCACGACGTAGTCCAGGTCGCCGTCGCGTAGGGCCTGCTGCAGGCGCTTTTTGCCGGTGGGGTTGATGCGCTCGCCGATGACGGCGATCTTGTGGCCGTCGCAGGGGAGGTCCACGACCGTCTGGGCGCTCGTGACCGACATGCTGGGCTTGCGGTGACGCGGGCTGGGCGTGTGGTTGTCGATAAGCGTGCGCAAGGCCGCCATGTGCGCCGGCGTGGTGCCGCAGCAGCCGCCGACGACGCTCACGCCGTCCTCGATCATGCCGGCGACGGCCTCGGCGTACTCGGGTGCCTGGATATCAAAGACGGTATTGCCGTCGTCGTCCACGTGAGGCAGTCCCGCATTGGCCTGCACCATAACGGGCTTGTCGGTGACGGTGAGCATACGCGCGGCGAGTCCTCGGAGCTCGGCCGGGCCCTGGCTGCAGTTGATGCCCAGGACGTCGGCGCCGATGGCGTCGAGGGTGATGGCGGCGACCTCGGGGCTCGTGCCCAAGAAGGTGCGGCCGTCTTCTTCAAAGGTCATGGTGGCAAAGACGGGCAGGTCGGAGTTCTCGCGGCAGGCGAGGACGGCCGCCTTGATCTCGGCCAGGTCGGTCATAGTCTCGATAATAAAGAGGTCCACACCCGCAGCGACGCCGGCGCGCACCTCCTCGGCAAAGAGGTCGTAGGCCTCGTCAAAGCTGAGGGTGCCCAGGGGGCGCAGCAGGGCGCCGATGGGGCCGATGTCACCGGCGACGTAGCGGGCGCCGGCCTCACGGGCGCAGGCGACAGCGGCGGCAAAGACGTCTGTCACGGTGGCGGCTCCGTCGAGCTTGTGGGCGTTGGCGCCAAAGGTGTTGGCGGTGATCACGTCGCAGCCGGCCTCGACGTATTGGCGCTGAATGTCGGTAATGACCTGGGGCTCCTCAAAGTTGAGCAGCTCGGGCAGGGCGCCGGCCTTCATGCCGGCCGCCTGCAGCATGGTGCCCATGCCGCCGTCGAACAGCAAGTGTCCCGTGCCCTCGATAGCGGCACGCAGACGGTCATCCTTAATGCGAAGGTCGTCGATCGTGCGCGTCTTGTATGCAGCGCCATTACGGCGTGCGGCATCAACGGGTGCCGCCAGCGCGGCGCCGTCAGAATCATGAGTGATAAGCGGAGTAAACATCGATGGCTCCTAATGGCTGGAATAGCAGGTGGTGTGGGCGGCGCGGAAGCGGCAGTGCTCGCGCATGCGGCAGATATTGCAGGTGGGGCGGCTCTGGGCGTCGTGGACTTCGCCGTCGAACAGACCAATCACAGCGGTCACGCTCTTGGTGGGCATGAGCAGGCTGGTGGGGGTGACGGTAAGTCCAATGAGGCGCGTGGCATTGAGTGCATCCACGATCGAGCGCTGGGCAGAGAGCGGGCAGTCGCCATAGCCGGGACTGAAGCGCCAGTTGCCGGCGAGCCCGTGTGCAGCGGCTGCAGCCTTGACCCGCTGGTCCATCTGCTCGACGGCGGCCTCCACATAGGCAGAGCATGCGGCGTCGAGCACGGCGCCTTCCAGGGGTTGCTGGGCTCCCGTGGTGCGCAGACGGCGTTCGGCAGACATCCCGAGGGTGCAGGCCATGAGCGCCGCCAGGCGGGCGTCTTTGAGATGTCGATAGATATCACGACCCCGCAGCTCAACATTGGTGCCAACCAAGCGGATGCAGGGCTCGCCCTGCTCGTCGACGCCCGTGGCATCGACGGCAAACACGCGTCGCACGCCGCGGGGCTCGATATCCAGCTCTAGGCGCTCGACTACAAGCTCAATTCGTCGTGACAGCTCGGGCTCAATCTGCTGGCCGCCGTAGCCCAGATACCGCAGCATCTCGGCACGGTCGACACGAGGGTGGTGGGCAGCGTCGATACGGTAAAGCGCCGGCGACGCAAGGTCGGCCGGCACTTCAACAACGGTTGTATCGACGTGCGGTTTTTCCATTACCCCAGGCGCTCCATAATGGTCGCGGCGATTGCAGGACGGTTCATAGTGTACAGGTGCAGACCGTCGGCACCGTGCTCCTTAAGGTCGCAAAGCTGACGAGCAGCATAATCTACACCGGCTGCCTGCAGGCTCTCGGGGTCGTTCTCGTACTTGGCGAGGATCTTGATGACGGGGGAGGGCAGCGACGCGCCGCACATAAAGACCATGCGGCTGATCTGCGACTTGCCCATAAACGGCATGATGCCCGCGGTAATGGGCACGGTGATGCCGGCCTTGTCGGCAAGCTCGCGGAAGCGATAGAAGCACTCGTTATCAAAGAAGAGCTGTGTCACAAAGAAGCTCGCGCCGGCGTCTTGCTTTTGCTTGAGGTGCTCGACCGAGAGGTTGAGATCCTCGCAGGCAATGTGGCCTTCGGGGTAGGCTGCGGCGCCCACGCAAAAGCCGGCGTCGACGAGCTCGGGGATGAGGTCGCGGGCGTAGGCGTAGTCGGAGGCAGGCTTGTCGTCCTCGGTCGCGCCGGCGGGCAGGTCGCCGCGCAGGGCTAGCACGTTTTCCACGCCGGCAGTGCGATACTCGTCAATCTTGGCGGCGATGTCGGCGTGGGTGCGGCCCACGCAGGTGAGATGCGCTACCGAGGGCGTATCGAATTCGCTCGAAATCATATGCGCGATGGGGGCGGTGGTGGCACCGTTACCCGAGCCGCCGGCCGAGCAGGTGACCGAGACAAAGCTCGGCGAAAGCTTACACAGATTGCCTGCCACCTCGCGAGCCGTGTCGAGGGTAAGCTCGCCCTTGGGCGGGAACATCTCAAACGAAACGGGTGCGGTGCCCTGGGATGCTGCCTGCTTAAAAACCTCGTCGACGCGCATATCGTGCTCCTTTAGATACTTAATAGTGTGATGTGTAGTAAGGATTCTACAGCACCACTGTGTTACGGTGGAGTTTCACTCGCTATTTGGGGATACCAATCAAAGATGCCTTGCTATCGGCATTTCTTATAACAGAGCGGTCAATCTAGGATGGGGCTATAAAGACTGGTATCTTATACGAAATACCAGTTAATAGAGCCCCATCCCAAATTGACTACCCTTAAACTATGGGGAGAGGTCTGCAATTTATACAGTTGATTGGCCATTAAGGGCGGCAGCGCCGCTGTGATGCGGTAACCTCATTGATTGGTTTCGCGACAGCAACATAACGGTAATGTCGCGGAAACACGGCGAGTCTAAGCTATGACTCGTTCGTTAGTAATCAACACCGCTTCTCACGCGGTGCCGATACGAAGGGAGTTCCGTATGGCCGATCTTACTGACCGCTTCGGGACCATGGTGTTCTCTGAGGAAGTCATGAAGGACTACCTCCCCAAGGACATTTGGAAGCGCCTTGCTGCAACCCTCGAGGACGGTGAGCCGCTCGACCTGGATGTGGCCAACGCCGTTGCCCACGCCATGAAGGTCTGGGCCATCTCCAAGGGCGCGACGCACTACGCGCACTGGTTCCAGCCGCTTTCGGGCATTACTTCCGAGAAGCACGACAGCTTCCTCGAGCCCAACCACGACGGCACCGCCATCACCAAGTTTACGGGCAAGAACCTCATCCAGGGCGAGCCGGATGCCTCCAGCTTCCCCAACGGCGGCCTGCGTGCCACCTTCGAGGCCCGTGGCTACACCGCTTGGGATCCTACCAGCCCCGCCTTCATTAAGGACGATGTCCTGTGCATCCCCACGGCTTTCTGCTCCTACACGGGCGAGGCCCTGGACAAGAAGACCCCGCTGCTGCGCTCCATGACCGCGCTCTCGCGTGAGTCCAAGCGCGTTTTGGCGCTGTTTGGTAAGACCCCCAAGAAGGTCGTTCCTTCCGTGGGCGATGAGCAGGAGTACTTCCTGATCAAGAAGGACGCTTACCGCAAGCGCAGGGACCTGGTCATCACCGGCCGCACCCTCTTTGGTGCTGCTCCCTGCAAGGGCCAGGAGCTCGAGGAGCACTACTTTGGCGCTATCCGCCCCACCGTCTCGGCCTATATGAAGGACCTGGACGATGAGCTGTGGGCGCTTGGTATTCCCGCCAAGACCAAGCACAACGAAGTCGCTCCTTGCCAGCATGAGCTTGCCCCTGTCTATGGCGAGGTCAACGAGGCCATCGACCAGAATCTGGTCATGATGGAGAAGATGAAGCTCATCGCCTCCCGTCACGACTTGGTCTGCCTGCTGCACGAGAAGCCCTTCGAGGGCATCAACGGTTCGGGCAAGCACAACAACTGGTCGCTTGGCACCGAGTCCGAGAACCTGCTCGACCCGGGCGACACCCCGCTCGACAACCTGCAGTTCATCGTCTTCCTCACCGCGGTGATCGAGGCCGTCGATAACTATCAGGAGCTCTTGCGTGCCTCCGTTGCCTCGGCCGGCAACGATCATCGTCTGGGCGCCAACGAGGCTCCTCCGGCGATTATGTCCATCTTCCTGGGCGACCAGCTTACCGAGGTCGTCGAGAAGATCATCGATGGCAAGGCTTCCGTCCATGCCACGCGCGGCGTGCTCGACCTGGGCGCCGATACCCTGCCCAAGTTGATGCAGGACAACACCGACCGCAACCGCACCTCCCCGTTCGCCTTCACCGGCAACAAGTTCGAGTTCCGTGCCTGCGGCTCCGAGCAGAACGTCTCCGACTCCAACCTGGTGCTCGATGCCGCCGTGGCCAAGTCGCTCAAGTCCTTCGCCGACGCACTCGAGGGTACGCCCGAGGATAAGTTCCAGGACGCCGCGCTCGAGTACTGCAAGAAGGTGCTGACCGATCACC
The DNA here is from genome assembly GCA_048248475.1 of Collinsella sp. GTDB lineage: Bacteria > Actinomycetota > Coriobacteriia > Coriobacteriales > Coriobacteriaceae > Collinsella. Next base: position 45,290 of record DBFBEA010000001.1, on the reverse strand, counting down.
AGCGCATCCTGTTCTCCGGCGACGGTTACTCCGACGAGTGGCCCATTGAGGCTGAGAAGCGCGGCCTTGCCAACAACAAGACCACGGCCGACGCCCTGCCCGCCTTTGTTTCCGATAAGGCTATCGCGCTCTTTGAGGAGACGGGCGTCCTGACCAAGGCCGAGGCCCAGTGCCGTTACGACTGCAAGCTCGAGAAGTACAACAAGCTCATGAACATCGAGGCTACCACGATGGTTCGCGAGGCGCGTCGTACCTATCGCCCGGTCATTACCGCCTACGCCACCAAGGTCGCTAAGGGCCTTGAGACTATTCGTGCCGCCGGTGCTGAGGCCGCCATGCAGTGCGAGCAGAACACGCTCAACAAGCTCTGCAACGGCATCACCGCCATCAACGACTCTATCAAGGCGCTCGACGCCGTGCATCAGAAGGCCGAGGCCCTCGATGGTCAGGAGCAGGCCAATGTGTACGCACACGAGGTCGTTCCCGCTATGGATACGCTGCGCGCCGCCGTGGATGCCATGGAGGAGATCGTGGCCGCCGACTACTGGCCGGTCCCGACCTACGACGACATCCTGTTCTATGTGTAACAGACGCGTTTGATTTTGCGCTCGAAGGGGTCTCGCCTGTGCGAGGCCCCTTTTTTGTCGCCCGGGTCGTCTTTGAACATGCTGTCGAGCGAGCGTTTCGCGCGGGGCATCTTGAAAGTTGTAACCTGTTTTGGCATGCGGATGTTTCGGGCATTTGTTCATAAAGGGGAGGATTATCCGATGAAGGTATTCGATATCATGTTTAGCCCGACCGGCGGAACGGAAAAGGTATCTAACTACATTGTCAATGCGTTAGAAGGGGAAACCGTTGCTGTAGATTTGACCGATAGCGGGCTTGGCTTTCGTGCGATTGCGATGACAAAAGAGGATGTGGCCGTGATCGCGGTGCCCTCGTATGGCGGGCGAGTCCCGGCTGTGGCTGCGGAGCGCTTGGGTATGATGCGGGGAAACGGTGCGCAGGCGGTTCTAGTTTGTGTTTACGGAAACCGCGCGTATGAGGACACGCTGGTCGAGCTTGAGGACGCGGCAAAGGGCGCGGGCTTTCGGGTGATCGCGGCGGTTTCAGCTATCGCCGAGCATTCTATTGTTCGCCAGTTTGCAGCCGGTCGGCCAGACCCACAGGACGCGGCGCAGCTCGCTGGGTTTGCGAATCAGATTCAGCAAAAGATATCTGCAGGAGATGCTTCTGAGCCGGCTATTCCGGGCAATCGCCCCTATAAGAAGGCCGGGGGCACCAGTATGGTGCCTAAGGCTACAAAAGAGTGCACCGCCTGCGGGGCTTGCGGCGCAGCGTGTCCCGTTGGCGCTATCGATAAAGACGACCCCAAGCGGGTGGACAAAAAGGCCTGCATTTCATGCATGCGCTGTGTGTCTGTATGCCCGCGGGGCGCGCGTGGGCTAAATCCTGTCATGCTCTCTGCGGCTACCAAGATGTTGAGTAAAGCCTGTGCCGAGCGGAAGGAGTGCGAGCTGTTTATCTAGCGCAAGGGCCTTGAGTACTTTCCGTTTTATAACGGCAAAAAACGAACCCGTCGGACCTTATATCCGGCGGGTTCGAACATTTTAAAGTTGGTGCCCCCAGCGGGATGTCCGCGTGCGGCTGGCGCCGCCCGCTTCCGCTGCGTCGCTCCGCTCCTTGCGTGCTGCGCTGGAAAACGCTTGCGCGTTTCCTCAGCTCCGCACCCTGTCGGGTTCGAATTCCGGCGTATGGGTAGCAAAAAGCCCGTCACCGCAAGGGCAACGGGCTTCTCAGTTTAAATGGTGCCCCGTTTGCAAGAATACTCGAACGATGATGACCGTCGTGAACGGGGCGGTCTACCTCATGATGCCGCGAGCGGCCTAAAGAAGCTCGTTGACTCGTGCCTGAACGGCTTCGTACATGGAACCGAGGCGGCGCTTGCGCTCCTCGCCGTTGCCGTACTCGCCACGAATGACAGCGCGGGCAAGCGCGTCGATGTCGGCACCTCCGGTCGCGCTTCCGCCGGCACCAAGAAGCTCGTTGACGCGCGCCTGAACCGCGTCGTAGTTCGAGCCGAGCGCGGCCTTGCGGGCGTCGCCGTTGCCGTACTTACCCGCGATCACATCACGGGCCATCTGGTCGATGTCGACAGAGGTCGAAGAGGAGCCGCCGCCGTTGAGGATGCGGTTGACCTCTGCCTGAACCTCGTCGTATCGGCTTCCGAGCGCGGCCTTGCGGGCGTCGCCGTTGCCAAACTCGCCAGCGATTACGCGCTTTGCAAGATCGGTAGCGCTTCCGGACGGCGCGGAGCCGCCGGACGGAGCCGAAGACGAGCTTCCGCCCGTGATGCGCGCCTTCAGCGCGGCCCACTTGCCAGAGTTGACGTAGGGCGCGGGGCAGTGCTTGCCGGTCACGTCATAGTGGCGGATAACGCGGGTAATCCCATAGGTCGCACGCAGGTACTCGTAGATCTGCGCAAGCGCGTTGATCTGGGCGTCGGTGAAGTCCTCGCCAGCGCTCACAACCTCGACAGAGACGGTACGCTGGTTCTGCGGGAAGTTGCCGACGGCCCATGCCGTGTCCTCGAAGCGCACGGACTGGCGGATGGTGCCGTCCTTGTCCACGAAAAGATGGGCGGACGCGTTCGCGCCCGCACGGGAGAAGTACACGAGGTTGTTGTGCGCGCTGGCGGAGGTTGCGGTGTAGTGCACCGCCATTCCGTCGATCGCGTTTCCGCCGCGCCCCTTGGTGAAGTTGGAGGCGTGGCACTGAATGAACTCAGCGATGTTCATGGTTAATCCTCCTCAGGGTTGAAGTTGTCGGGAGCGCCCTCAGCGCCCTCCTCAATGGCCTGAAGCTGCTCGTCGGTCGGCTTGCCTTCCATTTCTGTCTCCCTTCTAAACAGAACGTCCGATTGAGATGAAGTAATCCCATGCAACGGCGTTGAACTCGTCGTAGGTAAGCGAAACGGGTTCAGCCTCGCAGGGGTCGTGAATGCTGATGTGTCCGTTGAGGTTTTCGGTTATGAGCACGACGTGTCCGCCGTACTCGCGCCCGTCCTCGTGGAGCGCGCCCTCCATGGTTCCGAACACCAGACGCCCGGCGGCGGACTCCTCAAGCGCGCGCTCGCGATCCTCGTAGAGAACCGTGTAGTCGAGCTTCGGGTCTTGCTGCGCCATCCACTCGCAGAAGCCGGGCATGTAGTTCTGCCCGTCCTGAACGTAGTCGTTGCCCACGAGGTTGAGCAGCATGGCGGGCGTGCACGTCTCGCCAGAAAGCCTCTCCCAAGCCATGGCCGCGCACGTGAGACCGCAGCCTGACGTGGCGAGGTCTGCGCCGGCGTAGGGCAGCCCGCCCCACCGCTCGTCCGTCTGCATGTAGAGCGGGACTTGCGGCTCGGCGGGCGTGTCGTACACGACGGGGAGCTGCTCCGGCTCCTCCTCGACGGGCTGCGGCTGAGTCCATACCACGAGCGCGCCGAAGAGGAACAGGGCCACGAGAAGGAGCGCTACTGCTGCTTGGAGAGCGGGCTTGTGCCCTCCTCCACCTCCGGCACGCCAACGATGCTCGTGAGCACCGACGCGACCGCAGCCGTGGCCGCGAGCGCCGCGATCTGCGGCCAGTCCAGCGCGGTAATGGAGACCACGGTCGTTCCCATGGCGGCGAGCGCCGTCTGGGCTGCGGTCTTGACGGCGCGGACGCCAGCCGCGACGACCCACTTCTTGATTCCGTCCTTGGTCATGGTTGAACCCCTTTCTAACCTTCATCGCCCGCTCCCTTGTGTCGGACGACGATTGCGTGAACCTCGTCAATCTGCTTGGCCATGTGCGAGGTGGTCTGGTCGATGCGCTGGGCGGTGGCCTCGGTGTGCTCCAAGCGCCCGCCCATCTCGTGGCTTCGCTCCTTGGAGTCGCCGACCTGCGTAGAGAGCACCTCTAGGATTCGCGTCTGCGCCTGCTGGCCGTTGGAAAGCGTCTCGATGACGCGCGTCTGCTCGTTCTGCGCGGCCACCTGCTGCTGGGTGGTCTTGATGCGCTCGCGCTCGCGGGAGTCTAGGGCCTTGTCCGCCGTCTCCTGCACCTCGATGCGGTAGCGCTCGATCTCAAGCTTCTTCTCCTCGATGGCGCGCTCGTTCTCAAGCTGCTTCTCCTTGAGGGCGCGGCGCTGGGGCATGCCCCACTTGACGACCACGAAGCAGATAGCCGCAACGGTGAAGGCGAGGAGGGCGGCAAGCGGCTCGGCTATGGCGGCGGCCTCGAACCCTCCCGCTAGGGCATCCCCGCTCATGCCTCCTCCGGCACATAAGCCGAGGGGGCCGTCTCAAGCTCGGCCTCGCAGGCGTTGATCTTGGCGCGAAGCTCCTCGCGCTGGGCCTTGACCGGCTCCCATTCCTCATCTGGCATGACGCCGTCAGCGTGCTTGAGGGCCTTGTAGTCGCTCTGCACGAGAAGCTGCTTGTAACCGTTGATCTCGGCCTCGATGGCCTCTCTGGTTCGCTCCATGGCGCACTCCTTTCATAGGGTGCGCACATCGTATGGGCGGCGTGAGATTACGCGGCGGCCTTGAGCCTAGTCAGGGTCAGGATTTCCGCTCCGGGGGGGGGGTATTCATTGCCGAACAGCTCCTTGTAGAGCCTGTCCATGCTGAGGACGGTTTCGTGCGCGTCGAGCCTGAGCATGCCGCCGCGCCAGCTCTGGTATGACTGGTTTATCTGCCTCAGCGTTATCTCGCCACGGTCTAGCATGCGGCGCATAGCCTTGAGCTTGCGGCGCTCGCGGGTTATGGCCTCGCGGCTCGGGCGCACGACGACCTTGCCCGTGGGGCCGTAGTAGAACCGCTTCTTGAGGAACCTGAAGCCGCGCGATAGCTTGACGATACGCGTCTTCTTCTTGTTGATTGTGATGCCGAGGTCGTCGCACAGTATCTCGATGCAGGCCAAGACCAGCTTGAGCTTGTCCTTGCTCATGTCGATGTAGTAGGAATCGTCCATGTAGCGGCCCGTCGCCTCAAGCCCCGCCATCTCCTCCGCCCAGTGGTCGATGGGGTTCGGGAGCGCAACCGCGAGTATCTGGTTCGGCTCGCTTCCGAGGCCGAGGCCCACGTCGCCGCATGCGTCTATGAGGCCGTTTGTCAGCGCCACGAGACGTTCGTCATCGAGGGCCTTCATCACGAGCCGCTTGGCCGCGTCGTGGTCGATGCGCGCGAAGTAGTCGCTGAAGTCCACGAGCAGCACGTAGCCATCGGTTCCGTGCCGCCGGTAGTGGCGCGCGAGCTGGTTCTTGAGCCGCGCTATAGCGTAGTCGACGCCCCTGCCCTTCATGTTGGCGGAGTTGCCGGCGGTGAGCGTCGGCATGATCGCGGGGACGAGCGCGTTCTGGCTCAGCGACTTGTGTACGACCCGCTCGCTGAAGTGCACGGACGATATGTGCCGCAGCTTGCCGCGCTCAATGAGGTCGAACTCGTGGAAGCCGCGCCGGATGTCCTCGCCGTTCAGCAGGTCTTGGCGTGCCTTGTAGACGTTGCCCAGAACGTGGAGGCAGTAGCCCTGAACAGACGCCTTCCACGACACACCGCGCCTCGACTTCATGGCGGCGTCGTAGAGCGCGTCCATGTCGGCGATACGCTCAAGCGTGAGGCCGTCTATTCTCTCGGCCCTGTTGCGGGCGCGCTTTTCCTCGCGCCTAGCCCTGCGGGCAGCGCGCCTGTCGTCTGAGTTCATGGAGGGCACCCCGCACGGCTAGCAGTGGCGCTCGAACAGCCGCTTTGCGGGGAGGCCATGAAACCGGGCTGAGCGCCGGAGCGCCCGGCCATGCAAGAAGCGTCCGGCTCCCCGCGCGGGGTGCATATTTACGGCGCTGAGGCCGATGGTCGCGCCTTCCTTCCTCTTTGCGCTCGGCTTTCGGCTCTCGCTTACTCGGTCTGGCATTGAAAGGGAATCCGGGGCGGGGCCGCACCCACGTGTAGCGAGGGGAGTTGTTGTTGGCGTTGCCGTTGTTGTTGCAATAGCAGACGTTGGACGCCGACCCACCCACGACGGAGCGAAGCCACCAATTGACGCGAATAACAAAGCGCAACCGCTACGCATTATAGCCGCCCGGCTGTTCGAGCACCACGGCCTCTAGGCGCTCTGCCTCGGCCCTCGCGGCGGCAAGCCTGTCCTCCGCCGACTCCCTGCCGATTATGCGCGTGTACTTGCGCTTTTTGGAGACCTTGTCCGCCTCGTCGCGGATCATTCCGGAGATGCGCTCAAGCTCGCTCGCGGTGGTGCACTTCATGGCGATGAGGCACTGGAAGTCCTGCTCAAGCTGATCGCAGTCGGCCAGAGCGAGGCCGAGGTAGCGCTTTCGCTCAAGGACGTTGTACGAGTTGCTCGGGTAGAAGCGGTTGGCCCTGTTGACGTTGTAGACGAGCGAGCGGGCGGTCTCCGCGATCGGAGCGCCCAGTATGAGCCGCTTGCGCTTGGGGACTACGCTCTCGCGCATCACGAGGGAAAGAACCTCGATACGGATGTCCACGGCGAGGCTCAAGTAGTCGGAATCGGCCTCTTTCCTGTTTCGCTCGAATACTTGGCTCATTTCGCCTCCAAAAATCGGCCCGCTTCGCGGGCATATAAAAACAAAATCAAAGGGCGACCGCGCAAGGCGGTCGCCGTAAGTATAGCTATGGTTCAGCTGAAGTCTCAGCTGAGGAGGAAGCCGGGGCGGGGCCGCACCCACGTGTAGCGAGGGGAGTTGTTGCCGGCGGTGCCAGTGTCGTTGCAATAGCAGACGCTGGACGCCGACCCACCCACGACGGAGCGAAGCCACCAAGTGCCGCGAACTTTCACGCGATCCTTGGTCTGGCGGAAGATGGGCAGCTGGCACGCCTCGCCCACGGAGTAGCCCTTGGTTCCCCACACGGGGCAGCCGTAGACCTCCATCTCGTTGAGCGACCAGACCTTGCCGAGGTTGGCCCAAGACCAGCCCGTGGACTCCTCGACGTTGCCGCTCGCGCTGTAGCGCTCCTCAAGCAGGCACCGGCGGTCGATGATGCGGTTGCGGAGCGCCTGCGGGAGCTTCGGGAAAAGCCACTCGGTCTCCCACTTGTGCAGGTTGCTGTTGAGGTACGGGTGCTTCTCCTCCGCCGTGCCCTGATTGCTCGCGGTGTCTCCCCAGTAGAGGTACTGGCCGTCCGTGGTCTGCCAGTCCGGGTCGGTGATGGCGATGGGGTCGAACAGGCACACGAGGTGGTGCTGCGTGAGCTGCGTGTCCATGGCGTTGAGGTAGGTGTCCATGCCCGCGATGCGAACGGTGAGGTTGCTGCTCTCGACAGGAACCGTGAAGTAGTCGCCGATCTGGAGGTCTCCGAAGCCGCTGTCGCACAGCCCGCCGAGGTAGGCGTAGAGGTCGGACTGCCCGGAGAAAAGCGAGTTGAGGTTGCGGCCCGCGTAGATGCCGCCGAACTCCTGACGGTTGGACTCCGCGTCGGCCGATGCCTGCGTTGCGGCGTCTCGGGCCACTTGGTCGATGATCGTGTAGTTGGTGCCCTTCACGTTCATTGTCTTTGCGTCTGCCATTGTGGTTTCCTTCCTATGCGAGGGTGATGGTCGTGCCGCTTGCCGAGCACGTCTGTCCGAATGTGAGGGTGCTGCCCTCGACCGTGACCTTCGATGCCGGGCAGTAGATCGTGCCGTCCATGTAGAAGAAATCGTCGGTTGCGTCGGCGAGCATCGAGCCAAGAGTGTCGATCTGCCCGCGCATCTCTGCAACGTCCTCGTCTCCGACCACGCTCGATTGCAGGTTGTCCGCGACGCTGCGGGCGTAGGCGGCTGCGGTGTTGGCGTTCGATGCCGCGCCGTTCGCGGAGTTGATGCCGTTCTGAAGCTGCGTCTTGAGGCTCTGGTACTCGCTGACGCGCTGCTCCTCGGCCTCTACGCGCGCGGTCTCCTGCTCGACGCGGGTGTTCTCTGCGTTCTGGCGGGACGTCTCGTTGCTCTTGCGGGTGTTTTCCGCGCTCACGCGCGCGGCCTCCTGCTTCTCCGCCTGCTTCTCGTAGGCGTCCCACTTCTCGTAGAGCTTGGTGAGCATGTCGTCGTAGAACCCGGCGGCCTCCTCCGGGTCGGAGGTGTCCACCGCAGGGAGCACGCGAAGCTCGAAGCCCTCGGTAGACTCGGCCTCGGTCGAGCCGCTGTAGAGCACGAAGTGCGCGAGCCTCGCGAGGCCAGGCGAGGACACCGCCTGAGACGGCAGCGTGCAGCTGACCGTGCTGCCGGAGACTGACGCAGTGCAGCGCGCCCACGTGCCGTCGGCCTTGAGGATGTCGAGGCGCGCCGTCATGTTGCTCGGCGTGTAGGCCGCTCCGTCGTTCATCAGCTGCGCCTTGATGGTTTGCGTTGAGACGTCCCCCTCGCGCACCACGACGCGGGGCGGGACTAGCGCCGTGGTCTTGTTTACCTCAAGGATTATGTTGTGGGTTACGGCCATACGCTACTCGCCCCCATGTTCCATCATCCAGTCGATTGCCATGATCTCCTCACCGCTGAGCACTCCTATAACGTCATCGGGGGTCGCCTTCATGATCTCGACATCGCGCTCGACCTCGGACACCTCACCCAGACGGCGAAGGAACTCTTGGTATCCCTCGCACTCAGGCGTTACGGCGAAGTTGACGACGTTTCCGCTGTCGTCCCTCACCTCCGTACCGTACTCGTGGATAAGCTCGTTTCTGAAGGCCTCGTAGTCGGCGATTGCATCCATGATTGCGCGCATGTTCACGGCGGCCTTATATCCGACGAGCGTCCTGCTCTTCATCACCGGCTCTAGCGATTTGGCCATCGCTTCAAGCTGAGCGTTCGTGTATGTCATTCCGCGTTCACCTCGTTCATGTCGATTCCAAGGGCCGAAAGAATCAAGTCGAGCTTTGCGTCCATGGCTGTCAGGCTTGCCCCGGCACTTTCCGCAGGTGTCTCGTCAACGGGGTCTGAAGGGTGGTTAGGCCCCTCCTTGGCTTGGATAAGGATTTCGTCCATGTCGCTCCTTCCCTAAATGATCACGCCGTTTTTCACGTTCACGTCCCAGTAGGTTCCGCTTGGGGACGTGAGCCGCACCGTTCCCATGCTGCTGCCCGATACGAGCGTCTTGCCTCCAGAGACGCCTCCGCTGTTGGGGTCAATCCAGAAGTTGCGGGCCTTGTAGTTCCTTCCGTCGAGATCGCACCCAATTGCGACCGTATCGGCAGTGAAGCCTCCGAACGCCTTGTTGATGTACGAGAGCTTCATCGTGTACGAGTCGTCTGATGCGGCCTCTCTAACCGACCATGTCATGTACGCGCCTTCGTCTTCGAGGTCGAACACGAGGCCCCTCTTTGACGAGTCGCCCGTGTATCGGTTCGTGCCGATCTTGCCGACCTCGTAATCGGAGTAATAGAAATGGATGCCGTTGCTCATGAGTTTGAACGTGCTGTTTCCGATGTAGGAGTTTTCGATAGTGAGCCCGCCGATGTAGCCCGATGTGGTTCGCAGGTACCCGCTCGAAAGGTTCCAATAGTTCCTTCCAGAAGCGTCCGATATGGTTCCGGTCGCGATGTAGGAGGCGTTGATGTAGAGCCTTTTGTTCGATAGGTATATTCCTTGCGTCTGCCCGTTGTTCGTGAGCCTGTTGAAGACCTCCTGCTGCGTGAGGTTGTCGTCAAGATCGTCGGTTGACTGGTTGCCTGACGTGAGTGCGCGGGCGAGCGTGGGCGTGGTGTACGTCACCGTTCCGTCAGACCACGTGATCTTGCTGCGCGTCCAGTAGTAGCGGCCCTTAACCCAAGTCGGCTGATTGCTCTGCCAAGAGCCGCCCGTCTGCGTTGTCTGGCTCGTGGAGAGGTAGTACTGCTCCACGACCTCAGCCGCACCGATGCCCTTGTCGTTGGTAATTCGGCGCGGGGTCGTGTACTGCACCGAGCCGTCCGCGAGCGTCATCTTCACACGCGTCCACATGTGCTTGCCCTGCTGCCAGAGCGCCGTGGTCGTCCAGCTCGTGGGCTGTGCCGACGCGCTGTCGGAAAGGCCGTACTGAACGTCAGTCGAAACCACCATCTCGCCGGCGGTCTTGTTGCCGACCGACGCCGTTGCGGAGATGACCACCTCGCCCGAGTCGAAGTCGGCCATGAAAACGGGGTCGTTGGGGTCTCCGACCAGAAGACGCCCGGCCTTGATGAGGTTGGCGAGAAGCGTGCCCGTGGTGATCCAGTCAGCCACGAAGCCCGCGCCGGTGCCGAAGGTGCGCCAGTCGTAGGAGCCGTCGGCCTTGGTTCCGTCCGCGATCCTGAAGCCGAGGGAGCAGAGCTGCATCGCCGTACCGCCCGTTGCCGTGGGCTGCCCGTCCTCGTCAAGCGGAACGCTTGAGAAGATGAAGCCGTTCTGGTAGCTCAGGTGCATGTAGCTCATGCCGTTCACGTTGAACTGCTCGTTCAGCGAGTCGATGAGCTGCTGGAGGAACGCGGGCGTGGTGCTCGCAACCGCGTCCCAGCTGCCGGACTGGTTCTGAAGGTTGGTGATCTGCTGCTGTTGCTGCTGCAAGATGTCGGCGATGCTCTCGGTGACGTTGCCAAGCGTGACCGTCCGCGTCTTGCCAAGCATGTCGATGACCTGCTTGGTGACGCGGCCCTGACAGCGCAGGGTCGGCTCGAAGCTGCCGTCTACCATCTGGGTATCGTCGCCGACGCCCACGCCCTCCCACGGGCGGCCCATGGCCACGAGGTCAACCACGTCCGCCTCGTAGGTGACGCCGGGCGTCTTGTGCTGGTCTAGGTAGTCCTGCGTCTCGTCCTTGAGCTGCTGCGCGTCCTCGCAGCTCGAGTTCTCGTACTTTCCGAACACGTGCTTGAGTCCGCCCTTGCCGTCGGGGCGTCCGTACAGCTTGAGGGCTTCGGCGTCCTCAACGTAGTCCTTGCCGTTGTTGATCTCGCCGAAGGTGAGCTTGCGCCCGTAGCCGCCCGCGTCCGTCTCGACGCCCTTGCCGTAGCCGTAGCACGCTGTGATGGCTCCCCAGTGCTCGGTGCGCGTGATGCTGTTGATGTCCTTGCCGTAGCTGAAGCGGCGGTGACCGTTCGCCTCCCCACGGTGCTTGAGGATGGAGACGCGTCGGTGCGTCACGCCGTCGGCCCCCACCGTGATGGAGGTCTGAAGCTCGCCGCCGCACTCTAGGATGCTGTTGAGGGCGGAGCGGCAGTCGGTGTGGTAGAAGGTGAGGCCGTCGGAAACGGTACCCGGCTGGTCTACCGTCCCGACCTCCCAGCGGGTAGGCTCAAGGCACACCTCAAGGGCGCGCTGGAAGCTGTAGCCGTAGGGCCGCTTATCCTCGATGTAGTCGCCGAAAAGCTCGCAGATGGAGTTGAGCGCGGTGTCGCTGTAGATGGGAAGCCCTGCGGCGCTCGCGCCCTTCGGGTCTTGGCACACGTGCTCGTGCGGCTCTCCGTTGAGGTCTTGCCACACTAGGCGGTACCCCTCCTTGAGCGGGTAGGTTGTTGTGATGTCAACGGTGTCCTCGCCGTTGAGGCAGTCAGTCCATATGAAGCTCAAGAGCTGACGCGCCCCGATAGTTCCCACGTACGCGTCATGGCGGCTGTAAACGTCTACCCTCATCACAGCCACCTTTCGTCCCACTCAACGGTGGCGGTTCCGCCCGACACCATGAGCGATGCATCGCCCTCGATGGAAAAGAAGTCGCTCGTTATGTCCACGGCGTGATCCGCGCCGTTGACGGTGCAGCGCTCAAGCCCCATGTCGAGCACGACGGTCTGTGAGCCGGTGAAGCTCGCGAGCACGCGCACGTACTCCCCAGTTCCTACGTTGGTTATCTGCCATTGGCTGCCCTTGGGAGGCTTCACGGTCACGACGGGGCGCGCCGGATAGCTCCCGCCGACCCGCACGCGCTTGGTTCCGCTCACCTCGACGCTGCGGCGTTGCCCGTAGGCCACCGGGTCTGCGCAGAGGAACACAAGCTCCACGTCGGGGATGTAGGCGGGCTTGCTCAGCTCCGCCCCGCCCTCGTAGAGCGCCATGAGGTAGGTCGTTGGGTCATCTGGCAGAACCAGCGGAGCGGGGTCGGCGGACATCAGGCACGCCGAGAGTGCCTTGCGCGCCTCGGTTACCTCGCTCATGAGGCGGCGGGTGATGCAGCCGCTCACGGTGACCTCGATGGCGTCAAGCTCCACGGAGGAGACGAGAGCGCCGTCCATGCCGGGAACCTGCGTCTGCGTGATGCGGCGCTTTGGCACCACCTGCCGCTTGATGTCGGTCACGAGCATGTACGGCGAGAGGTCGTGGCCGTCGAACTGTATCCTCTGGTCGAAGCTCATACGGCGTACCCCCTTCCTCGTGCCGTGATCCTGCTGCTCTGCGCGAGCGCGGTGGAGACCGCGTCAACGCCGATGTAGGCGTTGGTGTCCTTGGATGCTATCTCGCGCAGAAGATTCACCATCTCGCCAAGCATCGCCATGACCTCGGCATCGCCCCCGCCGTCCTGCTGGGCGGCTCCGTACCCCACGGTGCGCACGCCGGACGAGAATCCGCCGCCGTTGGCCTCGAAGTACGAGGCGCTTGCGAGCCTTCTTGCGGCGTCGGAGACGGTTCCCTCGCCCTTGAGCATGCCGCTCGCGAAGTTCTGCGCGAGGTGCAGGCCGGAGGTCTCGCCTCCCTTCTCCGATCCCGCCCACGGGCCTTCCTTCGGCACGGAGAAACCCATGGCGTTCTTGGCGGCCTGCACGACGCTCCACGCGGCGTTCGAGACCCACGTGATGCCCGCGCGGATGCCGCTCGCGAAGTTGCTCGCGAGGTGGCTGCCCCACCCGTAGGAGTTGCCCGCGTTCTGCATGTTGCTGGCGGCGCTGGCGAGGCTCTGGGCGTTGCTGCGGGTGGAGCCGACGCCGGAGCCGATGCCGCTGGCGAAGTTGCTGGACGCGCTGCGGCCCTTGCTCGAAAGGTCTGAGGGCGTGCCTGAGACGCCGGACGAGGCGCTGCTGGCGAGGCTACGGGCGCTCGATGCCACGGAGCCGATTCCCGCCGCGAGGCCGGACGAGAGGCCGCTTGAGGCCCTGCTGCCCGTGCTCTGCGCGTCGCCCGGAAGCCCGCTGATGCGGTCGATGAGCTGCTGACCGAGCTGGGCGATGGAGCTGAGCGGGCCGGACGTGTTGCCGCTGATGCCGTTGGAGAGGCCGGCGTCGACGTCGGAGCCGATGCGGTAGAACGCCTGAGACGGCGAGTGGGATTCCAGCGTGTCCTTGGCCCGGTTGATTACGTCCTCGCCGAGGAGCGCCGCCTGCTCCTCCGAAAGCGTCCCGTTGGCGATGCCGTCCGCGAGGCCTTGGTCGATGTCGTGGCCGAGCAGCTGCGCAGCCGCCGGCACGTCCCCGCCCGTGAGCTGAAGCGCGATCATCGAGAGCATGGTGTTGGTCGCGCCGGATGCCGTGAAGCTGTTGGCGGTGATCCCGTCCGCCACGCTCTGCGGGAGGCTGATTCCCGCGTTGCTCATCTGGGTGGAGACGCTAGACCAGTCGCCGGTCGCCGCTGCCTTGAGGATGCTCGTCGCGGTGTCCACGTTCACCGTGCCGCTCTGCATGCCGTTGGCCAAGGCGGTGGCGGCGTTGAGGCCCGCGTCGCCCATCTGGACGCCCATGTTGTCAAGGGCGTCAATGATGCTATTGGTGGTGCCATCCCAAGACGTTGCAAGCTGAACAAGCTGTTGGTCGTTTAGGCTGCGGAACGTTTCTACCGAAACGCCCGCGTTGCTCAGGTCGGTGGCGAAGTCGTTGATGTCAGTTCCCATGGTGTTCATGGCCGTCGAGACGGTTGAGCTTGACAGCACGAGGTTCTGCATGCTGAGCGCGTTGCCCTCGGCTATCGCGGCCTGAGCCGTCATGGACGAGGACACGTTGTTGATGGAGGTGTTGCATGCGTCGAGGGCCGCCTGCGACTCGTTGACGGCCTTGGCCTCGTCGGAGTTGGCAAGCTCGGCCTCCCACGCCGCCTCCGCCATCTGCTGGGCGTTGGTGACGTAAGGCCCGCACATGTCGATGTAGTTCTTGATGTACTGGTCTCGCGCCTGCTGCTTCTCGTTGTAGGCCTGCTGAGCCTGCGTGAGCGCGGTGATGTCCTCGGCCTGCTGCTGGTAGAGGGCCGAGAGGTTCTGCTGCTGCGCGTCAACCTGAATCTGCTGCATCTTCTGGTCGATGTAGCTGCCGAGCGATGCCGTCACGTCTTGGATGGAACCGTTCTCGTCGGCCAGCTTGCCGTTGGCCGCATCGGTCACCTGAATCTGCGTGCCGCACAGGTCGTTCACCGTGTCGACGGCGGTGCGGAGCCGCGCCTGCGCGTCGTTGGCGAGGTCGGTGTGGTTGGCGTACTGCTGGATGGTCGAGTAGGCCTGCTGAAGCTGGGCCATCTGGGCGGAGGCGCTCGTGTTGGTGTCGCTGATCGTCTGGGCGAGCTGGGCTTGGGACTCAAGCATCTCGTCAATGTCAACCTTTGCGACACCGGCGGAGGCCCCGTAGCCCTCCAAGGCGTCGGCCCCGGCGTTCGAGGCGCTCACGCCCTTCTCGGTCGCTGCGGTAAGGCCCTCCGTTGCCGACTTCAGGTTGTCCTCGTGCTCCTTGGCCTCTTGGAACACTCCAACGAGGGCGGTTATTCCCGCGATGATCGCGAGCGGCGCGATGGTCGCCAGCGCGAGCTTGAGGCCGGTGGCCGCTACGGATGCGGCCTTCATGGCCACGCTCTGAGCGGTCACGGCGGTGGTGCTCGCCTGCGCTGCGGTGGCCGAGGCCTTGTACCCCTCGACGGTGCCCTTGGCGGCGTCCATGTCTTTCTTGCGGGCGTTCACCACGTTCTGAAGGGCTTCTACCGTGTCGGCGTTTGCCTTGGAACCCTTCTGCTGCTCCGCAGTGAGCTTTCCAACAGCATTCTCATAGTCGCGCGTCTTTACGATTGAATCAGAAACGGCGTCGATGTACTTCTGCACGCCGCCCGCAGCCTTGGCCGCCGGGTTCTTCTCAAGCGCCTTCGCCAGCTTGTCGTTGCCCTGATAAGCCTTGAGCGACGCGACGTTGGTCGTCGTGAGCGCGTCGGCATAGGTCGCGATGTCCTGCTTGGCCCTGCCGAACGCTGTGACAACGGAGCCTACGCCCTTGGTTATGCGACCAGTGACGGACAGCACGGGGCCTGCCGCCGCCGCTACGAGGCCGAAACCGATGACGGTCTGCTGCGTGCCCTCGTCCATCTGGCTGAAGGCGTCGGCAGCGCCGCCCACGGCCTCTGCGGCGTCGGTCACCGCCGGTGCGAGCGCGCTGCCGACTTGGATGGAGGCGGTCTCGATTGCGCCGTTCATCTCCTCGATGCTGCGCTCGGTCTCGCCCATCTGGGAATCGGCGAGGCGCTGGGCCGCCGTCTGGTCGTTGGTCGCTGCGGTGTAGCGCTGTATGCCCTCGGTGCCTTGGTTCATCATCACGAGGGCGGCGCGGGAAGCGTCAGCTCCGAAGATGGTCTGGATAGCGGCGTCGCGCGTTGCGGAGTCGAGGCCGCTCAGCTTGGCCTGAAGCTCACCAGCGACCCCGGCGGCGTCGAGCATGTTGCCGTTCGCGTCGCGGACGTTGATGCCAAGGCTCTCCATCATGGCGGCGGACTTGTCCGTGGGGGCCGCGAGGCGCTGAAGCATCGTCTTGAGCGACGTGCCCGCGTCGCTTCCCCTGATACCCGCGTCGGCGAAGGCACCGAGCACGGCGGTGGTGTCTTGGATGCTCCACCCGGCGCTGTGCGCCTGCGCGGACACCTGCGAGAGACCCTGCGTGAGGTCTGAGACGTCCGCAGAGGATGCGGCGGCGGCACCCGCTAGGGCGTTGGCCGCCTCGCCGGTCTCGTCGGCGGTGAGGCCGAACGCGCCCATGGCCTGAACGGTCACGTTGGCAGCATCGGCGAGCTGAAGGCTTCCGGCGGCTGCCAAGTCCATGGTTGTCTTGAGCGCCCCGCCCTTGATGTCGGCGGCGGTCAGTCCTCCCTTGGCAAGCTCCTCCATGGCGGCACCGGCCTCGGACGCGCTGAAAACGGTGTCAGCGCCCATGTCCAAGGCGAGCTGTCGCAGCTCCTCCATGTTGGCTGAGGGGTCGTTGAGCGCACCGGAGACGCGGCTCATGCTGCTCTCGAAGTCGATGGCCGTCTTGGTCGCTGCGGTGCCGATCGCGGCGAGGGGGACGGTGACGCCGGCGGTCATGGTGTCGCCCGCGTCTGCGACCTGCTGCCCGGCGCTGTAGATGCGACCGCCAGCCTCGGCGGCCTTGGAGCCTGCCTCGACCCAGCTCTTGGACATGGAGCCCTCTGCCGCTGCGGTCTTCACCGCGAGGCGGTCTAGGGACTTCTCGGCCCTCTCGACCGCAGAGGCGTTGTAGGAGCCGGATATGGCGATGGAGATGCTTGCCTTACCCATTGAGGTACTTCCTTATGGTCTGCTCGATGCGGGTCTCTACCGCGTCCACAACGGCGTCCTCGTTGTCGAGGACGGCCCTCACGAGGGCGCGGGGAGGGTTGCCCTGCGGGACTCCGACGGGGAGACCCCTGCGCCTGCCCGAAAGGTAGACGGCCCCGGCGTTGGCGAACTCGATGGTTCCCGCGCCGGGGTCGGTGCTCTGTATGCGTATTCCGTTCGAGATCGCGCGCATGGCCATGCTCGACGCGTAAGCGCCGGTTCTGGCGATTGACTGGGCGTTGTTTCGCGCGTCGGTGAGGATGGGCTTGGCGTCCTGCTTCAGGCCCTTCTTGAACTCGCGGGGAAGCTCCTTGTTGATCGAGCGCAGGGCCTTGATGGTCTCCTGAAGCCCCTTGGCCTCGATGCGGACGCCGCCGCCGTGAGTGAACGCCATCATTTCCTCCCGCGATTGAAAATCCTGTTTACCCTCGCCCTTCGCGCCTCCATGTCGGCCTTGCGCCCCCGCTCCTCCTGAGCGTCGTAGAACATGTCCACGTACTCATCGAAAACAGCGGGGTACTCGTCGCACAGCCTCGCTAGGTCATACGGCGAGCACCCCGTTCTCAGGCTCAGCGCGGCTATTCGGGGCGCGCGCCCGCTAAAGGGGCGTCGGGCTTGTTGTCCTTGATGAGAACGTCGTAGGTGTCCGCAAGGGCCTCGACGGCCCCATCGAACTCCATGCCGTCAAGGCCAAGCTCCTTGAGCTTCCCAGCGCGCTTGGCGGCAACGTAGGCCCACGCGAAGTCGAGGCGGTTCTGGTTGGTGACGCGATCCGGCCAGCCTGCGGCGTTCTCCTGCGCCTCCCAGAGGGCGGAGCGGCCGCCCTCGATCTCGAAGCTGGTGCCGTCCTCCGGCTTGGTGAACACGAAGGCGTATTTCATCGCTGCTCCTTACTCGGTGATGTAGCTCTCGGTCTTGTTGACGATGGTCACGGTGACGGGGGTGCCGTCTGCGGAGTCGATGCCGATGTCATCGGCGCTGAACTCGACCTCTGCGGCGTTTCCCTCAGGGTCGACCTCCGGCATCTCGAAGTTCCACGGTACGTTGGTGAACGCGACTTCGAGCGTGCAGTTGGCGTCGGCGGAGTGGGTGAACTTCCACAGCGCGGAGCCGTACACGATCTTGGAGGAGACCTTGGTGCCGTTGGCAGCGCCGGTGAGGCACTTGCGCATGAGCGCGAAGTCCTCCGGAACGACGGTCATGTTCACGGAGGTGGTCAGCTTGCCCTCGGCGAGGATGGTGGGCACGACCTGCCCCGCCGCGCGCTTCGCCTCAAGGCTGTTGGACATCTCGAAGCTGCCTTGAGTCACGGTCACGTCAACGGGGGTCTGGCTCGCGGTGTCGATCTTGAAGTCGCCGCCGGTGGGCACGAAGTAGCCGTCGAAGCACGAGGGGTTGACCACGTCGCCCCAAGACTGGAAGAGCGTCGCGTCGACGCCCGCTGCGGTAACGCTGATGTCGAGCGGTGCGTTGCCCTCGAATGTCAGGCCGAGCGTGTCGATCTTGCAGCCGTCCACCTTGTGCACGGTCTGCTGGGCGGTGTCTCCGATCTGGCCCCAGAAGGTCAGGAGCGGCAGCACCGAGCCGAGCGTGATGACGTGCTTGTGGTAGCCGGACTTCTCTTCAACGGGCGTGGAGACGATGTTGCCCATTGCGGCGAGGCAGTAGAGCGCGAGCGAGTCCGCGTAAGCGAGCGTCTCGAAGTCGACGCCCATGTTGACCTCGGAGACGTAGGCACCGTTGGCGGCGTTGGCGCGCAGGCCGCACGCCACGGCCTTCTGCTCGATGGTGCGCTCGGGGTTGACGAGGCCGCCGCCCGTCAGGCCGTGCTTGATGGTGGGCTGGGTGGCCGGGGTGTCTCCGTCCTGAAGCGCCACGCCCAGCATGCCGATGGAAACGTTAATCATCGTTGGTCTCCTTCTTCCGTGCGGCGGCGCGAACCGCCCCCTGCTCCTTGAGCGCCCTCACGAGCGCATCGGGCGCTTTCACCTGCGCGCCCTTCTTGAACCGATACGGGTGCCCGTTGAAGAACACCGCTACATCCTTGGTGGCGATCACTGCACTACCTCCCTGAACTTCTGCGGGCACTTGGCGAAAACGGAGCACTGCACGCCCACGGATGCAGCGGCCATGTGGTACTTGGAGCTGTCGCCGGAAACCCCAGCGGCCTCGATGGACGGGAACGAGTTGTCCACGGTCATGCGGAGGCACTGGTCTGCCATGACCGCGTTGAAGACCGCGTCCACGTAGGCGAGCAGCGTGGCTGATGCCGTCGCTTGGTCGGAGTGCCGCGCGAAGCACATCACGTGAACGGTGAAGTCGAGCTGACCGGCACCGGGAACGGCGCGCCCGCCCGTGGTCGCGGTGTCAACGATGGAATCGACCGCGATGTAGAACGGCGGCTCGCTGGTCGGGAACCCGTCGTAGACCTTCGGTGCCTGCACGCCGGGGTAGAGGTCGGCGAAGCCATCGGCTACCTTGGCCATGCGCCGGTACAGCTCGTCGCGCGCCTCCTTGAACGTCACCATACGAGGTTCGCCCCCCGTCCGAACTGCTCGATTGCCGCGTTTACCTCCGGGATGTCGGTAGCGCCGTCCTGCCCTGCGGTCGTGAAGCGGATGAACCCGGCGTCGGTGCTCTCGCCCGTGGCCCCGATGGGGCGGTTGGACGGTCGCAGCATGTAGGCCGCAAGCTCCAAGACCGCGCGTGACACCTGAGCCGGAAGCTCCTCGTAGCCGTAGACGTACTCGACCCAGCACGGGCGCGGGAAGCACGCCACGGGCACCGCTTGGCAGTCGCTCGCAAGCTCGTAGCCCTCGGTGAGCAGCTCCCGCACGTCGCCGTGTTCGAGGGTCACGCACCGCTCGCGCCCGTAGTCCTTGGTGCGCCCGATCCGTGCCACGAAGGATCGGCGGGCGTTGCGCTCGAACACGTCGGTCGCGGCCTGACGCGCTTGGAAGAGCGTCTCCTCGGGGAGTTTGTCGAACTCGTCCTGACCGTCGCCGTAGCCCTTGAGCGCGTCGAGCCTGAAGTAGTGGCGGGACACCACCTCGATGTAGGTGGTGAAAAGCGTCTCGCCGCCCTTCTTCCAGTCGATGCGGGCGGTGTCCGGGGCCTTGAGCGTCGGCAGCGTGACGGCGTTGTCCTCAACGGGAAGACCCTGCTCCCCGCCGAAGCGGGGGCGCAGGGTCGCGGAGTCGATCGAGGCGTCTGCCTCAAGCTGCAAGACGGCGGTCTCCGATGCCGCGACGCGGACGGTTGAATCCGGCGCTACGAGCATCAGGCCTCCTCGTCCTCGTCATAGCCCTCGTCGTCCTCGTCCTCGTCCTCAACGGGTTCGGGCTTCGGCTTAGGCTTGGCCTTGCGGCGGGTGGTCTTGGCCTTGGGCTTCTCCTCAGGCTCCTGGTCGAGCAGGCCGCGCGCTGCGGCCTCCTCGTCGGACATGACCTCGCCCTCGAAGGCAACGAGGAAACCGTTCCGGATGACGCGCTTCTTGCTGGTGAACATGACTCCTCCTTACGCGCCCACGCCAGCGGCGGCGGGAGCCTTGTCGAGGTCGGTCTGGGTGGCGAGGCAGAAGGCGTCCGGGTAACGCACCTGAAGCGCCTTGGTGTGCTCGCCAAGGATGGAAAGCTCGTTCTTGATGAACTGGTCGTTGTAGTAGCCGATCTCAACCGTGGTGCCTCCGTGGATGGCGCGGCGGCGGGCTGCGAAGGAGTCGTACACGAGGATACCGGGGCAGCTCGCGTCCTCGACCACCTGCATGCCCCAGTACACGTCGGAGCCGAGCGTCTGGTACAGGCCGGTCTCGGTCTTGTACAGGTCGATGGCCTCGCGCACCTCCGGGCTGACGGCCACGTGGGTGGGGATGCGGCGGGCGTTGCGCATGACCTTGGTGCGCATCATGCGGATGGCGTCGAAGTACATGCCGCCCATGGCCTCGGTGAAGGTCTGGATACCGGTGACGTTGGTGATGCCCACGATGTGGGTGGAGTCGGAGCCGTTCCAGTACTTGCCGTTGGTGATCTCGTCAAGGTCTAGCAGGAGGTCGTGCTCGATGAGGTCAAGCAGCTCGTCGTAGTCCATCAGGGTGTCCTTGGAGATGGGCACGTAACCCGCGATGGTCTCCTTGTTGGCGACGGCGTCCTTAAACGCGTAGATGACCTGAGCCTTGGTGGCGCTGGTGCCGGAGGTGACGCCAGCCCACGTAGCGGGCGCGCCGCTCTCGCTGGTCTTGTCGCGCTGCTTGTAGGTTACGGAGCCTGCGGCGGGCGTCTCGATCAGGGTGCTCGCGAAGTTCTGGAACACGCCGGGGAGCTTCGCGGGAAGCTCAAGCTCGATCTCGGTGGGAGCGCCCACGGTCACGACGCTGGCGGCGTTGCGCGGGACGACCTCGGCGGAGTTCTTGAAGCCGACCTGAAGGCCGTGGAACTCGTCGCGGGCACCGAGGATGCGCACGCCGAAGGACTCGTTGTGCGGCTTGGGCTTGGGCGCGTTGCGGAGCGCGTCCTCCTCCTCGATGACGTGGCCGATGGTGATGTCCAGCTGCTCGATCTGGCCCTGGATGACGAGCGCCTTGCTCTCGTCCTTGTCATCCACGGCTCGGCGCTGCTCCTCGGCGAGGCGGTTGCGCTTCGCCCAGAGCTGCTTTGAATTGAGGATTGCCATGTTCTACTCCTTTGTCCGGTAGACCCTGTTTCCCAACACGAGGAGGCGGCACCCCTCGTTTTGCTGCATGGTATTTGCGGCGTGAGATTTGCCCGGCTCGTCCTCCGGCTCGGCGGGCTTGGGGGTGGAAAGCGCCTCGATTGCCGCCTTCGGGGCATGCTTGTAGCGGGCCAGCATGGCCGGGTCGATGCAGGCCGCCACGCGCTGCTCGGTCTGGATGATCTCGTCCGCGAGCCCCGCGTCAACTGCGGACTGCGCGTCGTACCACGTCTCGGCGTCCATGGCGGAACGCACGTCCTCAACGTCCATGCCGGAGCGTGCGGCGATGATGCCCGCGATGGTGGCGTCCACGGCCTCAAGGCGCTCGGCTGCCACGAGAAGCTCGGCGGCGTTGCCGCTCGTGTAAGTCCACGCGTCGTGGATCATCAGCTGCGCGAAGTCGTTCATAACGACCTTGTCGGCCATGACGGCGATGTAGGACGCTGCGGAGGCCGCGATGCCGTCGACGTATGCGGTGGTCTCGCCCTCGTAGCGCTGGATGGCCGAGGCGATGCCGAAGCCCTCGTACACGTCGCCGCCGCAGCTGTCGATGCGGATGTCGAGCGGCTTGGGGCTTAGCTCGTCAAGCGTCGCGGCGAAGTTCTTGGCCGTGTTGCTCGAATCCATGTCCCAGAAGTCGCTCCCGATGGTGCCGTAGAGGTACACCGTCGCGCGCTGGGCCTCATTCTTGATTTGAAACATTCGTGCCTCCTACTCCCGTCTGGCTCCCGTCTCCGGGTTCCTTCGGCTTCTCTGCGTTGGACGAGTTGAAAACGTTCACGGTTCCGTCGGGGTTGACGGTTCCGTAGTTCAGCGGGAACAGCGGAAGCCCGATGCCCTCAAGCGGGTCGAAGTCCTCAAGGTCGCGGACGTCCTCGCGCGTGATCGCGCCCAGATAGCCCATCTCGCGGTAGTACTGGGTGCGGGTGGCGTCGTCGCCGCGCATGAGGCCCTGAACGCGGAACTTGGCCTGCGCGTTCGGAAGCCCGCAGGACGCGAGAACCGGCTGAAGCGCGATCTCGATGCACCGCACGTCGGGCACGATGGTGTCAGTCACGTAGTCGATGTTGGACTGCTGCCCGCCGGCGTAGGTCGTCTGGTCTCCGTCGTAGACCTTCCAAGGAGGCACGTTGCAGGCGCGGCACACCTGATGCAGCACCCACTTCTGCTGCTCGATGACCGACGCGTCCTTCATGGTCTGCTGGTCGGCGACCCACTTAGCCCCGTAGCCGAAGATGGGCGCACGCCCCGCCTCGGTGATGCCGCTCTTCATGTCGATGGCCGTGCGCAGCGCGCTCAGCTTCTTCTCGTCGTTGATGACGTTCCCGGCTGGTAGCTCGACGTGGCCCAGATGGTGGTTCCCGTTGCGGAGCATCGAGCGGTAGAACCGCTCAAGGTCGAGGCTCAGGCCGATCTCCTCGGCTGCCAGCTTCGCGAGCGACTTGCCCTTGATGCCGTCCTTGGTCACGTGCGTGCAGATGTTGACGACCTCGTGGTTGAAGTACGTCCCTGCGGGCACGTGGTCATCGCCCGGCGCTACGGTGTAGGTGGTGCGGTAGCCCTTCGGCGCGTCGCGGTCGTAGTTGTGCTGGACGGTCGCGGTGATGGGCCAGATGGCCTCGATGCGCCCACGGTTCCACTCGATGAACCAGTAGGCGTTGCCGAACGTGTCACGGCGCAGCACCGTCCACGCCATGAGCGCCGGGGCGGTCATCTCCTCGTTGGCCATGCCGTTGAGGAGCTTCGCGAGCGGGTGGTTGGTCAGACGCTCCGATCCGCTGCGCCGGTGGTTGACCACGCTGAACGGAAGCGAAGCCATGGAGCGCGCCTTGGTCTGCTCGCATGCCGCGTAGTCGATGGACATAAGCGCGCCGTAGCCAGCAGGCGTGGGCGCGAAGCCCGGCGGTAGGTTGACGCGAACAACGTCGGAAAGCTCCGGCTCCTCGCCGCGCTTGTAGAACATGTCGTAGAAACGTCCCATGCTGCCCCTTTCTTCTGGCGGCATGGTACGGGCGGCGTGAGATTAGTAGATTTCCGGGGCGTCCTCGCTTCCCGACACGAGCTTGTTGTAGGCGAGCGCGGCTATGGCCAAGGCGATGGCCCCGTCTATCTTGGATTTGCGCGAGTCCTTGCCGAAGCGGGTTCCGTATGGCTCGCGCTCCTCCTCCACGGTGTTCTCCAAGTGCTGGCGCAGCTTCCTCTCGCCCTTGAGCTTGAGCCGCCTGTCCTTCACGAGGTTCATCACGATGGAGGTCGCTTGGCACATGGTGGCGTTGTTCTGGGCGAATGAGACGGTCTCGATCCCGTACACGTCGTTGAGCTGGCTGCTCATGACGATCATGCGGTTCGGGTCGATGCCAACCACCTCCGGGTAGTGCTCTTGGCACACGCCAGCGATTAGCTCCATGATCTGGTTGAGCGGGTAGTGCCCGGTGTCCTCGTCCGGCGTGTCGAATATCCAGCTCTTCGTGTAGCCGACCATGGTTCCGCGCTTGTTCTTGCGCTCCTGATAGGCCACGATCGCGTATGAGTCGCCAGCCGTAGCGCCGTCGATGCCGATTGTGAACGGGCTGTCGAAGTCGAGCTTGTTCGGCCCGCGCTCGCATCGGTCGAGCTGCGCCGTGGTGAAGCACGAGTACGCGTCCCTGTCGGACGGGAAGCGGTTGGCGGTGTAGCGCTCGAACGACCTCTTGGACGTTGCCATGCCACGCTGGTCTTGGATGCTCTCCCACGTGACCCACGAGGCGCACATGAGCGGCTCCCAGCTCTCGCGCCTATCGATGTCCGCGCCGTCATCGAGTCCCAGCCAGTAGAGGTACATGCCGGGGTCGTCGTCGGCCTTCTGCAAGGTCTCCCAAAGAAAGCCCTCGCGCGCGTCGGCTGCGGTGGTGATGCCGATTGAGAGAGGGTTCCAGAGAACCTTCTGGCCCTTCAGCCCGGCGTCCCAAACCTTGCTGTCCTTGTAGACGTGCAGCTCGTCAAAGATGAGCACGTTGAAGTGCCAAGACTCAAGGGCGTCCGGCTTGTTGGGAAGCACCATGATCTTCGCGCCGGTCTCGCGGTGCGTGATTACGTCCTTGCCTATCTCCCACTGCTCGCGCCACGTGTCGTTGAGCTTGATCATGGTGGCTATCTTCTCGAAGATGTTGCGCACCTGATCTTTCGAGCTTGCGACAACGCCGTACTGCCCGTTGTGGATGACCTCCATCGTTGCGACGGTGAGCACGGTAGCGGCGGCAAGCTCGGTCTTGCCGTAGCCGGACGGAAGGCCGATTATCACGCGGCGGAAGCGGCGCTTGAACCTTCCGCCCTCCATGCTCCCCGTTGCGAATATCGGCTTCCAGATGTTCTCGCGCTGGAAGGGTTCGAGAAGGAAGGGCTTGCCGTAGTAGCTGTCGTTGGAGACGTGGTGGCACATGGAGGAAAGGCACTTCTCGTAGTCGCGGGCCATGACAAGGCCCTCGCGCGAGTACGGGGTCTCAGTCCTCCGCATCCTCTATCACCACCTCTGATTCCGGCAGCTCGTATGCCGCGTCGATGCTCCTGAACATGGCGGCGGTGTCCGCCGCCGTCTTGGTGGCCGTGGCGTCCATGAGGCCGATGCGCGACCGAGCCAAGGGGGAAAGCCCGAGCATGTCGGAAAGCGCGCGAATCTCGGCGCTCGCCTCCTTGAGGATCGTGAGCGCCGGGTTCTTGCGCACCAAGGGAATCTCGCGCCCGTCGGCGTTCTTGAAGGGCTTGACGCCTATCTTGTCGAATATGGCTATCTTGCCGTCCTCCGAGTGGATGGCCTGCTCGGCCTGACGCGCCACGGCGTGCCAGTAGGTCAGGAGCCGCAGCGTCGGGATGTCCTGCTCGGTGAAGCTGTTCACCGGGGGCGCGAGCCAAGCCCATATCTCGCTCTGCACGGGGTCTTCGGCTATATCCTGCGGCATGAGCACGCCGGAGGAATCCTCGCGCACGGCGAGGCCGTATGAGTCCGAGAGGCCCCGGCGTATGGCGTTGTGCTTCGGCTTCGCGCCCTTCACAGGCCCTCACCCCTCAGTGCGTCCTCGATCTTCTTGGCCACCCTGCGCAGCTTCAGGCACAGGGGCGATGACGTGAGCATGGAGGCGCGGGAAAGGTCGCTCGCCGCCACGTGGGCGCGCTGCAAGACCTCAAGCACCTCGTCATCGGTCATTGATGCGGACGGGGCTGGAGCCTGAAGCTCGCCCGTGTAGGCGTAGCCTCTGGCCGCGCGCGAGCGGCACGTGGCGGAGCAGTACCGCGCCGTGCTTCGCTGGGCCTTGAACTCCCGCCCGCATATCTCGCACCGCTTAATCATCGCTATCGCCCGCTATTCCGAACCGCGCGGCAAGGAACCTAGCGGTATCTGCGGAACCCCCCCCGTACACGATTCGGAGGATGTAGTCGGGTACGTTTCGCAGCTTCGGGCTTCGCCTCAGTTTCGCGAAGTGCTCTTCAGTTGGAACAGCCGTCTGTCCGCCCGGTGTCGTGCACAGGTAGTGCGATGCCATCTGGGTTCCGGTAAGCTCGTTGACCTCCTTGGCCCTTATCCCGGTTGACTTGAGCCAACGGGTGAAGGCAAGGGTCTCCTCCTCGGTGTGGTAGCGCGTGTCGCGCTCGTAAACGGCGGCCTCTTTGACCATCTGAGAGGCGAAAGACTCCTTTGCGAGCATCGAGGTCGAGCCGGGAGACTGGTGAATCGCCTTAAAGCAGTGAGCCGTCCCAACCTCGCGCATTCTCTCGGTCGGCCTGCACTCGATTCCGTTGAGCATCGAGACCGCGTTGAAGCTGTTCCCCTTGAAGCCGGGAAGATCGCCGCAGCCGCAGCACGCGGTGCTGTCACCCATGGGGCGCAGGCGGTTCTCAGCGCAGAAGAAGGCCAGCCCGTTTTCATGGCAGGCGTCACGGATGAGCGCGTAGTGGGCCTCAAGCAAGTCCTCCGGGTAGCAGAAGTCCCCGCGAACCTTCACGAGCCCTTTCTTAACGCGCTTGAACTTCATTCCCTCGACGGTAACGCCATAGGCACCGGCCTCGGCGAAGCGGGGTATGTTCGCAAGGAACTCGCGCTTTACTCCGGTGATGTACGGCTGCGCCCTCACGATCACGCGGCGGCAGTTCCCCGCGAGCTTCGAGACCATCGAAAGCCGCTCCTCGAACGTTGGCGCGCCCGGCTCCATCTTGTCGTATGAGGAGCAGACCATCGAGATTTGAACGACGGCGTTGCACTTGCGAAGGA
The DNA here is from genome assembly GCA_048248475.1 of Collinsella sp. Taxonomy (GTDB): domain Bacteria; phylum Actinomycetota; class Coriobacteriia; order Coriobacteriales; family Coriobacteriaceae; genus Collinsella. Next base: position 18,860 of record DBFBEA010000001.1, on the reverse strand, counting down.
GCGAGATGTACGGCTCCTCGGTTATGAGCTTGCCCTTGGTCGATATGATGACCGGGTAGCCGGTCTCTGCGAACACCTTGAGGCATTCGAGCGAGGCCCCGGCCTTGCGCTCGATGGGCTGGAAAGGATCGGAAAGCCCGCCCCAGTGAAGCGGTATCTTCCAGTCGCACCACTTGGTGACCGCCGTGCGCTTTCCCTCTATGAAGCTCCTGAGCTGCTTCGCGCAGTTCTTCATCGTCACCTTCTCGATGTCAACCTTGGTTCGGGCGAAGCAGTACTTGCAACCATGCGAACAGCCGGAATACGTGTCGAGCCTGATGGGGTACTCGCACAGGACGGCCTGAGAACCGCACTCTACTCCCATTCCTCCGCCTCCTTGATGATCCGGGCGGAAAGCTCGTCGCGTCCGATTGCCTTCACGTAGGCCTCAACGCTGTCTTTCACGTCGATGGGGAACACGAGCGAGAACGAGAACGTTTCGCCGTTTCCCTTTGTGGCGTTGGTCGCGAAGTCCTCCGTCATGAGGTCTTCGATTGCATCGACGCTTGCGCCCTTGTACAGGTACTCATCGAAGCCGAAGGACTCCCAGTCGGTGTTCAGGTTGTCCATGTCCTCGGTCAGGGTCTCGTAGTCGAAGCCGCTTGAAAGCGTCGTCTGGTTGTGGACGTGCGTGTAGGCGCGCCGCTGCTCGTCCGTGAGGTGGTCAAGGGAGATGACGGGGGCCGTTTTGATGCCCAGCTGATTCAGCGCGAGCACTCGCCCGTGTCCCTCAACGATCTCAGGCTCTCCGTTCTCGTTGTGCCACACGGCGATGGGGTCGCAGTTGCCGAACTCGCTTATAGAGGCGGCTATCTGGTCTACCTGCTTCCTCGTGTGGATTTTCGCGTTGTTTGCGTACGGAATGAGGGCTTCTACCGGTGTTTCCTCGATCTTTAGGTCTGGCATAGGGCGCAAAACGGCCTCCTTTCGTAGGGTGAAAGGAGGCTATCGCGGGTGTGAGATTTAGCGTTGCGTTTTGCGGGGGTTTAGCGTTGCAGCCGTCTTGAGGCCCCCGAACCTCCAATTTCGTGGCGATAGACGCCGGGGGGTTGCGCGCGGGGTATGAGGCGGCGTTTCGGATTTTCCAAGGGGTTAGGGGGTCTTGCGCCTGAGCTTGGCGTCCTTCAGGCCGTGGCAGCTCTTGCAGCGCAGGGCTAGGTTGGCCGGGTCGTTCGTGCCTCCCTTGCACAGCGGCACGATGTGGTCGACCTCGCCTCCCATGCCCGCAGTCCTCCACCGCCTGCCGTCGTGCCATGCGCACACCCTGCCGCAGTCGGTGCACCTGCCCTTGGTTCTCGCTATCGCCTGCTGCCTCGCGGCTTGGTACTCGGCGCTTGAGTAGTTGCGCCTCCACGGCTCTCGCTCGGCTCTTGCCTTGTCGCCTTGTGTCGGCTTGCGCTTGGGTCGCGGCCTGCATGCGCAGCGCTGGCCCGCCGGGACTATGCGCCCGCAGTGCGGGCAGTACGTGCGCATGCGGCTCATTGTGCCGCCTCCTTCAGCAGCCTCTTGGTCTCGTGGATGGTGATCTCAAGCGCCCGCGCTATCTCGCCCAAGGTGCAGCCTATGCGCCGCATCCTCTGGGCGTGCTTGGCCAGCTGCTCGCGCGTCCTCTGCTCGTTATCCATGGCGCTCTCCCGGCTGCGTGTTCTTGCTCGTGAGGTGCCACGCATGGCAGTAGGGGCAGCGGTACCAGTCCTGCCCGTACCGTGCCCCTACCCTCATCGCCGCAAGCTCGCTGTAGAACGCGACCTTCTGCGTGCATGTGCGGCGCTTGCGCTTGGTGCGCCTTCTCTTGTGGTGCCTGCTGTTTCCCATGGCCATGCCTCCTTTGGCTGGATGGTATGGCCAGCGCAAGATGTCACAGCCAGTGCATGTCCCGCAGCGCGTCCAGAAGCTCGTAGGCGTCGTTGCTGCATACGATCGCCCCGCCCGTGTCAACGTGGAACTTGTAGTCATCGAGCGGCGAGGGCTTCGGCTTCTCCTCGGTCTCCCTCGGCTTGTCCTCGGTCACTTCCATACGCACTCCCTGCAAGTCTCGTCGTCATCGTCCTGCGCGTCGATGAGGTGGTCGTTAATCCAGTTGGCGCACCTCTCCGTGTCGCAGGTCTTTCCCAGCTCCTCAAGCATCTGGTTCTGGCACACGCCGTAGTCGCAGCACACGTAGAGGAACCGGCACCCGTCCCAGCTCTCTCCCTTTGCCATCACTGCTCCTCAACGATCACGATGCCGCCGTTGATGGTGTAGCGCTTGCCGTCGAGGTCGAACAGGGTGCGGTTGTCCTCGTACTGGATGTCTATCTTCCCCTCGTAGGTTGTCAGCAGCTCGCCGGTGTTGGTGTAGACCTCTACAGTTCGCTGCATGCCACCCGACACGTCACTCGAAACCGTCTTGACGACGCGCGAGCACGATGCGCACCCGCTCAACCCGCACACCGCAACCAGAGCGACCGCCGCGATCGCTGCGGCCAAGATGATCTTTACCTTGCTCATTCGTCAACCTCCGTGTACTTGTTGCAAACCTTGCAGTCGTGAATATGGAAATCGCTCGCGATGATCTCCTGCTTCTCGTCGCAGAAGAAGTCCCCTTCGCAGATGTAGAGGCAGTGCTCGCAGAACTCGCAGCTCTTTTCTTGGTTCGCCATGGCTACGCCTCCAAAGCCTTGAGCGCCCGACGTGCATTGTCCGTGAGCTGCCGCTGCCACGCTCCGTTCTTGGGCGACCACCTGAACCCGTTGGCCTTGAGCTTCGCGCGGGTGTCCGCCTCCGGCTTGCCGTCGAACACGAGCTGAAGCCGCATGATGTCGGCGTTCTCGACCACGGTGCAAGGCTCGCCGTTGATCTCGGTCTCGCGGTCTTCGGTGTCGGCCTCCTTCTCGCGCTGAAGCTCGGCGATGCGCGCGCGGGTGCGCTTGATCGTGGCGAGGTTGTTCGACAGCTGCCACGACGGGAAGGGCTGGCTCATCCCGAAGCGCTCCATGTCGTGCCTGACGTGCTCGGCCTCGTCGTGGTCTACGCCGTCGAAGCCCTCAAGCGTGCCGTGCTTGCGGTAGTGGGCGTTGGCGCGCTTCATCATGTCCTGACGATCCTCTAGCCGCTTGGCCTTGGCCTCAAGCTTTTCGAGCGCGTTCGGGTCGCCCGCTTGTATGCCGCCGGTTCCGATGGACGCGATGCGGCGCTTGATGCCCATGACCTTCTCATAACGCTCCATGTGAGAGCTTCGGCGGGCGTTCTGGCGCTCCTTCTTGCGAACAGGGAAGTTCCCGCCGCCCGAAACGAGGATGCTGGGGCACATCGCGTCGATGCGGTAGCCCTCGTTCAGCCACTCTGCGTACTTGCGGGCGAACCTGTCCGCGAGCGCGTAGGCCTTCTCCGCAAGCTCAGGGAACCGCTCGGCCTGCTCCTCGGCCATTCGGTAGGCCTCGTCCACCTGCGCGCGGTAGTCCTCGGTCTCGCTGCCGGCCTTGAACTCGCGCATGCTGTTCGCCTCGTGCGCCATGCGCGCATCTGTCTCGTTTATCTCGTAGTACCTTGCCATGATAGAATCCTTTCGTCCGGCGGGGCCTAGCCTGCAAGCCCTCGGCCCCGCCCGCATTGTCAACTCAACCGGCGATGATGTCTCTGACGAGCATCACGATCTGGTAGCCCAAGAACACCGTCAGCCCGTCGAGCGCCAAGCACGCAAGCACGAGGAAGAGACACCCCATGCAGCCCATGGGCTTGCTCTCCTCGGTGATCCCGGCGCGCCACTCGTCCTTGCTCAGGCTCATCGCGGCTCACCATCGATGACCGTAGGCAGCACGTCGCTCGCCATGTCCATGCAGGCCTCGCACCTCGTACAGTCCGGCTCCGGCCCGCTGACGGCCTCAAGGGCCTCGGTGAGGTGCTTGCGCGCCGCGTCGATGCGGATTCGCGCCTGCTCCGCCTTAACGTCTTTCATCGTGTCTCCTTTCACGCTACGAGCGACAGAAAGCACAGGAACGCAAGCCCGAGGGCAAGAAGCTGCAACGCCCTCAGCGCCGCGTAGATGATGGCCGCCGGAATGCTCACGGCGGCAGCTATCGCGATTGCGAAAAGAAGCCTTCTCACTCGTTTTCCTCGCCCTTCTTCGCCTCGGCGTCCAGCTTGTCGGCGTACTCGATGAGCCGCTTCTTGAGCAGGTCGAGGCCGAACCTTTCAAGCTCCTGCGCGCGGTACGCCGGGAAGTAATTCCCCGTGCACGCCTTCTCGGTGTCCTTGGCCACGCGCGCCTCGCTGAGGTTGCGCCCGTTGTCCCAAACGTCCATAACGAACGTCTGGGTTCCGGTGCGGAGCTGGCAGGGCCAGATGCGCGTCTCAACGCTCATGGCCTCGTTCCTGCTCCAACCGACGCGCTTGCGGGCCACCTCTCGCAGGCCCTCCTCGCTTGCGGCCTTCTCGCGCGCCTCCTCAGCAGTAAGCCCAAGCCCGTTCTCGCTGTGCTTGAAGTCGTAGACGTCCTTCACCGTGAGATAGGCCGTCTCGAACGGCTCGTTGAGCTTGACGATCTGCACCTGCCTCGGCTCGATCTCGCCGTCGGGGCTTTCAGCCTTCTTGGCGTCCGCCTCGCTCTTCTCGCGCTCAAGCTCCGCGATCTTTCCGCGAAGCACCTCGTTCGCTGCCTCAGCCGCATGAAGCTTGGCAAGCACGTACTCCTCGCAAGTCCTGATTTCCATTTCAAACCCTTTCCCTGATGGTGATGATCCTGCCGGTATCCCGGTCTTCAATCTCCCAGCGCCCGTAGTCGTAGAGGCCGGGATGGTGCGGGGGGAACAGCTTCAGAAGAAGCCCGTCCCACCACTGCTGCTCGAACTGGATGTTGTCCCACACCCAGCGGGGAACGAATCGCGCCGCGCCGTGGAACCCGTCGTGGCACCCCGTGGTGCCGGAACCGCAGAGCGCGAACAGCGGGCTGCGAAGGCTCCACTTGCCGTTCGGCGTGACGAGGTTGAAGCGCTCGCCGCGCCCCCTCGGTATCACGTGGTGGCAGCTCATGGCAGGCTTGCCGCAGATGCAGCACCACTCCTGCGTGCGCTCGTAGTCCCTCGCTCCCTTGCCGGTGTATCGCGCGCCCACGTGGGGCTTTCCGTAAAGCTCGGCCCTCTCCAAGGAGTGGCCCTGAAGCTGTCCCATCGAGATCATCGGAGCCTCCTGTCCGGCCCAGTCACCTCGATGCGCTCGCAGGCCCCGCCGAGCCTTGAGGCGATGCGAGCGCCGGGCATGCCGCCCCAAAGCTCGCGCAGCTGCCCGAGGCTGTAGTTGCTCGTGACGATGGTCGGCAGCCCCTCGGCGGTTCTGGCGTCTATGAGGCCCGTGAGCGTCTCGATTGCCCAGTCGGTGGGCCTCTCCGCACCTAGGTCGTCAAGCGCCAGAAGCGGAACGGTCTCGGCCCTTCTCAGAGCGTCGCGGTCTCCTCCGTTGAAGCCGTCGCGGATGCTGTCCAGCAGGTGCTTGGCGCTCACGAGCTTCGCGGGCGGCTTGGTGCCCTTGGAGCGCTCGACGGCGACGCGCACCGCATGGGCCGCCGCGTAGGTCTTGCCGCGCCCCGGCTCGCCCCAGAGGTACGCGCCACGGCCCCGCTCCACGATCCTGCACACGCGCTCGCCGATGTCGCTCTGGGCGCGCATGTAGCCGCCTCGAAGCCCGGCCTTGCGCAGCCTGCACTCGCGGGCCTTGCGCATCATCTGGCGGTACTCGTCGGTCTGCTCGAAGGGCACGGGCTTGGCCGGTTCGATGCCCTCCGGCACGTCGAGGCCCTTGAGCGCGTCAGAGATTCGAGTACTCGTCATGGCTGGCCTCCTTCCTGTCGCCCTGCCGCTTCTGCCATGTGGTGCATGCCGCCTGCCACGACTTCATGGGGTTGCGCCCGACCTTCCAGCCCTTCGAATCGTAGAACGCCACGAAAGCCTCCGGGTCGAACGTGTAGCCCTTCTCCGCGCAGTAGGCGCGAACCTCGTCAACTGAGGGCGGGACGAACCTCTTCTTTGGCTTGGTATGGTTTGGCTTGGTATGGTTTGGTTTGGGTTCGGCATCTTCCAAACCCCCGTTTTCGGTTTCCAAAACCCCCGTTTCGATGTAATCGCAATCGAGGTTTGAGAACTCGGAAAGGGGGGTTTCGCTGTTTGCAAAGGGGTCTTTCGAGTCGCTTGAAGCACCCTTCTTGTTTCCGCGTCCCCCCGTTCCACCGCTCGAAATGGCGCGCTTGGAGTTGTCGATGTCCTCGCGCAGGCTCTCGAAGATGGCATCAAACGGCCACTCAAGCTCAGGCTCGATGCCGTAGGTGCCGTACTGGGCCAAGGCCCAGAGGATCGCTCCTCGCTGCTCCTCCGGCACCTTGGCCACCGTTGCGGTGAGCTTCGGAAACCATGTGAACTTGGCTTCCTGCATGACCTAACGCTCCCAGTAGTAAGCGCCCTCAAGCGCGTTGACGGACACGGTTGCGCCGGTGCCGATAAGCGCCTCGATGACATCAAAGCGGAGCGCGTCCACCTCGGGGTGCTCAACGAGGAAGCACATGGCGATGTGCTGCAAGCGCTTGTAGCTGAACTCCGGTTCCTTGACCTCGCCGCGCTGGCGCTTCGCCGTCACGATCACGAGGACGGTCACCTCGCCGTCCTTCACAACGACGTCGGCGGTTCCCTCGTCGCACACGTACTTGCAAGCGCCCTCGGCCTTGAGGCCCTTGGAGTTCAGGTACGCGATGGCCGCGAGGTGCGCGATTGAATAGGTGTTCATGGTCTCCTCCTAGAACGGGCAGTCGTCGTCGTAGACGTCTGCGGGCTGATCCTCTGCGGCCTGCCCCGTGCGCTTGCCGCCTTGGAAGTCGATGTCCTCGCCGATGACCTCAAGCTTGCTGCGCTTCTGGCCCTCCTTGGTCTCCCACGTGTTCTGGCTCAGCCTTCCGGCGATGGTCACGTGGGAACCCTTGGCGAGGTACTTGGCGATGCTCTCGGCGCGGTTGCCGAAGAAGATCACGTCGACCCAGTTGGCCTTGTCCGACCACTCGCCGTTGACCTTCTGGCGCGTGTTCACGCACACCGCGAGGCTGCACACCTGCGTGCCCGACGCGGTTGCGCGAAGCTCCGGGTCGCGCCCGAGGTTGCCGCTAATCGTCACTCGATTGATGCTCATCCGACTCCTCCTTGCTGTGGTCTGAGTCCTTGGCGATCTGCGCGAGGTACTTGCCCCACTCGGTCACCTGCCCAAGGGTCAGGTCGCCGGGCTGCACGTCCCCGAAGCTGGCCTTGTACCAGCTGTCGAGACCGCTTTCCTTCACGCCCTGAGCCATGCACTGGGCCTTGAGCTGCAAGCAGCGCGTGAGCCACTTCTTCTTGTCGGGCTGCGCCGCCTGCGCGGGCTGCTTCTTCCCCGTGGTGTTCCCCAGCGGGTGGTTGCGGGGGTTCGCGGGCGGTGTTGTTCCGCCCGCCCCGGTGTCCCCGTCGGTGTCGTCGTCGCCAGCGAGGCCGAACGCCTTGAGCAGCGAGTAGCGGCGGGCGTATGTCTCGCGCTTGCCGAACTCCTGCGGGTCGCTGTCGTACTGATACGGGGTAACGTCGAGCACCTGCATGGTCTCCCCGTACATCACGGACGTGTGCAGCAGCATGCCGTTCTCGACAACCTCGGAGTGCTGCGAGAGGAACACGCCGTTCTCGTTGAGCGCGGGGCGAACCACGTCGAGCACCGCGTCAAGCGTGGTGTAGTTGTAGGTGTACTCACCGCCGGTGCGGGTGCGAACCTTGGCGGTCTTGTCCTTCTTGGGGTTCTGCATCATCTTCTGCGCGGCGCACAGGGCCTCCGCGAGCGTCTTGGTGTCGGCCATCACTGCACCTCCGTGAGCTTCCTGTAGTGGTCGCAGAACTGGCATGCGGAGCAGTAGTCCATGCACTTCGGGTCTTCGCCGGGGCGGTGCTCGACGTAGAACCTGCCCTTGCCGTTGGCGCTCTCCTGCTTCATGCGGGCGTTGGCCTCCCTTTTGCTGTCGTAGAGGCGGATGGCGGTCTTGCGGCCCTCCTTCATGACGGCCCACTTGTCGGCGCGGTGCCAGCGCTCGCTCTCGGTGCACATGGGGAGCTGGTCGTCGGGAAGCTGCTCGGCGGCCTCGATCTCCTCGAAGCGCTTGACCAACCACTCGCCGCACTGCTCAATCTGCTCGTCGGTGAAGTCCCAGCCGACGCGCCAGACGGGGTGCTTGGGGTAGTCGGCCTTGTTCTTGGCGTCGCTCTTCTTGTGGTCTTTGAGCAGCGCCACGATCTCGCCGCGATGGGCGTCGAATCCTATCTGCCGAAGCATCCAGCAGTAGATGAGGGTCTGCTTTCGCCAGTCCGCAAGCTCGCTCTTGTCCTTCGCGCCGAACACGGCCTTCCAAGCGGATGCCGTCTTGTAGTCGGTGACGGTGCCGGTCGCGTCGTCGTAGAGGTCGAAGATGCCGCTCAGCTGGTAGCCGTTGGGCATGTCGATGACGAGGTGGTTCTCCTTGAGCTGGGTCTTGGTCTCCTCGGCGTTCTGGAGAATCTGGTGCACCGCCGAGCCGAAGACGGCCCACACCATGTCGGCCACGTCCTGAGTGATCTCGTCGTCGTGGCGGCGCTGAAGGATGGCCTCGCGCGTGCCCTTCAGAAGGGCGGTCACGCTGTAGCGCTTGGGCGTGTACTTGTAATCGCTCTCAGCCGCAGAGACGAACGGGCGCGGGAGGTTCAGGCTGTTGGTAAGGTTCACGGCTAGCACCTCCCCAGCAGGATCGCGAGGAGGGCGCTGATCTCGTCGCCCTTCTTCCTCAGCTTAGACATCTCGCTTCGGGCGTTTGCCAGAGCCTTCTCGGAAACCTCGTCCGGGTACTTGGAGACGATCGCCTCGCAGACGGCGATGGCGTTGAAACAGGACTGGCACATCTCGACCTCGCAGGTGCGGGTCTCGTCGGGTTCGTTCGTGAGCATGAACAGGACGTTGCTCTCAACGATGCCGGTTGCCTTGTGCAGGTGGTCGTGCAGATCGTGCATGTTGACTTCGCCAAGGATGTTGTCCTCGAAGTACCTCATGGCTAGTTGCTCCCTTCGCCCAGCATGCGGGCCTCGTCCTCGATGGGGTCGTAGATTTCGCCGGTCTCGGCGTCAACGTTGGCGGGGCGCTCGATAGGCTCGTCATCGAGCGGCAGAGGCTCCACCTCGTACTCGTCGCACGCGTCGAGGTCGAGTTCCTGCTGCTCGGTCTCGATGGTCAGCACGACCGTCTGCCCGGCGAGCTTGATGGCGTCGTAGAAGCCCGACGCCGAGGTGAGCACCTCGAACTGAAGGTTCGCGGCACCTCCCTTGCCGGTGTACTGCTTGAAATGGGCCTTGATGGTGGTGGCGCTCATTTGGCCTCCTTCTCGTATCGTTCGCTGTAGTACTCGACGCGCACCCGGATGAGGCACTCGTCGCTGTATGGGGTTCTCGGGTCGAAGGTCACGCCGAGCTGCGTGATCTGGCAGTCATCGCGGTAGGCCAGCCCGTTGAGGCTGTCGCAGATGACCTTGGCGAGGTTGTCCGCGTCCGGCTTCATCAGATCGGGACGCCCCGCCCAGTACTTGGGGTTGCTCTTGGCCAAGGGGCGCTGAACCTCGATGAAGACGCGAACCTCGGTTGCGAAGTCCTTCCAGCGGTCGCCCACTGCGGCCTCCCACTGGCGCTTGATGGACTTCTCGGCGTGCCGGGTCTTGTCCGGCGTGTAGGTGCGGAAGCGCTTCGTGTCGAACTTCGGGCGCTGCTTGGTGGGCACCTCCGGGAAGCACATGACGCACTCGGCAACGCCGACGCGCTTGGTCTTCCAGCTCATCGGAGCACCGCCGTCGTGTAGCCGTCGGCGTCGCTGCGCGCGACCCTCATGCGGATGGTCTTGTCCTGCTCCATGGCAATGCGCGCGAGGTACGGCGCGAGGTGGTTGGGCAGCTCGATGCTGAACTTGATGCGCATGCCGTAGAGCGCTCGGTTGGGGCTTGCCTTGCCGTCGTGGGTGCGGGCGCACTCCGCGCGGGCGTTTTCCTTGTACCATCCGAACTCGACGGGATGAGCCTTCACCCAAGCCCTAGCGTCGGCCATGCGCTGCTCGCCCTTGGGGTCTAGCCCCGGAAGCGCCATCTGGTTGTCCGGGGTCTCCATCTTCCTCATGCGACCATCCCCTGTGCGGTCGCAACCGCAGCGTCCATGGTGGGGATGACCCAGAGCCACAGGATCAGCCCGCACACGAGCGCCGCGACGCCGATGCCCAGAAGAAGCCCGGCCCTGAACGCCCGCATCTGGTTTTCCCGCTCGATTTCGGCAGGTATGCGCATCGTCTGAGCCGGCATGCGGATCTGGCGTGTTACGCTGTTCGTGGCCTGTCGGCCGTTCCGGGCGCTCATGCTGTGGTAGGTGGGGGTGCCCGGATATTTCTTTTGCTTGGTCACGTTCTCTCCTTTCCGATGTTTCCGCAGGTAACTGAACGGTTCTCATTTACTTCTCAGTTTCTTGAGCGTTTTCTTGTGCCTATGCTTTGCGCTGTATAGGCGTTGGCGCTCGCGGTTGACTCTCTCCTCCCGCCTCACCTCCTCTTCCAACTCGCGCACCTCTTCCGCGATCTCCTCGTTTCGCAGCTCCTTGGAGCAGGACGCGCACCACCCCGTCTTCGGGGAAAGCGGCTTCCTGACGCGCATGCCGCACTTCGGGCACTGCCAGACCTTGCGGAGGGAGATTCCGTATCGGCTGGCCTGAACCTCGACGGCATGGGGCGAGCACCCTAGGGCCTCGGCTACCGCCTCCGCCCCCTCGTCTGCGTGGTCGCTGAGGTACTTGAGCTTTTGGGTAGTCCACTTCACCTGACCGGCTCACCTTCTTCGAGCCACCTCAGGTAGAGCGCAATGAGGGTTTCGCGCATGTACTCTTTGCGATCTTCGGCGCTCATTAGCCCACCGTTGCCATAGGGCGGCGCTCGTCGGTAAGCCCCGCAAGGTAGTCAATCGAGCACCCATAGAGTTTTGCGAGCGCGATCGCATCGGGAAGAAGCGGCGAGCTTTGGCCGCGCTCCCACTTACCGATTACGTCCTCCGAGCGGTGAATCTTCTCGCCGACCTCTTTTCGGCTCAGCCCAGCCCGCTTACGCTCTGACACAAGATTGTTTCGCATAGCTCCTCCTAACACACTAGTTTCTTGCGTCCAAACCGAAGCTTACACAAGAATCTTGTGTCTGTAAAGGCTGAAATATTGCCAGACGTACAAGTTTCTTGTATGCTTCGGCCTAGATGCTAAAGGAGGCGTGAGATGAGCCTGAAAACAAAGCGCATTGAGCGCGGTTTAACCCAGCGGAAAGCAGCCGAGATATTCGGCCTCAAATACCGCACCTATCAAAACTATGAAAACGGCGTTACAAGCCCTGACATGGATACTGCCGCCGCTTTTGCGCGCTACTTCGAGTGCACCATCGGCGACCTGTTTGATCTTGAGGAAGGCGCGCATAAGGGCATGCCAAAGGACGAGCAGCGCCTTCTTGAGCTTTACCGAAAGCTATCGGAAAGCGGAAAGGCGGCCCTTATTGCAACTGCTGAGGGCCTTGCTTCGACACTTGGAGAAAGGTAGGAACCTGTGAACTTGACTAGAAGGGGATTCGTGGCCGTAACAGGGGCAGCGATATTAAGCCTTGCCGGATGCTCTTCACAGCCAGAAGAAGAGAAGAGCATTCCTGAAGGGATGTCCGAGGCCGCCTACGACATGGGAACCAAGGTTTACGATCTGGCGGGCAGCTATGTTTCCGGTTCCGACGGCTACGATACAACCGCCGCAGCCGTTCAATCCGCTATTGACGAGAACGGCCCAAACATTGATGCGGAGAATAACAAGCCGGACGAGCGCGTTCTTATGCTTTGCACAATGATCGCTATGGAGCTGACAACCGGGGATGAGGACGAGTACTCGCAAGGAAACGTCGAGAACCTTCGCGACGCACTTGGATACACGCTTGAAACCGGCGAATACAGCGAGGAATACTCGATGCTCGAAACCGAGTAAACCTAAAGACGAAGCCCCGGTGCGTCCGCCAAGACACATCACCGGGGCTGCAAACAAAGGCCTCGAAAGGAGGCATGCACATTATGTCACAGAAGACCGCCGTTCTCTACGCGCGGTTCTCGTGCTCCAAGCAGCGCGAGGCGTCCATCGAAGACCAGCTGAGGGTCTGCCGTGACTGGTGCGCCCGCGAGGGCTACGCCATCGTGGCCGAGTACTGCGACTACGCCATATCCGGGCGAACCGACGACCGCCCGCAGTTCCAGAAGATGATCGCCAACGCCGGGGAATCTGACATCGTGCTCGTCTACATGATGGACAGGTTCAGCCGCGATCCGTTCGACGCCCCCATATACAAGCGCGAGCTTCAGGCCCACGGCGTGAGGCTCGTGTCCGCCCTTGAGGCGATACCGGACTCGCCCGAGGGCATCATCTACGAGAAGCTGCTTGAGGGCCTTGCCGCGTGCGAGTCGCGCAAGACCTCGATACGCTCCCGCCGTGGGATGGAGGGCAACGCCCTTCAGTGCAAGACCAACGGCGTGCGGTGCTTCGGCTACCGAACCGGCGAGGACGGGCGCTATGAGATCGTGCCCGAGGAGGCCGAGATAGTCCGCGAGGTGTTCCGCCGCAGGACGCACGGCGAGTCCGTCAACTCGATAGCGATGGACTTGCGGCAGCGCGGCGTCGTGTCGAGGGCGGGCAACCCCATAAAGGACACGTTCGTGAACAACATGCTCCACAACGACAAGTACCGGGGCATCTACTCGTGGGGCGGGATAACCCAGAAGGACGGCATGCCGAGGATAATCAGCGAGGAGGTCTTCATGAAGGCTCAGCGGGTGAAGGGCAAGAAGCAGCGCCAGAACGAGCAGTGGGGGGACTTCGCGCTTTCCGGGCGCGTGATCTGCTCGGCGTGCGGGCGCAACATGCGCGGGGTGTCCGGGCGCGGCTCCTCGAAGCGGAAGTACGAGTACTACGCCTGCGGCAGCTGCAAGGAGGTCAAGCCCGTTCGCCGCGACTGGCTTGAGGGGCAGATCGTGAAGGCGCTGAGGGAGCTTCTGTCGCAGCCGGAGGAGGCCCGCAGAATCGCCGAGATGTGCGTTGACGGCGGGGAGCCTAAGGAGGTAGCCGAGGGGCGAAAGCGGGCCGCAGCGGCGCTGAGAGCCGCCCAGACGGGCCTTTCCAACATCCTCAAGGCGGTGGAGCAGGGCATCGTGGTTCCCGGCACCAAGGAGAGGGCCGAGGAGCTTGAGGCGCAGAAGGATCGCGCCGAGCGCGAGCTTGCCATGTACGACCGCAAGCGCATAGACCCGGAGAACTTCGCGCGGTTCCTTCAGTTCGGTGCCACGCTCACCGACGAGCTTCTCCTTGACGCCTTCGTGTATCAGGTGATGGTGTCTGACGAGGCCGTTGTGGTGACCATGAACTTCGACGCCGAAAGCAACGAACCCGCAAGACTTGAGGTCTCACGGGTTCGTACTTTTTTCAAATGGTGCCCCCAGCGGGATTCGAACCCGCGATATCCACCTTGAAAGGGTGGCGTCCTTGGCCGCTAGACGATGGGGACAGCGGGAAAGAGTATAGCAGACTTTTTTGCCGGCGCGTATATCGTTGGCAAACTGGAAAACCACCACAAAGGAGTAGGCTTCTATTCCGATTTTCAAATATCTCAATCTGTAACATCTGGGCGGGCAAATCGGCTCTATCTGTTACAGATCGAGACAGACGGCAGGCGTCGGGACGAACATCTCATTCTGTAACAGCAAGACGACTTTTAACGGTCTAAATGTTACAGATTGAGACAAACCGCTGGGACGGGGCAAAACCACCACAAAGGTGGCTGTCCCCTTTGTGGTGGCGGGGCGTTAGGGGAGGAGCTTCATGGCGGCGTCGTGGGCGGCGTGCTCGTAGGTGTCGTCGAGGGACTTGAGCGGCAGCAGGGCTGTGGCCTGTGCATCGCCGCGGCGCTCGAGGGCGTGCGCGATGAGCCAGTCGGCGAGCTCGGGGTTCTTGGGCAGCGCCGGGCCATGCAGGTACGTGCCGATGACGCCCTTGTAGATCAGACCCTCGAAGCCGTCGTCTCCGTTGTTGCCGGTGCCCGTGACGACGGACGTTCCAAGCGGCGTGGCATCTGCGTCGAGCAGAGTGCGGCCGCCGTGGTTCTCGAATCCCACAAAGGGCTCGGGTGCCAGGTCGGTCTTGACGGCGACGTTGCCGATCAGACGGTCGGAGCCGCGCACGGTCTCGGCGGCAATGATGCCCATGCCCTCAATGCGATTTTCGCCCATATAGTACGAACGGCCGAGCAGCTGATAGCTGCCGCAGATGGCGAGCAGCGAGCCGCCGTCCTCAACATAGGCCGCAACCTTGTCTTTTTGAGCGAGCAGCTCGTGTGCCACAGCCAACTGATCGCGGTCGGAGCCGCCGCCCATCATGACGATATCGGCATCATGCAGATCGAGCGACTCGCCCATACGGACCTCGTCCACGCGCACGGGAATGCCGCGCCAGGCGCAGCGGCGCTCGAGAGCGATGACGTTGCCGCCGTCGCCGTAGAGGTTGAGGGCATCGGGGTACAGATAGACGATGCGCAGCGGGCGCGAAAGCTCGGTCGGCGCGACGCCGACGGGGACAGCGCTCCCATCGGCGCGTGTTACGGCGCAGGAGGCAACCGAGCTCGCATCGGTATCCTTAAGCCCGTCGAGCTCCTTGACCAGCGGCGGAAAGGCCGTGTAGTTGGCGACGGCGTAGAAAGTGTCGCCAGCCTCCTCGTCTGCCACGGCGCCGATTGCCTGCTCGATATTCGAGATGATGGCGGCGTCGATGCCGGCGTACTTGAGGCGCACCTGCATGTCGTGCGCGCGCGTGCCTCCGGCAAAGGCGACAAGACCCGGCGTGTCGGCGATGCGCTCAAAGTCGACGTCGTAGATCCACGATACATCGTGGCCGTCGGCATCGTTGTCGTTGAGGAAGAAGGCGCAGAGCCTGCCGCCTGCCGTTTTAATGGACTGAATCTGGCGATCGAAACCCACGGGATTTTTGGCCAGGTTTGCCTCGACGGTACGGCCGGCGATCTCCCAGCGGCCCATACGCCCGCCGGCGGGGATGTAGGCATCGAGCGTGGGCTGCAGATGCGCCGCGTCCACGCCCAGCTCGTGGGCGGCGAAGAAGGCTGCGGCTACGTTGTAGACCATGTACAGGCCGTTGTAGCGCGTGGCGATGTGTACGGCAGCCGCGTCGGGCGCAGATCCAAAGACCAGGTCAAAGCCGTAGCCGTCGCAGCCGAGCTCCACGCCCGCCACGCGACGGACAAGCCCAGGGCGGGCCCAGCCGCACGAGGGGCAATGGTATGCGCCAAGCTGTCCGTACTGCACATAGTCGTACTCCAACGGCGCGTTACATTGCGAGCAAAAACGCGAGTCGCTAATGCGATCGGACTCGGTGCCCGTGGCACCGTCGATGCCAAAGGCGATGCTTGCATTGGGAACGCGCGCGGCGATCGCGGCACACAGCGGGTCGTCTGCGTTGTAGATGAGCGTCGTTGCCGGTGAAAGCTCCAGCGCGTGGGCGATGACGTCCTGGGTGTGGTCGATCTCGCCGTAACGGTCCAGCTGGTCGCGGAACAGGTTGAGCAGCACAAAGTACGTCGGCTTGAGCTTGGGCAGAACGCGTACGGTGTAGAGCTCGTCGCACTCAAAAACGCCCACGCGCTTGCCGCTGCTGGTGTGCTTAAGGCCGCCGCGGGCCTCGAGCAGAGCACCCACCACACCAGGCTCCATATTGTTGCCGGCACGGTTGCACACCACGGTAGCACCGCTGGCAGCAACGGCGTCGGCGATGAGGTTGGATGTGGTGGTCTTGCCATTAGTGCCGGTGATCACCACGCTGCGGTCGACCAGGCTCGCGAGGTCGCTTAGCAGCTCGGGGTCGATTTTCATGGCGATGCGGCCGGGAAGCACGCCGCCCTGGCGCTTGAGGACGGAGCGCAGCCCCCAGCGAGCGATATCGCTCGAGGTGCAGGCAAGAGATGAGCGGAGGTTCATGAAGCCGTTCCTAACATAGATGACATGGTCGGGGCGATCGCGTCGCTAAAAGCCGTAGCGGCGCGCAAATTCCTGGGCAAGCTGCGATACGTCTTCGCAGGCGTTGGCCCAGGGGGCAAAGTCGGGGGTGTCCGAGATAATGCCGTCGGCTTCCCAAACCGCCTGGTGCGAGAGGTCCCAGGGGTCGCGCGGCTCGGGTCGGCAGGGAAGATACGGCGTCTGGTACATGGGGTTCAGCAAGAAGAACGCGCCGCCCTCGCAACGGTTGGCGAACTCACGCAGCGCGCGCGTCGCCGGGCGCATCTTGTTTGTTTTGAACAGCAGGATCGTGCGGGCGAGCAGGTACCAGGGGGAGTTCTCGAGTGCGTCTGCCCCCATCTGCTCCTCGAGCTGATGGGCCAGGGCAAAAAAACCGTCCTGGTCTTCCAAGCGGGCGAGGGCAAGCAACACGGTGCCGGCGGCCCGGGTGGGATAGCCCTCCGCCTTAAGGACACGGCGAGAATAGTTGGCGGCGGCGCGGTAACGAGCGCTCGCCATACACAGCTGCGAGATGGCCTCGAGCGTGTGGAGCCACCCGATTAGAGCCGGCTCGCTCACGGTAAGGTCTGCTGCGGTGATACCGTCGGCCAAAACATTATTGGCCCAGTAGTGCGGAGCCTCCATATCAAAACCGGGCACGCTCTGTTGCAGGTAGTCGGCCGTGCTCGCCTCGAGCTTCATCAGGTCGCCCAGGCAGGCATCGACGGGCGTGTCCGCCAGGATGATGGCGAGCAACTGCGCATCGACGGCAAGTGCATCGACGCGGACGATCTTGAGCAGCTCATCGCGCATATCGTCGAACAGACGGTTGCGCGTCTGCTCAAACTCCTCGTCGCTGCCCATGTCCTCGATGCGGCGAAGCTCGTCAAGCAAATGACGATGAACGCCGGCATAGGACAGCAGCGCTTGGGCATGCTCGGTCTGCGCATACTTGTGGGGGTTTGCGCTGATGTCGTTATGGACAAGCTCGCGTGCTGCATCGGTGAGTTCGGGGTGCGACGCCAGATAGGTGCGCTCCAGATAGGCGGGGATGTAGACGCTCGGATCCATTAGAGGTCTCCTCCCTTAAACGGCAATCCCTGTTCGGCCGCGCGCAGGATTCGTTCGTCGATCTGAGAGCGCACGATGTCGTTGGTGGCGACCCAGGCGGCAAAGCTGGCGTTGTCGGGCGCGCCTAGGCCCTCCTGCAGCACCGGCGTCGCCTCGGACAGGGCAAGGACAAGCTCATCGGTGGAGCCCGGACCTACGTTGACGCGGGCATAGATGCCATCGGGAAACTCGGTTTGGAAGTAGAGTGCTTCGGCTGCGTGCGGGCATGAGCGCACCAGGATGCGCAGGTAGTGCTCGGCGCCCTCGTAATCCAGTTCGCGCCAGGCTGCGCTCATCAGTGCGATGAGCGTCCACGGGTCCAAGTCGCGCTCTGCGTCCTTGGGACGGCGGCGCAGCGGCGTGTTGGCAAGATAGGGTACGGAGTGGGCGGAACGAAAACGCTTGAGCTCCTCGGCAGGGTATTCGAGCTTTGCCATGGCAAGCATCGCGGTATGGCGGACGCCAGCGGGGTCGTTGGGCGCAAAGTCCAGGCTGCGATTCGCGGCATCCAGCGACATGCGGTAGCGGCCGCTAATGAGCGCGCGCGATGCCAAGGCGGCAAGCCAGCGCAGGTAGGGACGGCGGGTCAGGTCGCCTGCGGCCTCACGCTCGTAGGGGTCCTGTGCCGAGGCAATCTTGAGCGCCAGGTCGTGCTCCACCTCGTCGCACTTGGACACCAGATACTGTACGTATTCCTCGTTGGATTCGGCGGTGAGCGCCGTCAGCATGCGCTGGGCATCCCAGTTGGCCGGATCGAGCGCGGCTGCCTCGCGGAGCATGTTCTCGGCGGCTGCCTCTTCCTGCTCGGCTTGGGCATCGTCGGGGATAAAGGGAATGCGGTAGTCGACGGCCTCGACCACCTTGGCGATCAGATGCCCGGCGCGGTCGCGGTCGTGCACGATGAGCGGCGCGGGGTTACGGGTGAATTGTTCCATCAGACGCTCGACGGCGGGGCCGTCAGTGAGCGGGATATTGTCGCGGCGCAAGGCCTCAAGAACGAGGCGATGGCAATCCTCTTGAATGGGATCGAATGCCATGGGGCCTCCTTTGCTGCGGTTAGGGTTCAAATGTCTCTATATAAAGTTCTAGTTTACCCGCATGTGGCACACCGGGGGTGCCGCGCTTGGACTTGCACCTTTGCACCACGAAGACGGATGTCGCACAAATGTCGGCACCTCGGTTGCGCGGGTGGTATCACAGTGCCGTAAACGGTCGATTTTTGGCGGCGAACGGGGCACATTTTGGAGGGGCACAGTCCTGCCCGGGATATGTGGTTAACCCTGATAAAACGTTTGCCCAGCTTGGGAGTATGAATGCCCCACAAGGGTCTTCAGGGATAGAAAAAACGTTTCATCATTATCGGCTTTAGGTGAATAACTGACCAACCAGAACGGTAAAATAGTGTTTGTCTGAGCGTTGAGACGTTCAGACATCGCGCATTGTCATCGCCGGCAACGCGCAAAACGGTCCTAACGGAGCCAATCGGGTGCTCCGTTATATACGCAAGTCTAAGAGGGGCTTGTTTAGGAGGCACAGTATGGGACGTTTTACCAATCCTCGCGATCTGTACTTTGGTGAGGGCGCTCGCCACGAGGTGAAGAACCTCAAGGGCAAGAAGGCCATCA